>JAIPBW010000045.1 GCA_021738505.1 Bacteroidales bacterium | reverse complement strand
ATTGGTCTAATGAGTTTTTTGTGGAAATACAAGAGGCCGGTTCTTCATCATGGGTTCAAATTTATGAATTCACTGATGATGACATGTGGATTGATGTGGAACTTAACTTAGACACATTAAATACGACTTCCGGATCTTTCAAAATTCGATTGAATGCTGAAAATACTTCAAGTTGGAGTTCATACGAAGTCTATGTGGATGCATTTGAAATTTATGTCCCGGCAGACAATGACTTGATGGCTTCAGATATCTATCTGCCAGAAGATGCAGGTATTGAAATGACAAATACATCTGAGGTTGGTATAGAGGTATATAATAATGGGATTGTTGCTCAGTCCGGTTATGATGTTTCTTACTCCATTGATGGCGGAAGTTTTGTAACTGAAAACATATCCACTACAATTAATCCGGATACAATTTATCAACATACGTTCGCAGCAACAGCTGACTTAAGTTCTTATGGCATGCATGAGATTAAAGCTGTGGTGTCTAATTCAGGTGATACACTGAATAATAACGACACAATCACTAAAGTCGTTTATAATCATGAAATGCCTTATGTGCAAAACTTTGACACGCTAGCCGAACCGGAAATGCCTAAAGGATGGCAGGTACTCAACACTTCTTCGGGCTACGTTGACTCAGATAACTATGAAGTATTCTCCGGATCCATGGCAATGGATATGTATAACAGCGGAGCAAGTAGTGGTGAAGTTTTAATGGCAATCATGCCTCCTTTTTCCGGATCTTTTGCAGATAAACGACTCAACTTCGCCGCTTTTAATGAAGCACTGGCTGAAAACCTTATTGTAGGTATTATGGAAGATCCAACCGATACATCCACATTTACCGTTATTGATACAGTAAGTTTTAGTGCTGAAGATACATGGGAACAAAAGCAGGTTGACTTCTTTAACTACACGGGTAGTGGAGAATATATTGCATTTAAACATGGTTGTTCCGATTCATATACCGATATTTATATTGATGAAGTTGAACTTGTAACCGTATATAATAATGATGTTTCTGTAATTTCTGTTGATGAGCCTCTTAAAGGCGGTATTGATATGACTTCCTCTATGCCTGTAACCATAAAGGTTAAAAATACAGGACAATTAGCTCAAAGCTCCATTCCTGTGATGTTTTCATTAGATAGCGGAGCCACTTATACATCAGAAACAATTGCCGGTCCGCTTAGCCCGGGTGATACAGCAACTTACACCTTTACGGGTACTGCTGATTTATCAACTACCGGAGACTACCAACTTATCACAGCTACAGGTCTGTCAACAGACCAAAAAACAAGCAATGACACACTTCACACATTAATTCAAAACTTTGCTATTCCATATACACAGAACTTTGATAATGTCACTGAGCCTGCATTACCAGCCGGATGGTCATTTATCAATGAGTCCAGCGGATATGTAGAAACAAATGAGTATGAAGCTAAATCCGCTCCAAACTCATTGGATATTTATAATAGTGGTTCAAGTGGAGGAGAAACATTAATGGCTATTCTGCCTGTTTATTTTGGTAATATTTCTGATAAATGGATTACTATGGATATCTACAGTGAAACCACTGACGACTCATTAATTGTTGGTGTTTTGGATAATCCACAGGATGCAACCACGTTCACCGGCGTAGACACCATTATTTTCCCCGATAATAATGTCTGGGGTGCATTTTACGCTGATTTAACCGGATATACAGGTACCGGCCAATATATCGCACTGAAACATACCTCCACAGATTCTTATGAGGATATGTATGTGGATAATGTATTATTGGAAACTATGCCAACCGGCCCGATATTTGCATTCAATGCGGATACGTTAGATATGGGTAAAGTTCGTTACGACTTCCCGGATACAACAACTAAGACGGTTACAATTTCAAATAATGGTGTTGGCGGAATGGATGTAACAAACGTTGCCATTTCCGGTACTAATTCAGGTAACTTTGATGTTGTGGACACAAACACGTATCCCAAAACATTAAATACATACGAAAGTCTCAGCCTTCAGGTTGATTTTTCCGGTAATACAGAAGAAGCCAAGAGTGCCAGCCTGGATGTAACGGCCAACTCATCAACCAATAGCCTTCCGATTATTGGAGAGGTTGTTGATGCCACTATCGATTCATTCCCATTTGTGGAAACTATGGATCATATGGGTAGCTACCCAATCGGATGGACTCCTACAAGCAATGATGGTGACTTTACCTGGGAAGTAAACCAGGGAGAGACAGTTTCTTCTAGTACAGGTCCCGATGGTGACTATACGACAGGTAATGGTTACTACATTTATACAGAAGCTTCATCACCTGCAGACCTGGGCGATACAGCATTATTAATAACACCTCTTATTGATTTTTCAGCTTTATCCAATCCAAAGATGAACTTCTGGTATCACATGTATGGTTCCGACATTGATACATTAGCTATTGATATAGCTACAGGTGGAAGCTGGAATTATAATGTGGATACGATCATTGGAGAGCAACATTCTTCAAAATCTGCTCCATGGACAATGCATACTATTGACTTAACCTCTTATAGTAGCGCCGACAGTATTCAGTTCAGGGTAATCCGTGGAGATGGATATTATGGCGATGTTGCTATCGATGATGTTGCTTTTGGTACTGACCTGAATATTGACTTAGGTCCTGACACCGTTACCATTTGTGACGGAAGTACAACAACCTTAGATGCAGGTTACAGCTCCGGCTGGACGTATGAATGGTATGTTGACACCATGGACATGGTTGCTTCAACTTCACAAAACATTACGGTAGACTCCGCAGCTAAATACTACGTAAAAGTTACAGGTATTGGTGGATTTTACGGAATGGACTCTGTAATTGTAAATGTTAATCCAACACCTGTTGTTGATGTTACAACAAAACATGGACCGGTATATTGTGCAAGTACTGCTATAGACACACTAGTAGGTACTCCTGCCGGTGGTTCTTACTCCGGTAACGGCGTTTCCGGAAACAGATTTGATCCTACGGTTGCCGGTGCAGGCCAACACACTGTATATTACACTTACACAAACAGCTATGGCTGTTCAGCTACCGATTCAATTATGCTTAAAGTTAATCCTTTACCTGTTGTTGACGCAGGTGCTGATCAGGAAGTTTGTAAAGGAGACTCTGTTACTTTAACAGCTACTTACAACAATCTTTTCTTTAGTCAGTACATTGAAGGCAGCAGCAATAATAAAGCAATCGAATTTTACAACGGAACAGGTAAACCTGTCAACCTTAATAACTTCGCCGTATTGACAAACTACAACGGTGGTGCATGGAGTGGCGAATATACATTCCCGGCCGGAACTACCTTAAATGACGGTGAAACTTATGTTGTCGCTAACAGTAGCGCTGATCAAACAATCCTGAACCAGGCTGATGAAACATTAGCTTACAATGAAAAAGGATACATGATGGGCTACAATGGTGATGATGTTCGTGCCCTTGTTCAGTATACCTCTAATGGCGATACCGTTATTATCGATCAAATTGGCCGTTATGATATGGTTGACCCAGGCAGTGGATGGGATGTTGCCGGTGTTACCAATGGCACACAAAACCATACTCTTATCCGTAAACCAAATGCAGGTCCTAACCTCGGTGGCTGGGATGCTTCTGCCGGTACTGACAGTATAAGCTCAGAATGGTATGTGATGCCACAAGATGACTTTAGCGACCTTGGCACACACACGACCAATCTCAGTAACAAAGCGTATGCTTCTGTTTCATACCTCTGGAGTAACGGAGCAACAACCGAATCCATTACGGTAGCTCCTACATCTGACCACCAATACACAGTTACATTAACTGATGCTATGGGTTGTACAAATGTAGATACAGTGAATGTTACAGTAAATGACTTGCCAACTGTTGACCTTGGAGCTGACACCATGTTTGTATGTGCTGCTGATACAGCAACACTTTATGCAGGTGACTTTGACGCTTATAGCTGGTCCACAGGAGAAACTACAGACTCTGTTATGGTTGACTCATCCGGAATCGGATTAGGATCACATATGATTACAGTTTCTGTAACAGACAGTCTTGGTTGTATGAATACTGATACGGTAGTTCTCACTTTTGTTGATTATCCTTCAGTAACTATTGCAGGTCCTGATACATTCAAGTATTATACTGAAACAGCTACCTATGACGCAGGTGCAGGATTTGCCAGCTACCTCTGGTCTACAGGTGCAACGACTCAGGATATTACAATCGACAGCAGCGATGTTACAATGGGTACTAATACTATTTCTGTAACTGTTACCAACGATTATGGTTGTGAAACAACAGAATCCAAAGACATCTATGTTGACGATGACAGTGGTATTGAAGACCGCAATGATAACATGCATATCTCGGTTTATCCGAATCCGAATGCAGGTGTCTTCACGCTGGAAATTAACGGACCGAAAGAAGATTTCAACCTTGAAATCATGAATGTTAACGGTCAATTAATTCAAAGCGAACAAATCAACACTGACAAGTTCAGTAAGCAATATGACCTCAGTAACCTATCAGGTGGAATCTATTACATCCGTCTGATTAATGAGGACATGACAAAAACTCAAAAACTTATTATTCGCTAATAAGTAAAGTCCTTTAAAAAAAGGCTGGCCTGATGGTCAGCCTTTTTTTTTATACTTTTCCTTCATGTTTATTATATTTGTAACATCAATTGATTAGTTTATTCATATTTATAAATACCTACCCATCAAATGATTTATTTCTTTATTAGTCACAACCGGCTTATTGCTTTACAATCAGAAAGGCAACTATCCTCTGAAGATATCACAAAATTAACCTGGCTTTTTACTGAAGTACACTATACCGACGAAAAAAGTATATCCGGAACCTTTATTGGCCCGAGAAAAGAAATGATTACTCCCTGGAGTACGAATGCTGTGGAAATCGCATACAACAGCGGCATAACAGGGATAACGAGAATCGAAGAATTTACCGCAGCAAGTCAGGATACATCTTTTGATCCGATGCTGCAGGAAATGTATCATAATCCGGATCAGAACCTTTTTACAATTGATCGTCAACCCGAAGACATAAAACACATCGATGATATTTCAGCCTATAATAAAAAAGAGGGATTGGCTCTAAATAAAGAGGAAATCAAATATTTAGAAGATTTAAGTCATAAGCTTCAACGAAAACTTACGGATAGTGAAGTCTTTGGATTTTCTCAGGTTAACTCCGAACATTGCCGTCATAAAATATTTAATGGTAAATTTGTGCTGGATGGTTACGAAATGGGGCCATCCCTATTTTCGCTTATCCGAAAAACATCAAAGATTAATCATACCAACTTAGTCTCCGCATATAAAGATAATGTAGCATTTATCAAAGGGCCAAAAGCCGGCATTTTTGCTCCTTCCAAACAAGATAAAGCCGATTTCTTTCAAACCCAAAATGTGGATACTATAATCTCCCTAAAGGCAGAAACTCATAATTTCCCAACCACGGTAGAACCTTTTAGCGGAGCAGCTACGGGCAGCGGAGGAGAGATCCGGGACCGGATGGCCGGTGGCAAAGCATCAATGCCACTTGCAGGTACTGCAGTATACATGACTCCTTATCCACGACTGCAGCCCGGAAGAAACCATGAAAAAAAAGTAGAAAAGCGTCCATGGCTCTATCATGATCCCAAATCTATTCTGATTAAAGCATCTAACGGAGCAAGCGATTACGGGAATAAGTTTGGCCAACCCCTAATTTGTGGGTCATTATTAACTTTTGAGCATTTTGAAAATGAAACAACCTATTCCTATGACAAAGTAATTATGCTTGCCGGTGGAATTGGTTACGCAAAAAAATCAGACAGCCAAAAAGAGACTCCCAAAAAAGGGGATTTAATAGTTGTACTTGGCGGCGACAACTACCGCATTGGCATGGGAGGAAGCGCCGTTTCATCTGTAGCCACAGGAGAATATGCAAATGCTATAGAACTTAATGCGGTGCAACGATCAAATCCGGAAATGCAAAAGCGTGTTTATAATGTTATTCGCGCTATGGCTGAAGCAGAGATTAACCCTGTGGTTGCCATCCATGATCATGGCGCCGGTGGGCATTTAAATAGTCTTTCTGAACTTGTAGAAGAATCCGGTGGCGTGATCGATATTGATAAATTACCTTTAGGCGATTCTACCTTATCAGCAAAAGAAATCTTAGGGAATGAGTCTCAGGAAAGGATGGGACTTATCATCCACAAGAAAGATATCAAACAACTGGAAAAAATCGCTGCACGAGAGCGAGCACCAATATATATTGTCGGAGAAGTTACAGGAGATAACAAGTTCATTGTCCGGGACAAAAAATCGGGAATTAATCCCATCGATCTGGAAATAAAAGATATGTTTGGCGACCCGCCAAAGACAATAATGGAAGATGTGTCCGTTCCTGTAAACTTCCACTATGTAAAATATGACAACACGAAGTTCGAAGAATACCTTCAACAGGTTCTTCAATTAGAATCTGTTGCTTGTAAAGATTGGCTTACAAACAAAGTAGACCGATCTGTAACAGGCCGTGTAGGCATGCAGCAAACAGCAGGTCCTCTCCAACTCCCGTTAAATAATTTAGGTATTTCCACATTAGATTATACCGGTACAAAAGGAATTGCAACGGCCATTGGTCATGCTCCTGCAGCGGGACTAATAAACCCGGAAAAAGGATCAGTACTGTCTATTGCTGAATCTCTAACAAATTTAATCTGGGCACCCATAGAAGGTGGGCTGAAAAATATCTCACTAAGTGCTAACTGGATGTGGCCGGCCAATAACAAAGGAGAGGATTATCGCTTGTACCGGGCTGTTGAAGCTGCCAGCGATTTTGCTATAGATCTGGGACTAAACATACCCACAGGCAAAGACTCTCTTTCCATGAAACAAATTTATCCTGATGGCAAAAAGGTCTTATCCCCCGGTACCGTAATCATAACAGCTGTCGCTGAAGTGGAAGATATCCGGAAAGCTGTAACTCCGGTTTTAAAACCAGAAAATGAATCGAAAATCTTACTGGTTGACTTCTCAAAAGATTTGCCTAATATCGGAGGTAGTAGCCTCGCACAAATTTTAGGCTATCTTGGCGATTCGGCTCCAACCATCGAAGACACACTATACTTTAAAAGAGCCTTTGAAAGCATTCAGCATTTGATAAAAGAAGAGCTAATTCTTGCCGGTCATGATATTTCAGCAGGTGGAGTGATTACAGCACTTCTGGAGATGGCTTTCGCTCAGCCGGGAGTCGGAATTGATGCCGACACTTCAGAATTATATTCCAATAATCCGATTAATGCTTTGTTTATTGAAAAACCCGGAGTCCTCATCCAGGTAAAAGATGATAATAAAGCGGAACGTTATCTGAATAAAATGGCCGTTTCCTATATTGACATTGCAAAAGTCACTAACGATCGGACCTTAACCCTACAGCATAATGAGTACAATTATACGCTTCCTATTGATAAAATGCTGGACAAATGGATGAAAACCTCATATTTGCTCGACCAGGAACAATGCAATGAAGGATTTGCGAAAGAGCGTTTTAACAACTTAAGGAAACACCCCTTAGATTATAAATTCCCGGATAATTTCAAAGGTACGTTTAAACACTTTAAATTAAATCCCGACCGCAAATCACCTTCAAAGGCGAAAGCTGCTATTATCCGTGAAAAAGGAGTAAATGGAGACAGAGAAATGGCCTATTCGCTTTTCCTTGCCGGTTTTGATGTTAAAGACGTTCACATGACAGATATTTCAAGTGGTACAGAAACCCTTGACGATGTTCATTTTATTGTATTCGTTGGCGGATTTTCCAACTCAGATGTTCTTGGTTCAGCAAAAGGATGGGCAGGTGCTTTCCGTTACAATGAAACGGCACAACAAACATTAAAGCAGTTTTACAGCCGGAAAGACACCATGAGTTTAGGTGTTTGTAATGGTTGCCAGCTGATGAATGAACTGGAACTACTTTATCCTGATCACCAGAAACACCCCAAAAACACACATAATAACTCCGGGAAGTTCGAATCAGCCTTCATCAATGTAAAAATTGAAGAGAACAATTCAATCATGTTAAAATCACTTAAGGGCTCTCAATTAGGCATTTGGGTAGCCCATGGAGAAGGTAAAATTGAGTTCCCTTTATCCGAAGAGAATTATAATATTCCAATGAAATACATCAGTAGCGACTATCCGGCTAATCCTAACGGAACAGCATACAACGCTGCAGCATTAGTTTCGAAAGACGGCAGGCATTTGGCTATGATGCCGCATCTGGAACGTTCGATTATGCCCTGGCAATGGCCGGAATACCCTCAGGACAGAAAAAAAGAACAGGTAACTCCCTGGATTGAGGCATTTATCAATGCAAAAAATTGGATCAATAATCAAAACAAGGAACAATAATGAACAAAACAGCATTAATCACAGGCGCAACAAGTGGAATAGGTAAAGCTATTGCAAAAAAATTTGCTGAAAACGGATACAATATCATCATAACCGGAAGACGGCAGCAACGGCTGACTGAATTAAAGGACAACTTATCAACCAACAATCAAATAAAGGTTTTAGATTTATGCTTTGATGTTCGTGATAAAGACAGTGTTTTTTCAACCTTGGAAAAATTGCCGGCTTCCTGGGATCAGATTGATGTTTTAATAAATAATGCCGGGTTAGCAGTAGGTACGAATAAGATCCATGAAGGAGAAATTGATGATTGGGAGCGCATGATCGATACGAATGTGAAAGGTTTATTGTATGTAAGTCGTGCTATTCTGCCAAAAATGGCAGCTCAGCAACAGGGCCATATTATTAATATTGGGTCCATAGCCGGAAAACAAGTATATCCTAACGGGAATGTATACTGCGCATCCAAACATGCTGTAGATGCACTAACACAAGCAATGCGGATTGACGCTTTGGATCACAATATAAAAGTGACCCAGGTATCTCCCGGTGCTGTAGAAACTGAATTTTCTATTGTCCGCTATAAAGGGGATAAAGATAAAGCGGATAAAGTATATCAGGGATTCACTCCGCTTTCTGGTGAGGATGTAGCTGATGTTACGTTTTATGCAGCTTCACTACCTCCGCATGTTAACATTAATGACCTGGTCGTGATACCAACAGCCCAAGCTAATGCAACAACTTTTAATAAGTCATTGTAAATGTTAAAACATTATTTATAAGTGGCCTGTTTACTCCGGTCCTATTACTACCAAGAAAAAAACTATGAAACGAATTTTTGATTTACTCGAACTCTATAAAGGCCGTTATTCATATAAAGAAGAGGCTTTTAGCATCAAAAGAAACAAGCAGTGGATCAATTATTCTGCCGATGATTATATAAAATACAGCAACATCTTAAGCCAGGCATTTTTAAGTTTGGGGATTACAAAAGGGAAACATGTTGCCACCGTTCTTGACAATTGCCCGGAATGGAATTTTATAGACATGGGATTGCAACAGATCGGAGCTATTCAGGTCCCTGTTTATCCTACAATCAGCATAGAACATTTCCGCCATATCTTTAAGGATGCAGAAATTAATGTGGCCGTGATCGGAACCATGGAAATTTACAACTATATCCGGGATATCTTAGAAGAACAAAACATACAGGCATTTTGCCTGGAGGAAGTTGATGGGATTAAACATTTTGATGATTTACTGGCTATAGTAAAAAACAATCCACAGGAAGAGGAAATCAAAGCAATATCCAAAGAACAAACAGAAGAAGATGTAGCCACACTAATCTATACGTCGGGAACAACAGGACTACCCAAAGGGGTCATGCTTACGCATAAAAATCTGGTTAGTCAGTTTTTGGCAGTCTCCCCTATTTCAGGCCTTAGCGAACAACACAGAGCCCTCAGCTTTTTGCCATTATGCCATGTGTATGAGCGGATGCTAAATTATATGTATCAAAACCTTGGGCTTTCTGTTTATTATGCCGAATCCCTGGATAAGGTAGGTGAAAATATTCGTGAAACGAAACCTCATATTTTTTGTGCAGTACCTCGTGTTATTGAAAAGACTTATGATAAAATTATAGCTAAAGGAAGAAATCAAAAACCAATTCCGAAGAATATTTTCTTTTGGGCTGTAAACCTGGGAAAAAGATACGACCCTCATCACCGTGGAAACATTTTCTATCGCATCCAACTGTATTTAGCCAACAGAATCATCTTTAACAAATGGCGCAAAGCTTTGGGCAATGAACTTGATATTATTGTAAGTGGCAGTGCAACGCTGCAGGAATCAATATCCAGGGTATTCTGGGCAGCCGGCATTAAGGTATTAGAAGGTTATGGTCTTACTGAAACCTCACCGGTGATAGCCGTTTCCAAACCGAATGTAAAAGATGTCAAAATCGGTACTGTTGGACCTGCTTTGCCGGGGGTTGAAATTAAAATTGCTGATGATGGCGAAATCTTAGCCCGTGGACCCAATGTTATGAAAGGATATTATAAACATCCTGAATGGACTAAAAAAATTATTGATCAGAAGGGTTGGATAAAAACCGGTGATATCGGAAAAATTGAAGACGGACGTTTTTTAAGAATTACAGATCGTAAAAAAGAAATGATCAAGACATCCGGAGGAAAATATATTGCGCCCCAGATAATAGAAACTCGACTAAAAGGCTCCCCTTTTATTGAACAGGCTGTTGTTGTTGGCGATGGTTGGCATTATGCAGCTACGTTAATTGTTCCAAATTTTCAACATCTGGAATCATGGTGCAATGTTAAAGGGCTTAATTATCCGGGTGCGGAAAAAGCCATTCAGAGTGATCGCATTATCAAAAGAATCCGAAAAGAAGTAGAAAAAATCAACGCTCAACTTGGCAAAACTGAACAGGTTAAACGTTTTACCTTGCTTGAAAAGCCTTTTTCCGTTGAAAACCAAACACTCTCTCCTACACTAAAACCCCGAAGAAACCAAATTGCATCAACTTATAAAGAAACTATTCATCAGCTTTATGAAGGTAAAACAGGCATAGACGTGACATCAAAGGAATAATCCGGGCTTGTTATAATCATCTCTATACTAATACATTCCCCTCTACTGAATTCGAATTTAATTCACAACAATTTTCTGTGAAACGATCTCATGGTTGTTATTTTGAACAACAAAAAGATAAACCCCTTTATTCAACTTACCGGTAGAAAAACTAACTTCGTGTTTTCCGGGTTCCAGATAGGCTTCCATTAAGGATTTGATTTTTCTGCCCTGCATATCATAAACACTCATTCGTGTCCAGTTCATTTCCTGAGTCTCAAACTCTACCATCACCATATCATTCTGGCGTACAGGGTTCGGATAAGCTTTCATACCACTTATGCTAGTATGCTCATCAACAAAAGAAGTACTATCATCCGGTTGACTGGAAAGCTCTGAAATCCATGTTCCTTGTATATAACGATTAAAAACACCTATTTTCTTCTTAACGCCAAAAGATGTTGTCACCCAGACACGTCCCGGATGATCATATTTGGGCTGGCTGCCTGTATAATCTCCCCATCTGTCAGCTCCGGAGAGCATGTTAATTATAGCTTCCCCTTCCTTAAGCGTAACCCGTTTGGAATAATTGTCATTTCCTTCAAAAAATATAGCTGAACTACCGGCAAAAGTATTTTCATTACAATGATTAAAGCTAATCATTGCATGGTCACTTCCGGGAGTCTTCCCCGTATAGGATAAATTCGGATATCCATAATCCAGGGTATCATTAAGCACATTTCCATGAATATTTGGCTGTGATGCCACATCCTGAATAATACCATGATAGATCGTAGCATGCCCATTAACTGTATCAACTGTATTACCGGCAAACTGTATTTTACCATCCTGATAGAAAGCACCTAATACGCGGGCATCATTTGTAGCAAGTTCTCCATTATAGGGTTGTTTGGCATGAGGTGGAGCTCCATACGAAAAATCAGCGGTTACAGCTTTAACATCAAGGTTTGTGGATGGATCTGTCATATGACCGGTAACTTCAATCAGAAAAAATGTATCATTTTGCACGGCAAAATTCCGGTTTGACATAAAATAAAGATTGGGACCCGTTAAACTATTCCCTCCTTTTACAGGATGTATATTCCGGATATTCGTCCCCTGATAGGTAATATCATGCCAAAGTTTTGCTGAAAGACTTCCTCCATTATATCCACTCATTTTATCTACTTGCCAGATTATACTTTCTTCAAATGCTGTTTGCCAACTTCCACCGTAATTAATTAAGTTGCCTGTGATAAACAACTCATCATTCGTAACAGCAATAGCCGGAAAGTCGGTCCAGTTTGTATCCGTTGTGAAAGGATCTCCGGGAATTTTATACATATTCCATTTTGCGGTTGGATCGCTGGACTGGGAAAATCCAACAATAATATTTGTTAATGTATCTGAACTGGCACCTGCAAGATGCACTGATATGAAGCGATCCTCGCCCGGGTCATACAAAACCTTGGGATCATACTGATGACCCGAGATTGTATCCAGTGTATCTGCAAAAGCACTTAAACTAATATGCTTTAAGACAGAATCCTGATTTATGTCATACATATAAATATTCGAATTGATGGAAGACAATAAAATTCCATCATTACTTATAGCTACTGTATTGTCATTAGGTACGCCAAAGTCAAAGCCGTTACCCAAAAAATTCCTCAACACTACAGGAGTATCCGCATTAAAGGTTATATCTTTTTGTTTTGAAGAAACATTTTGCTTCCTCGGAAATCGTTTTGAAACCTTCTTCTTTATCTCTTTGATGCCTGATTTATATGACTCGTTGCCCTCACGTACTTTTTCTACGGTATTTAAATTAAACCTCCAGCTATCGTCTGCCTCCCCGATATCAACCGTTCGGTATTTAGAGAAAACAAAATCCGTGTGTTTTACGTTTTCCTTATCAGGGTGTTGTTGTGAGATAGCTATGATTGGCAAAAACGCTATTAGCGCAATAAGAATAAAATTTCTCATGGTATCATAATTTTTTAAAAACTTCATCCGGCAAAAATACATCAACAAAAGGAATTAATTATATAAGTTGTAACAATTTTCAATAAAACAATATCTTTGCCGCTGCAATAAAATAAGATATCCTTTAATATGCTTTTAAATATGTTTTAATGTAAACATAATTACCTGCATTATTCATAAAAAAAGAACATAAAAAATCTACTATGTAAAAGTAATAACAGGAAAAGGAATAGTCAAGATTTTTTTACTATCACTAAGTTAAAAAACGAAATCAATAAAACATGCAACGTACAATAATAATCGTTCAAATATTAATATTCTCCGTATTCACTAATACTATAGATGCTCAGGAATGGGTAAGAGAAATGCAAAGCCCAAACGTGAATTTCCATGAGGTACAAAAATCATTTTATGAATATTGGGAAGGCAAATCGGTTACCAAAGGAAATGGCTGGAAACAGTTTAAACGTTGGGAATATTTCATGGCTCCTCGTGTTAACGAAGAAGGCAGAATTCCTCGCCCGGCTATTACGTGGGAATCATACAAATCGTCACAAGCCAGGCAAAATGGGGTCAAGAGCCAATCCTTAGCCGACTGGCAACATTTAGGACCGGTGGATGTCCCTAACAATGGAGGAGCCGGCCGCCTAAACGGAATCGCTTTTCATCCGTCCAACCCGGATATCATGCATGTGGGAGCTCCCTCCGGAGGATTATGGACGACTACAGACGGAGCCGCTTCATGGTCAACAAACACAGATGATTTAGCCTCGATTGGTATAAGTGATATTTTGATTAATTACAACAATCCGGATATTGTGTATGCTGCTACCGGGGATGCTGATGCCGGTGACACCTATTCAATCGGTATAATAAAATCTTTTGATGGTGGAAAAACCTGGCAAGCAACCGATTTATCATATACAGTTCAAAATAAAATCCGCATAAGGCGTCTCATCATGCATCCCAATAATCCGGATGAATTATTTGCCGCTGCCAATAACGGGCTGTTCAAAACAACAGACGGTGGCGATAACTGGAACAAAGTACGTCCGGGCTTTTATTATGACGTGGCTTATAAACCCGGAAATCCCAATACAGTATATGCAGTTGCCAGCACAACATTTTTAATTTCAACGGACGCAGGCCAAACCTTCTCTTATCAAAATAATTTAAATTTCAATTTCACTCCCGGCCGTTTAGCCATGGGAGTTACGCCTGCTGACTCAAATTACTTGTACATTTTAGCATCCAAAAGTTCCACCAATGGTTTCGGTGCTTTATATCTTTCTACAGACGGCGGGAACTCTTTTACACAGCAATCAGACAGCCCGAATATTTTTGGCTGGAGCTCTGATGGAAGCGACAATGGCGGACAGGCATGGTATGACATGGCTATTGCTGTTTCTCCTTTAGATGAAGACAAAGTTATTGTAGGCGGTATAAACCTATGGCGAAGTTCCAATGCCGGCACCTCATGGACGTTAAGCGGCCATTGGACAGGCTATGGCGCACCCTATGTACACGCTGATATTCACAGACTTAAATACTACCCGAACAGCAATAAAGTTTATGCGTGTACTGACGGAGGCTTATTTGTATCTCCCGATAACGGGCTTTCATGGAACGATTACAGTGACGGATTAGCCATTGCACAGATATATCGCATGGGAGCATCACAAAATACGCGCAACAAGATTATCACCGGCTGGCAGGACAACGGCACAAACCTCATGACGAACTCATGGGATAAAGTAAGAGGTGGAGATGGTATGGAAGCCATCATCGATCATTCTGATGATAACACAATGTATGCTTCTTTATATTACGGCAGAATATATCGCACAACAAATAATGGGGCAGACTGGACAAATATAACAGATAACCTCTCCGGGACAGGAGCCTGGGTTACTCCTTACGTGCAGGACCCCAATAATAAAAACACTCTTTATGTGGGATATGCTAACCTTTATAAGTCAATAAATCGTGGGGACACCTGGACTGAGATCGGGGATTTCAGCCATACTAAGCTAAATGCATTAGCTGTTGCTCCTTCAAATTCAGACTATATTTATGCTGCTTCATATTATAATCTCTATTACACGGACGATGGTGGCAATACCTGGAACAACATAACAGGTAGTATCCCTACATCCATATCGTATATTGCCATACATCCAACCAATCCTGAAAAAGTTTATGTAACAACTTCCAACTATGTATCCGGAAATAAAGTTTATCAAACAAATGACGCCGGTAACAATTGGACTAATATTTCAGGAAATTTACCCAACATACCGGCAAATACTATTGTTTATGAAAAAAATTCTCCGGAAGGCATTTATGTAGGAACAGATGCCGGAGTATATTACAGAGATAGTACTATGGGAGACTGGGTTGCTTATTCGGATGGATTACCGAATGTTATTGTAAATGAGCTGGAGATCAACTATCAATCAGGGCTGCTTCGCGCAGCCACTTATGGCCGGGGATTATGGGAATCACACCTGTATTCTTCAGTAGGTATAGAAAAGAAGACGCAACCCGAGAAGAAACTTACTGTCTATCCAAACCCAACGTCCGGTTCACTTATGATTAAACTTCCTGATATTACGAAAGGGTATAGCATTAAAATTTACAGTGTTGACGGTTCATTAGTAAAAAACATAAACAGCAACAACCAAGACGAACTCAAAATCAATGTATCTAGCTTAAAGCGTGGTGTCTATCATATCCGCCTGAGCGATGAATCGCAAATATATTCCGGTAGTTTTGTAAAAACAAATTAACATGGAGTATCAAATTCATACATTGAATAACGGTATACGGTTAGTTCATAAGCATTGGCCATCTGTTGTTGCCAACTGTGGTGTTATCATTAATACCGGCAGCCGGGATGAAAAAGAAGATGAAAAAGGCATGGCTCATTTTATTGAGCACACACTGTTTAAAGGAACCCGTAATAGAAAGGCTTATCATATCCTTTCCCGGATAGAAAATGTAGGTGGATTAATAAATGCGTTTACAACCAAAGAAGAAACCTGTATATACGGTTCTTTTCTTAAACACGATTATTCGAGAGCTCTAGAGCTTTTTTCAGATATTTCACAAAACTCTACCTTCCCTGATAAGGAAATCCGGAAAGAAAAGGACATTGTTATTGATGAGATTAACTCTTATCTGGATACGCCGTCAGAAGCCATTTTTGATGAGTTTGAGGATTTGATGTTCCGCAACCACCCGTTGGGATCCAATATATTAGGTACACCAGAGAATGTGCGCATGTTTAATCGCAAGCACATTCTTAAATTTATGAAAGAAAATTACCATACGGATCAAACAGTAATTTGCTCGGTGGGAGACATTTCTTTTGATAAATTAATCCGGCTGGCAGAAAAATATTTCGGTAATGTTGAACCTTCCAGACGTTTAAAATCCAGACAACCCTTTATTTCAAATCCTCAATTTTTAGAAAAGAAAGCGAAAGGAAGTCATCAAAGTCATACAATACTAGGCTCAAGAGCTTATCCATATAATAACTCAAAAAGGTACGCCCTGAGTTTGCTAAATCATATCCTGGGCGGACCGGGTATGAGTACACGTTTAAACATGAATATCAGTGAAAAGTATGGTTTTTGTTATAATCTGGAATCGCATTATCAGCCCTACTCCGATACAGGTATTTTTATGATTTATATGGGTACGGATGCCGGATATATGGAAAAAACATTAAACCTGGTTAAAAAAGAGCTAAAAAAACTAAGAGATCATGAACTTGGTTCGCTGCAATTGAAACGTGCCAAAAAACAATTAATCGGACACATGGCAATCAGCAATGAGTCCTCCTTAAATCAAATGATCGGAATGGGCAAAAGTATGTTGCTTTACAACCAGGTTGAAACTTTTGCAGAATTTGTAGACAAAATTAATGCTATCGACAGCAAAACTTTATTAAACGTCGCCAATGAAATCTTACAGGAAGAAGATTTGTGTCAGCTTACATATACTTCAGATAAATGATTAAAGGGCTGGACGAGTTGGATAATGCAAAGAAAACAATGACATTTATTGTCATTAGTTGTCATTGGTTGTCATTAATGGTCATTGTCTATACTTCTGTGTCCGGTTGCTGTCAAATATAACCGTCTCAGAAAGCCCCTAAGTAAATGACTTATAGTATGTAAAGCAAAATGACGCGCGAAGCGCAAATGACCTTGGTGAAACAGAAAAAGGTTTCACAAGGTAAACTAAAAATGACATTATCAATATTTTGAAAAATATTAAGCATATGAAACGCACATGCCGAGGGCGTTCGGCACACAGGAGAATGATTAAACACGAAATGCTAGAAGGCGTTGATGAGATGATGAGATGATGCGATAATGCGAGGAGGCGAATTGTCGGAAGACTAAGTCATTGTGCGGTGGGCTTCCCCCTATAGGGGTTAGGGGTGCGCGCAGGGAACTGATGCGTTGATGCTGAGCGAACGAAGAGAACGAAGAGACTTAGAGAAAAGCGAACCCCGGTAAAACAGCTCCAGCCGTCGCGTTCCATCCCGGTTGATTGGAATAAAATCAATGGGACAAGCGGGGCAAGCACAACACGGAACAACGGAACAACGAACAAGGAACACAGAACAAAGTTTTAAGCATATGAAACCTCCATGGCGAATTTTTTTTCGACACACAGGAGAATGATTAAAGGGCTGGACGAGTTGGATAATGCAAAGGAAACAATGACATTTATTGTCATTAGTAGTCATTGGTAGTCATTGGTAGTCATTGGTAGTCATTAATGGTCATTTTCTATACTTCTGTGTCTGGCTGCTGTTAAATATAACTGTCTCAGAAAGCCCTGAAGTAAATGACTTATAATGTAGTAAAGCAAAATGACGCGCGAAGCGCAAATGACCTTGGTGAAACAGAAAAAGGTTTCACAAGGTAAACTAAAAATGACATCCGTCGAAGACGGATAAATGACGCGAAGCAAATGACAGTACGAGACAAAAGCAAGAAAACATAATAATGACATTATCAATATTTTGAAAATTTTAGACATATGAAGATTCATTATGGTTTAGACAATATCGGAAAAGTAAAAAATGCGGTAGTTACTACCGGTTCTTTTGACGGTATCCATATGGGGCATAAAGTTATTTTGCGCCGCCTGAACATTCTGGCAGCAGAAATGGACGGAGAGTCCGTACTTATCACTTTTTATCCCCACCCCAGAAAAGTTCTATACCCTGAGACGAAAGGGAAAGAACTGAAAATGATATCTTCACAAAAGGAAAAAATCCGTGTATTGGAAGAAACCGGCCTGGACCACCTGGTTATCATTGAATTCACCAGGGAATTTTCAAAAGTCTCATCAGAACAATTTATTATGGATGTTCTGGTGGAAAAGCTAAAAGCCAAACTTGTCATTGTAGGTTTTAATCATTATTTCGGTCATAACCGCGAAGGGAATTTTGACTTTCTGCGAAAACTCGGTGAAGAACATGGTTTTGAAGTAGAAGAAATTCCGGAACAAGACATTCAAAATGAAACAGTAAGCTCCACAAAAATACGTAAAGCCCTAACGGAAGGCAACATACAACGCGCCAATGCTTATCTGAATCACATTTATTTGATCATTGGTAAATGCGAAGCATGCAAACAGCCTCTCAAGGACTTTGACATTGAAACACATGGTATTGAAATTGAAGAATCGGAGAAACTGATCCCTCCCATTGGCATTTATGCGATTAATGCAGAGTGGGACGAGGAACACATCCGTGGAGTATTCTTTCACTTGCCGGACCACATAAACGGAACACATTTGTGCTTTAAGCTGTTTGACAATATTGAGCCACCCAAAGAACAAGATATTACGCTTTATTTTCATAAACGAATTCGCGATGCATCGTTTTTCAATGGCTCCCTCCCCGAAAAGAAATCCATCATACAAGTCATGGAGGAAACCATGGAATTAATTTATTAACCAATGAATCAACCTATACCTTACGATATCACCTTAACATTTCTGGGAACAGGCACATCCACCGGTGTTCCTGTCATTGCCTGCGACTGTCCGGTGTGCATGTCTGAAGATTTCAGAGACAAAAGATTACGAACCTCGGTGATGCTTACCATCAACGGCAAAAACTTTGTGATTGACAGCGGCCCGGACTTTCGTTACCAGATGATACGGGAACAGGTAAGCGATCTGGAGGCCATAATATTTACCCATGAACACCGCGACCATATCGCCGGATTAGATGATGTTCGAGCATTCAATTACCTTTTGAATAAACGCATCCAGGTATATGGCACAAAACGAGTCATCGACTCCCTCCGTGGAGAATTTGCTTATATTTTTCATAATACACGCTACTTTGGAGCTCCACAAATTGATATCAACAATATCGATAATAACGAATTTGCTATTGATGACGACATTAAGCTTACACCTATTGAGGTATGGCATCATAAGCAAATGCCGGTATTCGGATATCGCATCGGCGATCTCACCTACATCACCGATGCCAAATACATTAGCCCCGAAGAACTGGAAAAAGCAAAAGGCAGCCGTATTTTGGTGCTGAACGCTTTGCGCAAATCACGACATATCTCCCATTTATCCCTGGAAGAAGCACTGGAAATCATTCATTATATCAATCCCGAACAGGCCTACCTGACTCACATGAGCCATTTTATCGGAAAACACCAGGACGTGGAAAAAGAACTTCCCGATAATGTCCATTTGGCTTATGACGGCCTTAAACTGCAGCTTTAGCTCTAAATACTCATTTATTGATAATCACGGGATGAGGTAAAAGATTCAGTTTGATTATCAAAACCAACAAGTCACCCCGTGATTTACAGCTTTCACCTGAACATTCCCGCTTCAACACCAAAAATAAATGTTCGCGGTGCTGATGGTCCATAGACGTACCCGGCATCCCGGTTTATTCCGGCATCAAAATCCGACTGATAGCTGTTCAGGATATTTTTAACACCCGCAAATAATTCTACGCTGAATTTCTTTTCCAGATGCAAGTGATAACTCACTTTTGCATCAAGATCGAAAAATACAGGCGTTTTTTCCAACCTGGTATATTCATTTTCCGGATTAACCAGATGAGGCGTTGTCATACTTCCTGTATACGTTCCGTTCAGAGAAAATGTCCAGTCGTGTCCCGGTTTATAGCGAACATTCAAAAACCCATAAGTATCCGGTGAGCGCAGCATGTTTTTTGTTGATACAACGGAATCTGCGTTTCCGCTTTCTGGTTCCCACAACACTTCTTTTTCGTTATAAACACTTTGTTGCCATGTAAATCCTGACTCAACAACCAGATCATTGAAAGGAACATAATTCATTTCCAGGTTAACTCCGCTTACAGTAGCACCAGCTCCGTTAGTCCGGAACATAATTACGGTTTCCCCTGTATTATCCTGTTTAATTTCAGACACAAAAGCATCCTTCAATTTGGTATAAAACCCTTCGGCCAGCGCATAAAAATCGGAATTGTTGATCTTTCCGGTATAATCAAGCGAAGTGGTATAACTTTCGGAAGTTTCTGCCTGCAGGTTTTCATCCACGCGTGTAACCACTCGTCTGGCTCCGGCCACTTCAATATGTAAATCCTCGCTAAAAATTTGTGGCGGGCGAAAACCCGTTGCATATCCGGCACGCAACTGCCAATTATTCTTTATATCATGCAATATGTTGATCCGCGGACTATAAATGCCGTTATCGATATTTGTATGCTGATCAAAACGCATTCCCAACTGCAGGGTAATAAGCCTTAAATCCCAATCATTTTGCAAATAGATTCCCAAATTTTGTATTTGCTGATCAGCGACCACAACATTCGGTTGACCCAATTTCTCATCGAACAGGTCCTGATGTTTCCATTCCAAACCGGCGGTAAGCATAGAAGGCACCAGCATATTCCCTTTATAATTTCCTCCATATTGTAAGCCGGCTAATGATACCAATTCGGAAGTAGTACCATACGCATTGGGGTCTTGCTCAGCACCATAATAAGTATCGCGGTTTAATTGTTGCGCTGAGGTATAAACGCTGAATTTATGTTTCTGATCAGAGGTAAAGGTTTCAAAAGACATCCCTCCTCCCAACATATTGGTTTCGGCTTGTTCAGTAATATCTGTATTGTGCGGCAGCCGGTCAAACTTATTGCCACCACGGCGAAATTCATTCAGGTTATACATATCCGCACTGATTTTGGAGTTCTCCGAAGGACGATAAAACGCATTTAACCCAAATGAACGACTTTCCATCAATCCGATTTCAGAGAAATCATCTTTTGTTTCTTTTTCGCCGTCTCCGTCCGTATCCCAAAGTTCATCAGGATTGGCATTATAAGGCTCCCGATCACGGATCAGTCCAAACATAAACAATCCGCTTTTCCCATCCTCGCTAACCAGGGAAGCATTGGCATTAAAAGTCCGGTCAGGAGTATTTCCATCTATCAAACCTTGTTGGAATCCGGCCCGCCAGCTGTTTTCATAAGGTTCGGAAGTAATAATATTAATCGTTCCGGCAATAGCGTTTCCGCCGTATAAAGCTGAACCACCACCCCGAACAACTTCAACCCTTTCAATCATTTCGGCAGGGATCTGCTCAAGACCGTAAACACCGGCCAAAGCACTGAATACAGGTCGACTATTGATAAGCACCTGCGTATAGGGCCCCTCGAGTCCATTCATGCGGACCTGAGTAAACCCGCAATTCTGACAATTGTTTTCCAAACGCAAACCCGGAGCAAAACTAAGCCCTTCGGCAAGGCTAACGGACTGTGTAGTTTCAAACAGGTCGTTGTCCATCGTATTAACAATAACCGGAATATCATACCGACTGGTTTCGTGACGATTGGCAGATACTACAACTCCGTCCATGTTGATCAAATCCGGTTTAATATTTATTTTCACTTCCCGGGTTCTACCGGCTTTTACTTCTACTTTCTTTTTTGAATTCTTATAACCTATTCCTTTAACAACCAATGTATAAGAACCCGGTTTTAAACTATTAAAAACAAATTTTCCTTCCTCATCCGTTGTTGTTCCCTGATTTGTTCCCTGAATTAAAATATTGACATACGGAACCTCACCGTTTTCGGATTTTACTTTTCCCTTTATGGTTCCCGTATTATTTTGTGCTGATAGGTTTAAGGCACCAATCAATGCAATAAACCAAATTATTATTGACTTCATATGTTTATATTCAAAATATTAATAATGTTATTATTATGTTTTCTTGCTCTTATCTCTTACTGTCATTTGCTTCGCGTCATTTATCCGTCTTCGACGGATGTCATTTGTAGTTTACCTTGTGAAACCTTTCTCCTGTTTCACCAAGGTCATTTGCGCTTCGCGCGTCATTTTGCTTTACTATACTCTAAGTCATTTACTTAAGGGCTTTCTGAGACGGTTATATTTGACAGCAACCGGACACAGAAGTATAGAAAATGACCATTAATGACTACTAATGACTACCAATGACCATCAATGGCTACTAATAACTACCAATGACTACTAATCACCCCACTAAAATGATTCCTAAAGGCACATTTCACCCCGGTTGATTGGAATTAAATCAACGGGACAAGTAATTCATGACAATTTCAGTATTCCGGTGATAATTAATCAAAAGGCGGAGCACGCGGATCAGCATATCTGAGCTGAAGACGATTGAGAAAATGAGTTATAAACCGGCCAAACCTGCGTAAATAGCGTGTAAGAATGAATCCGGCAAAGGCAAAGATAAATCCATAAAAGAATTCACCACCGGCAATCATGGAGATAATACTTAAATCCAAAGCATTATGATGGTGCCTGGAAAGAGGATCTGATTCAGATGATGTTTCGGATTTATCATAAGGATGATAATGATAAACAACTTCACCATCGGCAAGCTTATGAAAGTGGCCATTAGCAAAGCGGTTATGGATCAGCAATGCGATTAAAGGGATCATTATCAATCCCACAATATTGCTGCTATTTCTCATCCTTTGTAACATTGCGGCAAAAATAAACAATGTTTCGTTTTGACCGGATTTTGTTAATACAATCCAAACAACCGCCTAAGTTATTTAGACTGTTAATAATCTAACAACAAGATATTTTTTACTGATATATTGATTTAATCTAAATTAACAAAAAAATAGTTTAGAGCGTTTTCACTTTTATCTACATAGAAAACTGCTTTCGTTTTCAAATATCTTCCTGTAAAGATATCTTTTTCGTATATTTCTAGCTACCCGGATGTTTCATTTGTGTTATTTTTTTCTTTCTGTGGTTCAAGCACTACAGAGATTCTTTGTTTTCCGTCCATCATGATCTCCATAGGTTCGGGAAAACGAACATGCCGGAAAAAGTTTGTTTCCTCCACCAATTCCTGTTCATTCAGTTTAGAATAATCAATATATTGATTCGACTTTTCCTGTTGCACTGTCAGATAACCAATGTGCATAGATGTCACATTATGGAAGAAGTGCGATCCGGAAGATGCATCCAAAGGAAAATCTTCAAGGCTTGTTTCCACAATAACTTTGGCATTGGATATTTGCGGCCAGTCCACAGGTATTCCGAGCCATTTATCTCTTGTTCCCCACCGTCCGGGACCAATCAACACATACCGTTTATCTTCTTCTCTCATTTTTTTGTTTAACTGATCTATTTCCCGGGCCATCTCTTCTGTTCTGGCTTTGTCAAATTTATCCACATCCACATAGATAACATCTGTAACATCAGCAATGTATCCATTACCCATTCCTTTGGTTGTATATAGAATAGTCCGGTCTTCGTCCAATTCCTCTGTATCCAGATCAAAATCCGTTTCAGCACTTATCAGGGGTTTAATCTGCAACAGATAAAAGGAAGCCCGGTTATTCTTATCTTTGGTTAAGTCCACAGCCCATTCGATTTCCACGGGCGAACCGATAGCTTCTTCAACAATATCCAGCACCACTTCAATGGTTTTTGCCAGTGGGATGTAATTGTATTTTAGTATATTAGCAAAATTGACTATCCGGGGACCGGGATTATTCAGCCCGGGTGTAATTCTGTCGCTATCCGGATCGTATACTGAAGCGCAATGCTTCAAGGTGCCATGCTGCTCTGCCTTCTCAATGTCCAGGCGTGCCAATCCTGCGGTATCTCCCAGCTTAAGATCTATATCATATTTATTCAGGTCCACAGCATAAAACTCTGTTTGCGAATTTTTAAACTGGTCTTTGGTGGAATGTATTTCCGTTTCGGGATACATAGGCGAAAAGCGAAAAGCTTTTTCACCGTCTACAACGTATTTTCCCAGACCAACAGCCGCTATAGCAAAGCCTTCTTCGGGTTTCATGTGGGCCACCGGATAATAATTGTATGATTGAGCTACCCCGCTGATATTCGGATAAAAATATCCGTCGTATTGCTGCCCAACAACTTCCTGAAGCACGACAGCCATCATCTCCTCTTCTATTTTATAGTTGATGGCTTCCACGTAACCACGCGCCCTCTCAGAAAAAACAGAAGCATAAACCAATTTAATAGCTTGTTCGAGCTGCTTTTGCCTGCTGGAGGTTTCGGGATGATTGTTCGGTAGAATATATGTTTCAAAAATGCCGGCAAAAGGCTGCTGAAGCGAATCTTCAAACATCCCTGAAGACCTGACGGCCATGGGCTTTTTAATGACCTTTAAAATACGTTTCAGACGACGCACTAAGCTGGGGGTAAGCTCTCCTTCCAAAAACCATTTCTTTATAACCTCCGGATTTTCTTCTTTCAATGTTTTCGATCTCAGCTTATTCCTGTCAAGGAACCGGTTAAATTCTTCTGTGCCAATGACAAACGTTTTGGGTGTAACGATGTTGATATCCGAAACATGCTGCCTGAAATTGTAATTGTAAATCAGGTTATTGACGAAAGCCAGTCCGCGACCTTTCCCTCCCAGGTTTCCTTCGGACAGACTTACAATATTGGACGCATCATCAATGGCAGAAGCTTCAAAAGGAATAATCTTGCCTTTATTCTGCTCATTGCGATGATTTTCAATCACCTCCATCAAAAACTCCCGGATTTCCTGCGCACTGTTAAAATCTTTGATCTTAGCCGGATGCAATATGCGTGCGACCTGAATTTCCCCACGCGCCATCAGCCATAAAGAAAAATGATCTTTTTTGGCATGATAAAGAATGGACTCATCCGGGATTGTCTTCAGCAGATTTTGAAATTCTTTCAGCGATTTTGCCGTTGCTATTTCGCGTCCTTGTTTGTCACGATAAACAAAATTTCCAAAACCCAGATAATGCGTAATAAAACTTTCAAAATCCTGCATCAGCGATTCGGAATTCTTATTGATAAAGCTGGCTTTTAATTCATAGGCTACATCAGCATATCGTTGGTCGGAGGACTGAATAACCGTAGGCAGGTCCGGGCGTCGTTGCTTTATCATTTTTACCAGCCGAACACCTGCTTCCTCTTCCATTTTTCCCCGGTGTTTAAACTCAACATCAGATATAAGACACAACAGATTATCTTTATATTTATTAAAAATCTCCATGGCATCTTCATAGGTAGAGGTCAATATGATCTTCGGACGGGCACGCATGCGCAACACTTTATAAAGTTCGTCCGTATTCACGTCTTCAATAATGCGGCTGGTCTGCTGCATAACAATATTGTAAAGCAGAGGCAAGTAACGCGAATAATATTTTGCCGAGTCTTCCACCAGAAGGATCAGGCGCACCAATCCCACTTTCGTGTCATTATCCACATTGGTTTTATCTTCAATCAACTTGATCATTGCAAAAAAGATCCGCGAATCTCCTTTCCAAAGGAAAATCCTGTCGATGCCTTTTAATTTTTCTTTTTGTTTTTCAAAAGTATGCACATCTTTATCATTGTTAAGCAACATAAAGACAGGAATATAGGGAAATGCTTTTTTGATCTTCTCACCAAGCATTACGGGCGATTTCTTATCGACTCCCACCATAAGGATAACCATATCAAAATGCTTGGAATGCAAATATTCCATCGCTTCATCGTGATCGGAAACACCGGTAATTCGCGGCACAGAAGTCAGATTTAGCTGCTGGTACTGGCTCAGAACATATTCGGAAAAGCGGCCTCCCTGTTCAATGCTGAAGGCATCATAAAGATTTGCTACCAATAAGATC
Source organism: Bacteroidales bacterium (assembly GCA_021738505.1). GTDB lineage: Bacteria > Bacteroidota > Bacteroidia > Bacteroidales > PWNQ01 > PWNQ01. Next base: position 826 of record JAIPBW010000045.1, on the reverse strand, counting down.
TCTTTTACTTTAAAAGGCATCAGATCGTGATAAATATCACGGTCGTAATTGTTCTTATTGAGAAACATCTGCATAAGCTTTTTACGCTCAGGTTTCTCTTTAAACTCCTGTTTTTTATGGAAACTATCTCCCGTACTGGCTTTTCCGGCCACATAGCCATCCAGATATCCCTTGATTAAACTGGCTAAATTATTAATAAGGTCCACTTCTTCATTTAAAAAAGGCCCCTGGTCCATTTCCGGAAACTCCTTGGTATAAAAAATTTCAATGACCCCTATACGTTTGTCTACAGTTTCAAATGTTTCCCGCAAAACCCATTGAGAGCCTTCAAAACTTGCTGAAGTAAAAATCTTTCCATTAAATGTAATGCGGGCGGTTGTAAATTCAGGATACTGCATCGCCCGCGGAATAATTAAAACGATTTGTTGCAGGGCTTCCTCAATAGGCTTCCCCTGCTTGAGAATATTGGTTGTCTGGTTTATACAAGACAATTCCTTCAGACGTTCCCGGTTTTCTTCAACCAGCTTTTGGTATTCTTTTATGGTTTGGTCTGGCGAGCGAGGTGTATCAGAAGCAGATAAATTATTTTTTGTGTTTTGTGTCATAACCCTAAATTTACAAAGCTTAATTTGTAAAAATAATATTTCGCCTGAAAGAACGCAAGAACGTTTGCGTATTCGTACTAAATAAATAGTGTCCGGGTAGAGCGGCTCGTTACCTTGCCGCTCCCCCACAGACCCGTACGAGCGGATTTCCCGCATACGGTTCCTCTCAATTTGGTTTTGCTAAAAGACAAGAGTGGTATATCTTGGGTTTTAGCAAAGGT
>JAIPBW010000044.1 GCA_021738505.1 Bacteroidales bacterium | reverse complement strand
TTTGGATGAGTATAGTTTCAGATTAAACAGATCATTATTCAAGCAAAGTATTTTTCACCGCTTAATAGAGAGGATGACTTTAGCTAAACCAATTTCATATCAAATGATTATTATAAGTAACTAGTTTAACACCTCAATTAATTTAATTCATTACAAATATATATATTTTTTTTAACAAACAAATAATACATGCATTATATATTTATTAATATTTAGATCAAATTCAAATAATGTGCTTGCTTTACATATATTCTTTTGATATTGCTTTTTTTGCATACAGGTAACGCGATATCAAAAAATGGACTAGCTTCCATATTTACAACACCTTATAAAAAATTTGGAAAATATTTGTTTCCCTTCTCATTTAGCTAATGACAAAGATAATAATTTCAAAAGACTGATGACGAAAGAAAAAATATTAATTTTAAAAAAAAATTATGCCGTCAGACAATAACACACTAAAAATTTACAAATCTTCCGCAGGATCAGGGAAAACCACTACTCTGGTTTTTGAATATTTGAAATTAATTCTACCTGATCCGGAAAAATACAGTCGTATCTTAGCCATCACATTTACAAATAAAGCTGCGAACGAAATGAAGCAGCGAATTATAAACTTCCTTACCGATTTAAACAGACCCGGCTTTTCAGACGACAAACTCCCCGGAGATATGAAAGAGGAATTAACTCACAAACTTAATGCTGCTAATATTAACATTCAGACTCAAGCCGGTATTTGCCTGAAGAAGATTCTTCATTCATACAGTGATTTTGCCGTTAGCACGATTGATAGTTTCGTATACCGTATTATAAGAAGTTTTGCCAAAGACCTGAACTTATCCTGGGATTTTGATGTAGAGCTGGAAACCGAAGACTTATTCCGGCAGATCATTGATATGCTTATGGAAGACTTCGGTAAAGACAAATTTATGACCCGTCAGATCATGTCTCTTGTCGAAGACAAATTGAATGAAGGCAAAAGCTGGCGAATAGAATATGAGATTCTGGAAATGTCCAGAACACTTTTGGAGTCTGACACACACCCTGAATTTATAGATTATATCCTGGAAGTTGATAATCAACAAATCGAAAAGCTAAGGAAACAATTCAGGAAAGAAAACAAGGAACTTTTGACCAAAGCAAAGCATATTGCTCAAAAAGCTAAACAATTAGTAGAAAATAATGGCATATCAACAGATGATTTATATCACGGCAAAAATGGACTTGGCGGTTATATTGCCAGTATTGCAAGTTCAAATCCGGAAAAGGTTTTTGAAGAAAAAAACAGACCGGAACAAGCCATTAACGACCGTTGTCTATACAGCAAAAATAAACCCGAACACATCAAAGAAAAATTAGATGCTATTACGGATCAATTTATTGAAGATTACGAGGAACTAAGACAAATCCGGGCTCATGCCGCAAATTATTTCGGAAGAGAAGCCATTTACAGAAACCTTTATATTCTGGCAATTTTAAAAAACATCAAAGAGAATTATGAATCCATTAAGGAAGAGAATGCATTATTGCCAATTTCGGAGTTTGCAAGGAGTATTGCTCAGGTTACATTAAGTGAAGATATACCTTATATATATGAACGATTAGGAGAACGGTATCAACATTTTTTTATTGATGAATTCCAGGACACCTCCACATTACAATGGAAAAACCTTCTCCCGCTCATCGAAAATGCATTATCGCAAAATAATTTTAATTTAATCGTAGGCGATGTAAAACAAGCTATTTATCGTTTCCGGGGAGGCAACATTGAGCAGCTTGCAAAAATGCCTTATCCTCCGGATGACATAAACGATACACTCTCTCTAAAACGCTATGAGGCAATTCAACACAATGCTAAAATCGATCAGTTAAATGTTAATTACCGCTCGAAGAAGGAAATTATTGAATTCAATAATCGTTTTTTTACCTTCGTTAAAGAACAGATGGATGAACACCAGCAGCAATATTACGATGAAGTCACACAGGATCATTCATTAAGCTCTTCCGGCGGGCTTGTTCAGATATCACTGGAAGAAAAAGAAGACCACATGGATAAAACCCTGGAAATCATCAATAACCTTAGAGAAGAAGGGTATTCATTAAGCGACATTGCTGTTTTATGCAGAAAAAACAAAGAAGCGCAGGACGTTGCCGTCTATCTAATGGCCAACACAACCACCAATCCACAAACCGGAGAGAGTGAGCCCATACGTGTTATTTCAGATGAATCATTAACCCTGAAGCAATCAGCTGCCGTTAATACGCTCATTTCATTCGCCCGCTTATTAGAAACCCCTGAAGATACAGTGCAACTGGGAAATATATTGCAATATGCTTATCTTCATCTAAGACCGGCTGAAAATTTCCACTCATGGTATAAATCCGTTACTCAGAATAATTCAAAGGATTTTGACCGGATTTTTCAAAATATAGGTTATAATATAAATACCCAACTCCTACTAACTTACAATTTATATAACTTTTTTGAAAGCCTGGTACATTCAATGAATATGAACGGACTAAACAATCCTTATTTACAGTTCTTCTTTGATGAGGTACTGAACTTTACAAGCAACAAAAAAGTCCCTACACTTTTTGAATTTCTCAAATGGTGGGATCAAAAAGGCAAGAATAAATCTATTATTTCACCGGAAGGAACGAATGCTATTCAGGTAAAGACAATTCACAAATCCAAAGGCCTGGATTTTCCTGTAGTCATTTATCCATATGCATTGGAAGAATCATCAAACGGAAAAAACAGCGACTATAAATGGGTTGAGACCTCTTCCCTTTCATCCGGAAATTTAAAATCAGGTATTGTAAAAGTCAGCAAGAGTCTGTTAGAACCGTCTTGCTTTTCTGAAACTTATATAAATGAAACCAGAGCTCAAAAACTGGATATGATCAACACACTATATGTATGTATGACTCGTCCAAAAGAAAGGTTATATATCATCAGTTCGTATGAAGAAAAATCGGAAAAAGCTCCGTTAAAATCAATAAAGCATTTGTTTAGCAGCTATTTTGATAATCTTAATGTAAAGGAAAACGAACTTGTATATCCGGAGAAGCAAACACAGACGAAACAAACATCAAACGACAACGAGGATAAAAAACACAAAGCACTCCATTTTCAGTATACCCGTAATAACAATTGGCAAAAAAACTTAACCATAAAGAAGCCACAGACCAAAAACATTATTGAACAAGACGACCCGAAAGTAGCGGGTACCATAATTCATACCTTTCTGGCTCAGATATTCCATGAAGAGGATTTACCTGAAATTAAAAAACAAGTATCCCTACAAATTCAAGATCAAAGCAAGGCCCGGGAGATCAAACAAACATTGGACAAAGTAGTAAAGCATCCGGAACTTAACACGTATTTTAAGCAACAAGAAGATCAATCTATATTTAATGAGGTTGAGATATTGTCAGAAAACAAACTTCTCAGGCCAGACAGGATTATTGTCAATTCACAGCATATAACTGTTATTGATTATAAAAGCGGCGAATATGACCCCGGCCACGAACAACAAATTAGCGAATATGCCGAAAGCCTGAAAAAAATGTATAACCGAAAGGTGAATAAGTTCATTGTTTACATCAGTGATCATGTTACTGTTAAACCCATAGAATCCCGTGGAAAATAAGAAGCATTCGATCATCAATGTATGTGCGGCTTATATTATTTTAGCCCTCATAGGATTTAATCCTGTACAAAATATTTATAGATCGCTTTACACTTTTTTGTCATCAAAAAATATAAAAGGCTAAAGATGTAGCTTTAAGCTACACCAACAAATAATAATTGTTATTTTTTGCTGTTATTGTTAATGTAGTATTATTTTTGTCCCAATTTTAAACCTTAAAAATGAAACAAAAATGAAAAAGAATTTTCTTCGCATGGCAACTCTGCTAATGATTATTGTATCGCTTGTATCTTACTCTTGTGAAAAAGAGGACGATTCAGATGATAATAACAACAATAATAACAATAATGAAGAATCGAATTTATTACCTCAATCATTATCTATGGAAGTAGACGGAACTTCATGGGAAGCCGATGAATCGACAATAAAGGGAATGTATTGGGATCCTGAAATTATTATTCAGGGAAGCCGACAAGATGGTTCATCCAACATTCAAATGGTTTATGAAGGAATATGGACAGCAGGAACATACACATTTAAAAGAGTCACCTATAACGCCCCCAATGGGAATTTTGTTTTAACGGACCCATCGCACTCTACACTTGAATTTACGAGTTTCACTGTACAGGATTCCACATCACAAGACTCCACATTTACCGGAAATTTCTCGGCAACTCTTGTAGACACAACAGCATCGCCCATGGATACAATAGAAATTTCGAATGGGTATTTTGAAAATATTTATTTTAACAACTAATTTTAAGATTATAGCTTAGTTGTTAACATCATCATTTTCTAAGAGTTCACATAAGAATTTATGTGAACTTTTTTTATATCCCGAAAATTCGCGATGATTGCATGGTCAATTGAACATGATAAAAAAACCGCGAGCAATTCTAAACGAATTACTCACGGCTGAAGTCGGGGTGATTGGACTCGAACCAACGACCTCTTGTACCCCATACAAGTGCGCTTCCAGCTGCGCCACACCCCGTGTTTTGCAAGCGCAAATATAATATTTATTTTTTATCTGCGTCAAGCATTTCAAAAAAATCCTTTCGCATTTTCGTTACTGTCAAACAGACAGCACCATGTAATATTGTCCTTTGATTTTAACATTGTTCTTTTTTGGCATATTTTATGATCAGAATCGCTTTGTTATAATTTAAAGAACATTTTTAAGAAACCGTATAAATACTCGTCAATAAAAACCAATTGACATAAACTATAGTCAACAAATACCTTGTATATAATAGGAAGTTGTGTCTATCGATAAAGTCGAGTTTTTGAATCAGAGTGTTCGAGTTCAAAGTTTACCCCGTTTTTTTATCGGGGCCTGCCCTGTATTTCTCAGGGGTGTGCGAAGTTTTTTGTCATCAGGAGTCCCAATTGTAACATCAGGATGACTATGATAAAAAACGAGCGTAACGCAGAAATCGGACAATATGGACAAACACTATTTAGAATGAATAAAAGTATTAACTTTGCACAAAATAAATCAAAGCCTTATGAGTGAATCAAAAGAACACATCAAAACATTAATAATCGGCTCAGGACCAGCAGGCTATACAGCTGCCATTTATGCTGCCCGGGCAGACCTGAAACCAGTAATTTATCAGGGTATGCAGCCCGGAGGCCAATTGACCATTACCACTGACGTGGATAATTATCCAGGATATCCGGAAGGCAAAAAAGGCCCGGAAATGATGGAAGACTTCAAAGCACAAGCTGAGCGTTTTGGTACAGATGTCCGCTGGGGTATGATCACAGACATTGATCTTTCCTCTCACCCCTTTCAGGCCAAAACCGATGAAGGAAAAGAAATAGAAGCAGAAACCGTTATTATCTCTACCGGAGCTTCTGCTAAATGGTTAGGTTTAGAATCAGAAACCGAATATAATGGTGCCGGGGTTTCAGCATGTGCCACATGCGATGGCTTTTTCTATAAAGGATTGAATGTAGCTGTTGTCGGAGGTGGCGATACTGCTGCCGAAGAAGCTACCTACTTGTCTAATCTGGCCAATAAAGTCTATCTGATCCATCGCCGTGATGAGCTAAGAGCTTCCAAAGCCATGCAAAAACGTGTGTTTAAAAAAGATAACATTGAAGTTGTTTGGAACCATGTACCTAAAGAAATCACAGGCGAAAGTCAGGGTTTCAGTAAAAAGGTTACCGGAGTAAGACTGGAGAACACGCAAACAGGGGAAGAAAAGAACATTGATATTGATGGTTTCTTTGTAGCTATTGGTCACAAACCGAATTCTGATCTCTTTAAAGGTCAACTGGACATGGATGAGCAAGGCTATTTGATTACGAAGCCAGATTCGACAAAAACAAATATCCCCGGCGTATTTGCTTGTGGAGACGTACAGGACAAAACCTTCCGTCAGGCTGTAACTGCAGCAGGAACGGGCTCCATGGCGGCTATTGAAGCGGAACGCTATTTAGGCGAACTGGAAGCTGAAAAATAACACTCTTGCAGAAATCTTAAATCAACAGGGAAATTTATCTTAAAGTTTCCCTGTTTTTTTATCTTCGCTGCAAAAAACAATATGATTACAGATCAGGACCTAATTCATGAAAATTTGAAAAGCGTCGCTTCACACATGATAATGGCTGCCAGAACGTCACCTAAAGCGCGAGCCAAGGATTATTTGTTTGCTGCTATTTTCGAAGGAAAAGAAATACAAACATTAGCAGAGCTAATGATCCAAAAAGGACGGGACAAAAATTTACACTTCTTCGAACGTGACGGCCATAATTTAGAAACCACAGAAATCCTTGTCATTTTAGGAACTTCAATTAAACCACTCAATCTGCCGGAATGTGGATTTTGTGGATTTGAAAATTGTGACGAAAAACGCAAATATCCCGATGTACCCTGTGCTTTTAACACCGGAGATTTGGGTATTGCTCTGGGGTCTGCAGCTTCTGTTGCCATGGATTACCGGGCAGACAACAGGATCATGTTTACTGCCGGAAAAGCTGCTCTGGAAGCCGGACTCCTTCCCGAAGATATTAAAATCGCCTATGCGATTCCATTAAGTGCCGGCAAGAAAAATCCTTATTTTGACAGAAAATAACCAAAGAACGGTCAACATTAAAAAGATTTGATTGTTACACTGCCACAAAACAAAAACAATCTATAATTATGGAAAGAAATGATCAAAAAGTAACATTTGGAGGCAATCCGGTTACTCTTTTAGGAGATGCCGCCAGACCAGGGAATATCGCACCTGATTTTACAGTGATGGATTCGGATATGAAACCCGTCAAACTATCCGATTTTAACGGAAAAATAAAGGTATTATCTGTAGCTCCTTCTATTGATACACCTGTCTGCGCAAACCAAACACGCACATTCAACAAAGAAGCTACAAAAATGAATGATAATATTGCCGTGCTTTCTATTAGTGTCGACCTGCCATTTGCATTGAAAAGGTTCTGTGCAGCAGAAGGAATCGATAATGTAGAAGCTCTCTCAGATCACAAAGATGTAGACTTCGGAACGAAATATGGCTTTCTGATTGAAGAAATGCGCCTTCTTGCCCGTGGGATTGTTGTTATCGACAAGGACAATACAATAAAATACGTAGAATATGTTCCGGAAATCGGTGAAGAACCAAATTACCAAAAAGCCCTTGAAGAAGTAAGAAAGCTGGTATAATTAGTAAAAATATCGCTTAAGAAATTTATACTTCCAAAACAACAGTAAACAACTTGCTGTTGTTTTTTTTGTTTTGACATTGCATATTGTGACTTTCCTTAAGCCAAATTTCAAAGAAACATATCAAATTTCTTTTGTGATAAAAATAATTTTTATAGATTTGTATGGCAGAATCATTCAGCACATATCAGAACATATTTTATGATATAAAAACGAACTTTGTCAATGCAAAACAAATGTATTTCAAATTTGAACAACCTGAACACGCAAGCATGAATCAAACAAACCTTAATTTTATGCAACCTCCATTTTTGTCATAAGCACACATGCTTATAACAGAATTTAGCTTTAGCATGGAGGCTACCCCGCAAATATGACGGGGTAAACATAGTACCATAAAAATCAATTTAGACCTATGAAAAAGATCATTTTAGTAGCAATTTTAATCCTATTCCATTCCGGGCTTATTCTTTCCCAGGATGGCAATGAAGGTGCCAAAATTAAATTTGACACTAAAGTTTACAATTACGGGACCATTTATCAAAAGGGAGATGGGAACTGCCAGTTTAAGTTTACGAATACCGGCGATCAACCATTGTCATTAACAGCAGTACGCTCATCATGTGGTTGTACGGTACCTAAGTGGCCCCGCAAACCTATTATGCCGGGAGATACTGCAAAAATTAAAGTTACTTATGACACCAGGCGATTAGGTCCCATCAATAAACAAATCACTGTTCGTTCAAATGCCAAAAACGGCACGATGATATTAAGAATTAAAGGGAAAGTCATCCGACCCACGCAAGAAGCACCCAAAAAAGTTAAATCGGACATGGATAAATAATTTGTTTATCAGTATCTTTCATTACCAAAAACCATTAAACCAGCTTTAACAGGCCTTTTTAATGGTTTTTTTTATTGTTAAATCCAAAAGATAACAAGAGCTTGATAAGAAAAAAAGCTTCGCAATTCTAATTATCTTTGCAAAAAACAATATGAATATATGGCAACATTAGAAGAAAAGATCAAAGGTTCTCATACATTAGAACTTATCACAGTAGCCAATGACTTTGCGATTTTCACAGAAGGCATGGACAAATATGATAAATCAGATATATTAACATATCTGCAAAAAGTTTTACCTCTGCTGTATATCAAGGGATCACTACTCCCGCGGGTTCCTCCGTTTGAAGACATGGTCCCGGAACATTATATTACGGAAGAAAACTGGGACAATGTCTATAGCCGCTATAAGGAAAAATTCGGTAAGGATGATGAATACAAAATAGTCAGCAAGGATGAAATATATGGAGATAAAGCTGTGAAGACAAGTATGGCCGAAGGTTTAGCTGACATTTATCAGGATGTAAAAGATTTCCTTGTGTTATACCAACAAAATACGGATACTGCCCGGCAGAATGCTGTTCATGAATGTGGTCGTCTTTTTGAAGCCCGTTGGGGCCACCGGCTGGTGAATGTATTAGCTGCAATTCATAAACTGCTTTATGCTTCCAAAATTGAAGATAACACACTACCAGGTGAAGATATTTAAACTATTTTATTGACGTAGGATATTAAACTTTTTGCTTTAAAATTCGTTATGAGTGGAGGGTATCAATGAGTAAACGCGAAGAGCGAATTGGCGTTAATGCGATGATGCAATGATGCGTTGAAGCGTATCTTCAATTATGAATTACGAATTGCATTTGCGAATAAGAATATACTCAATCCGCGTTAATTGGGGTGTAATTAGGGAAATTAGCGGACAAACAACGAACATGGGACAAGGAACAAGGAACAAGGAACAAAAATTTAATCATATGAAACTTCCATGGCGACAGTTTTTTCGACACACAGGAGAATGATTAAAGGGCTGGGCGACTTGGAAAATGCAAAGAAAACAATGTCATTAGTAGTCATTAGTTGTCATTGATGGTCATTGGTAGTCATTAATGGTCATTTTCTATACTTCTGTGTCCGGTTGCTGTCAAATATAACCGTCTCAGAAAGCCCTGAAGTTAATGACTTATAATGTAGTAAAGCAAAATGACGCGCGAAGCGCAAATGACTACAAATGACATCCGTCGAAGACGGATAAATGACGCGAAGCAAATGACAGAAAGAGATAAAAGCAAGAAAACATAACAATAACGTTATCAATATTTTGAAAAATTTAATCATATGAATAAAATAGCACTAATATTTACCGGAGCATTGCTTATTATTTCCTCTTCCTTATTTTCACAGGGATATAAAATTGAAGTTCAGGTAAAAGACACGCAAGACACTATCATGTATTTAGTGAATTACAATGGCGATAAGCAATACATTAAAGATACAGTAGCCAATCAGGGGAATGGAACCTTCATTTTTGAAGGAGAAGAGAAGCTCCCACAGGGAATATATTTAGCCGCCCGGCAGGATAAAAATTATTTTGAATTTATGGTCACTGAAGACCAGAAGTTTAAAATGTCTACTACCTATGATAACATGGTAGAAGACATGAAAGTAAAAGGTTCCAAAGAAAACAAATACTTTTATGATTTTCTCCAATATGCAAATTCCAAAAACAAAAAAATAGCAGAGATAGACAAAGAAATTAAAACTCTGTTACCGGAAGATTCTTTAAAAAAGCAAAACTTACAAAGAAAAAAGGATAGCTTAAGTCAGCTTATCAACGATTATAAAGAAAATTTCATTAGTGAGCATCCGGAATCTTTTATGGCCCAGGTTTACAATGCCTCCCGCGACCCTGAGGTTCCGGAAGCTCCGGAAAAGCTCTCCGGGAAAGAAAAACAAGAATGGCAATACAACTATTTCACGGAGCATTATTTTGATAATCTGGACCTTTCCGATGAAAGCATGCTTCATACTCCTGTCCTGCATCAGCGGGTGAGCAACTATATCAACAAAGTAATTATACAAGATCCGGATACGATAATTAAAGCTGCTGACCGGCTGATGAAAATGGCTGAGGGCAGCAAAGAAATCAAAAAGTATTTAACCTGGTATATCACATACAATGCAGAACAGTCCAACATAATGGGCATGGATGAAGTATTTGTACACATGGTTGATCAGTATTTCGGAAAAGAAAAAACCCCATGGGTGAGCAAAAAAGTCCTGAGTAACCTCAGAGATCGTGCAGACATACTGCGCAATCTATTAATTGGCAAGCAAGCTCCGAATATGCTCTTGCAAGATACAGCAGGGAAAAATATCCCTTTACATTCCATAGATGCCAAATATCTCGCAATATATTTCTGGGAGCCGGGATGCGGCCATTGTGAAAGAGAAACTCCTAAACTCCGGAAAATCTATCACGAGATGAAAGATGAAGGTTTCAAAGTCTATTCGGTATGCATTGACAGAAATAACCCGGAAAAATGGAAGAACTACATAAGAGAAAATGATCTGGACTGGATCAATGTCTACGATGGCAATAAATGGACCAACTTCCGGAAACTTTATGATTTAATGGCAACACCCACGATATACTTGTTAGATAAAGACAAAAAGATCCTTGCGAAACGAATTAACAGTACTCAACTGAAAAAATTCATTAAGAAGGATAAAGAGAAGTAAATTTCATAGAACTCATGACAAAATTACAATATCCGAATATTCTTGTTATTGGAGCGAACCAACGAAAAACGGGAAAAACCACATTGGCAGAACAAGTCATTCAACATTTCCGGCAAGATCAAATAATCGCAATTAAGATTGCTGCCTATACGGATATTACTGATTTCCAAAACCACTACCCCGGCCAGGAAGATATCCTGATCCATAGAGAACAGGAATCAAACACAACAGCTGATTCCAAACGTTATCTGAATGCCGGAGCAGCTCAGAGTTTTTTTCTTGCAGGCATAAGAACAAGGTTATTGGAATATTTACCCCAATTTCTCAATAACTATAAAAACACACCCTTAATCGTTGAGTCCAATTGGTTTGCAATACATCATAACCCGGGATATATCCTTTTGTTAAAAGATAAAACAGCCCAAGAATCCAAAAGCAGTTTCTTAAAACTAAAGGACAAAGCTGATGCCATCATACAACCCGGTACAATCAACGAATTGACTTTAACTTACTGGCGTTTTGAAGATGGCAAATGGATTATACCGGGGCAAAAAAACGTCTGACCCGCATAATCGATGTTAGTACTCGGTGGTATTATACTAATATGCTATTATTCTACTGCTCTTGTTTTTCGCGGGCTTTTATCATTATATACAATCGATAGAGGAGATATAATGCCCCTATGCCTAATAAAGCGCCTCCTGAATAAAGGATTATTTTACTGCCTGCTGCACCTCCTCCCATTACCATTCCCCAACCAAAGAACATGGCTAAAATGGCAAGAAAGCCCCAGGTTTTATGCGTTATTTGCTTCATGTGTTTCTATTTGATTAATTCTCTCCCCTACGCCGGAAAGCCTTCATAGCTCATTTGTCTGCGAATATTATAAAACCATCAATTTTCGTCTGTAGGTTTTTCCTGTCTTATATCGGACAATTACAATATGCATCCCACTGTTAAAACTTTCCCTGTTTAAAGTTAGTCTTTTTGTTGCTACTTTCTGCTGATATTCCTGTTTTCCGTTTATGTCAAATATTAAAATTTCAGCTCCTTGCTGATATTGTTCAGAGAGAACAATTTCAGCATGATCATTCAGGGGTTGCCCGCTAATCATAAAACCATTTTCAATATCATTTACATAAACATTAATTGTTGAAGAGTTTCCCCGTGCGCCCAGTATAAGGCTATAATAGTTAGTATCATTAGGGGCAGGATCTTCATGCACAAAAGAATAAGATATTTCCTGCTCCGGAGCCCCACAAATCCCGGGAACATGATGGATTGTTTTCATAGCTAAAGAATCAAGACCATGCCTAACATAAGTACCATCGCAGGTTTCCCCGGAATTAAAGGTCCACTTAAGTTCGACCTGCTCTCCGTTTTGCCGAGCAGTAAAATCAGAAAGCACCTGCGCCTTCATTAATGATGAAACTGCCAACAACAGTATTATCACCCAATATTTAATCATCAGTTGTCAAACATCATACCTTATGAAAAAGTTCATTGTTCTTTCAAAGTACAATTTTCAAACTGAAATGTCTCGTTTAATTTTCCTTTGTATTTCCCGGAAACAATAACTTGCTGCCCCAATTCTAAATTATCAACATCTTCGTTTAACTTAAATTCAAGAACTTTTTCAGATCCGCCTGAAATGTATGCTGTTGTATTTTGCATTTTCCGGTTTATGCTATCTACAGTACCTTTAATACTTATCCTTTGATCGTTAAAATCCTTCATCTGTGGACTTTCCGCTATCTGAATAAATTGTTGCGCCAGAATTATATCCGGTAATTTTTTATCCTGATTGTTATTTCCGTCCCGGTGGAAGTAGCCGATAATTGCTAAAACTAAAGCTACAGATACTAATATTACACTTACTCGTCCTAAAATCCTTAATGAATATCGGGTATTCTCATCTATTTCAAACATAAAATCTCTTTTTGCAAAAATACTATAGAAAATTAAACAAATATGGCATAATCTCTGTTTCCACAGAATGTAAAAATGTTCTATTTTTATCGAAAAATTACGCATGCGTTTTACAATCACCTTTTTATTTGTAACCATTTTATCCACAATCACTTATGGACAAAATGGCTCATCAGAAGATAAGCTCAATTATCGCCTGATGGATGCAGCCTGGAGTGGCAATACAGATTCTGTTTTGTATTATATTGATAACGGAGCAGATGTAAATGCAAGAAATAAAGGAAGTGAAGAAACTGCATTAATGTATGCAGCGCAGGAAGGGCATCTGGATGTCGTAAAAATACTCCTTGAAAATGGTGCGAAACCCGATTTAATTCCTAATAACAATGAAGGCGCATTGATACGTGCAACGGCTATGGGCTATATTGATATAGTAGAGGAATTGATCCGTGCGGGCTCCAATGTAAACCAGAGTGGTAAATTAAGCCAAAAACCTTTACATTATGCTGCAAAATTCGGGTATTACTATATTGTTGATATGTTGATTTATTATGAGGCAGATGTCAATGCTAAAGCTCGTTATGACGTCACTCCTTTAATGACAGCTATTGTATCAGGTTTTCCCTCCATTGCCGAGTTGTTATTACAAAACAATGCCGATCCAAACGCTACCGATTCGGAAGGATTCACACCACTAATGCTTGCATCAAAATATGCCTACCACAAGCTGGCCGGCTTAATGATACAAAAAGGTGCACGTGTTGATAAAACAACCAATGGAAATAACACAGCTTTAACCCTGGCAATTCCAACCGGAAATGTGGCTATCGCAGATACTTTGCTGCAAAATGGCGCCAATGCCAACCATCAGATAAATAATAAACTCACACCATTAACTCTTGCTAAGAGCACAGCTAATGATAGTATTGTGACCTTGCTCAAACAATACAATGCAAAACGCATCAATACTTTTAACTTCGACAATTCTTTATGGCAATATAGCATTAGTGCCAATACCGATGATGCGCTGTTTGGACTGCATTACGGATATCACGAGGCCCGAACCAACACCAACCTGACGCTTGGATTTTCAATGCGTTATTTTGCCAAAAGGGTGTTGCAAGAAAAATCCTCAAATACTATTCATCAGTATTGGGAGCGCCGTTATCTCATACCGCTAACGCTGGATTATCTTATTAATTTATCTTCTGAAAAACAAAATCAATTTGCACTGATTGCCGGTGTAAAAGGTTATTATACGTGGGGAAGATATCGTGGGGTTAACCAAAAACCCAATGCTAATTTCGGACTAAATCCACGTGTGGGATTGTTATGGAAACCTAAAGACAAAATTGGACTCACGATGCATTACGAATATTTTGAGCTGAATCAAAAAACGGTTTCTCCCCATCGCCTGACCTTTGGGTTTAATTTATTTCTCCCCAGAACAAAATCATTAAAAGACGTCAGTGAAGCTGAACAATTAATTCTAAATTAACATATTTACCAATAATGACCAACATAAGCTACCGTAAAAAATCAATATTCTTCTGGATTTTAGCCTTTTTTCTAACAATTGCTTTAGCCGGTTATCAGCGAATGACCGGCCCCACATATCCTGTTTCCGGTACAGTTAGTATTGCAGATACGACGGTTACGTATGAGCTAATCCGCTCCCATGGAGGTGAGGGTGATGCTCAAGTGGCTATTCCTGTTCCTGAAAATAAAAACATACACGGAAGCTTTGCTTTCCGTCGTTATAAAAGCTATGATGCGTGGGACACAATTCCGATGCAAAACACCGGAGATACACTTATCGCCTTTATTCCTCATCAGCCACCGGCGGGAAAAGTGCAATACAACATCTTGCTTCATCACAACACAAAAACAGTCGCTTTAAAGGAAAAACCTGTAATTATTCGTTTTAAAGGTGCTGTTCCTGCATCTGTGCTGATACCCCATATTCTTTTAATGTTTTTAGCCATGTTGTTTAGTATGCGGACTGGCTTTGAAGCTTTGATCAAAGGAAAGAGAACTTATTTATATACAATCATAACGATCATCACACTTACCATCGGAGGATTAATCCTAGGTCCGGTCATACAAAAGTATGCTTTTGGTCAGCTTTGGACCGGATGGCCTGTCAGTAATGACCTTACTGACAACAAAACATTAATAGCCTTTATATTCTGGATAATTGCTTTTATTGTTCAGTTCAGGAACAGAAATCGAAAAGGCTGGGCTTTAGTGGCTTCTCTTATTCTTCTTATCGTCTACATGATACCCCATAGTGTCCTGGGATCTGAAATTGACTATCGAAAACAAGAAGAACAGCGAACAGAGCAAACAAACGAATAGGTATTTTTTAACGAAAGAAAAGCACATTATCCGATGACAATATTTATCATAGTAATCACCGTTATTGTTTCTATAATGGCCTTTAGAAACACTGAACTGTTTGACCGGTTCAAGTTCAATGCTCATGATGTTGCACAAAACAAAAATATATATCGTTTCTTTTCATATGGCCTGGTTCATGCAAACACGCTTCACTTAATTATCAACATGTTCGTTCTATATTCCTTTGGAAGGATTGTGGAACAAGATTTTATTGCTTTGTTTGGAACTACTAAAGGCCTGTTTTATTATGGATTTATGTATGTAGCTGCTATAGCCTTTTCTACTTTACCGGCATACGGAAAGCACAAACAGGACCTCTTTTATAATGCGGTTGGAGCCTCCGGTGCTGTAGCTGGTGTGGTTTTCGCCAGTATCCTTATCCGTCCTACATCAAAAATTGCATTATTGCTTTTACCAATTCCTATCCCCTCGCCTGTTTTTGGACTGCTTTTTTTAGTGTTTTCGGCCTATATGGCTAAACGCGGTAAAGATAATATTGGCCATGATGCTCACTTCTGGGGAGCTCTTTTCGGTTTTGTTTTCCCGCTATTATTAAAACCTGAACTGTTTATACATTTTCTGAAAAATCTTTTTTAATTAGTGTTTGTCCATAATGTCCAATTTCTGCGTTATGCTCGTATTTAAAACAGTCATTTACCATAGTAAACTCCTTAGTTTTAAATACATCGCAAGCCCCCGATAAATGCGGGGCAGGCTTTGAACTTGAACATTATGAACTAAACACTTACTTCATAGACAAACACTAATTAGCTTTGAAAAGATATTATGGGAACTATAATTTTATCAGAAAAAACCAAGACACTTCTTTTGCCTGTATATCAATCTATTAGCGCTTAAAACGCGTAACGCAAACTAATATTCATATTTAATGTTTTATTAATCTGAGCAGGTCCCAAAACTTCATAACTCAACATATCTTCTTTTGTTATATTATTACGCTCATAATCTTCTCTTCCATAACTACCCAAACCAAAAAAATCTATTTTATTGTTAATTGTCCTCAGGAAGATATTTTTGGTAAGAAAAATTCTAAAATTCGCTCCTAAATCCAGGAATAAGTTTTCACTTATGGGAAAAGATTCTCCAATACCAATCCCCACATAAGGGGATGCATATAAATTCTGTACCGGAATATCAAGATCAGCAGTATTTGTAGGATTATATACAGAGGGATCATAGTCGTAATACTCTAAACCATCTTTAAAATTGTCCACATCAAATTCATGCGAAGCAAGTAAAATACCCCCCATAAATTTCACATAGTTAGCTAGTGGTGCAATATGTCTTTCATTATAAATGCGAACAGATAATTCTACTATCCTTGATTTAACAGGGAAATAAGATGAGGGTGCTCCTTTATACTTAAAAGAAAATTCTGAATAATCAGGTAATCGAATCATACCATATCTTCCTTCTGCATTGCCAAAATCTAACAAAAGCCCAATTGATTTATTTCTTTGAAAAATGTAATTCATTTCAAATCGCTTACCTATATGATATTTGCGTTTACCCAAGTCAAAAAAATATTGAGAATTAACAAGGAATCCAAACATATCAGGTGTTATCCCTGCATTCATGATAAAACGATTACCATTACTCCCGGACACCTGTGCTTTATTGCTCAGTGGTAAAAGTACAAAGAGAACCATGATGACAAGTAAAAGTCGTTTCATTCATCAATATCTATCGGATTTGTAATTGGCTTATTTATCAGGCTTACATATTATCATGAAATATAGAACAAAAAAACTGTTTGACAGGGTGCATAGACCATCAAGAATTTATTACCAATCAGATTTAAATGTCAAAAAGAAACATCTCTGAATTTCATTTGTAATCCCTATCAGTATTTTTAACTGCAAAATGCGATATCAGTGAAATAGCACACCGAAGACGCCTTTAATTGCTAAAAGGTATACCTTAAGCTAATATTCATATTTAATGTTTTGGGGATCTGAGGAGGACCAACTACTTCATACCCTACCATGTTTTCTTTTGTATGGTTATTATTCTCGTCACTTTCTCTTCTATAATCTGAGATTTCAAGCAGGCTGCCAATAGTTGTCCCAAAAGCATTTTTCGTAAGAAAAAATCTAAAATTCGCTCCTAAATCTAAAAACAAATTTTCATATAAGGGGAAAGATTCACCAATACCAAAGCCCACATAAGGTGATGCATATAAATCCTGTACCGGGATTTCAACATCAGAGGGATCCGGATTTTCATTTGGATCGTAATAGGACAATAACTCTAAGCCCGCCTTATATTTATCCACATCAAATTCATGTGAAGCTACCAAAATACCGCCCATTAATTTAATATAATTACCTAATGGTGCTATTTGGCCATCATTATAGAAGCGAAATGTTAATTCTATTAAACTTGATTTTATAGGGAAGGATGAGGCGTATGAACCCTCGTATTCATAAGGAAAGGCCGAATAATCAGGTAATCGAATAGCTCCATATTGTCCTTCTGCATTATTAAAATCAAGCATAAGGCCTATTGATTTATTCCTTTGAAAGATATAATTAAATTCAAGCCGTTTACCAAATTTATATTCGCGCTCACTGAGCTCAATATTGTAATACGGAGTAATATAAAACCCAAACATATCCGGTGTTATGCCGGCATTTATGATAAACCGGTTGCCATTACTGCCGGATACCTGTGCTTGATTACTCAATGGCAAAAGCATCAGAATGAACATGCTGCTGATAAGTAAAAGTTGCTTCATTGGTTTATTTTTTCTAAAATTAAAAATCACTTTTAAACAATTTTGGCGGTGAAAACCTATTTTTTCACAGTTACTTTTTCTCTTCTGTTTTCACCTGATTTAACACATCATAAACTCTTGCTTTAAGCCTGTATTTTCCTGCTCTTTTCGGTAACGAAAACTTATAGGTAAATTCAGTTTTTGCGTTTTCAAGATCAATTAATGTATTTAGATAAACCATTTGATAACTGGGTTTAACCAATTCATATATCGCCAGGGGCAAATTATAGAAATAACAATAATTACATGCCTCACTTTTATTTATACCGGAAACACGTCCACTTATTACGCCCATCCAATTAAGATATCGCACATCATATTTATCCATTATTGGGTATACATCGTTTGTGGCAAATGGAAGAATGCGCAAATCATCATGATTGAAATATTCCGTCATCCAATCTTTCATCACCATGGACTCGTTAAATTTCTCCGTATCATTTACATCTAAACGCCATGGATCAAGCATAATCGCATCCAGGTTTACTTCCCGGCTGCTTTCTTGTATGATTTGCCCCAACTCCTTACGTTTTTGCTCTGTTTTAAAAAACTGAATTTCTTCATCTTTCTTTTGATTAATATGAAGAAACAAGGGATCGAGTATAATGGCTCTGTCTACCCCTACACGATAGCCATAATTCTCATATTTTCCATCATCTTCCTCTTTATCAATTCTTTCCTTAATATTTTCATAAGAAACTTTTTCTTCTTCACTTATTTCTTCTACTTCTTCTTCAACTTCTTCATATTTATCAACAAAGTCCTGTTCCTTTAGCATGTCAACAAAAGCAAAACGGTATTCTTCTTCTCCATGGGTAAGGTGACTAATTTTATTTTTCTTGCGTATTCTGTCGTATTTCGATCCTATCTCTTCTTTTTCTTCTTCGGACTCATCAGGATTTATCAAGCTATCCTTTTGCGCAAGATACACTTCTTTCGGTTCAGGATAAAACTCATCCAAATGCATATTATGTTCATCAATCATATTATACATTAAATGATCAATAATAGTATTTAAGTATCTGTCATCCGGGTACAGGTTATGTAACCTCCAGGCATATTGAAGTGCTATAACATTAGTCCAGACCTCCGGAAGTTCATCAAGCAAATAATAAACCTGCTGTGACTCTCCTTCTACATCTTCATAATCTCCCACTATAGGATTATCCGAATAATTGGATTTATAAATGGCAGCACCATATAATGAACCGGCAATAACTTTTTGCATATAGGCATTATTGGGATCTCTTTGCAACATGATAAAAGCATCATAAATCGCTCTAGGGTAATTCCGGCTAATCATTAAGCGGCGTATCGTTTCATATCGGGCTATCTTCCTTACGTTATTAAAGCGTTCTTCAGAAACAATAAAATCGCGCTTTGTATTATCTACACTGCTCTCATTGCGAATTTTTCGTTCTAAACTTGTTCGTCGCTTTCTCACACTGGGATGTGTACTTAGATCCTCATCATAATCATCACCTACAGAAATTGTGCTTACCTGCTCAAGCAAAAATTCATCAGGAATTGAAAAATAGTTATTGGTAAGGATCGAAGGTGCAAATTTAATCTCATTCAGGGGCAGATAAGAATATTGCAATACATCCATAACGCCCATGACAGCATCCCTGGAATAATCCGTGGTGGCGAAAAACTTTTCAAAGCCTACTTCATCCGCTTCAAATTCCATTTCGCGGGAACGACTATTCTTCGCCAGGTAAAGATGTTTATCCTTAGCGTATGCTTCCACATTTTCCAATTGTTCTGCAAACAATTGTTCTTCTATATATCCTTTTATGCTGTGTTTTTTAATGTAATGGACAACTTCATGAGCTATGACATAAGCTAATTGGGCTTCATTTTCAAGTTGTGCAATTAATCCGGTATTGAATATTATAATACCGGCATCTGTTGAAAATGCGTTAACGGAGTAATGCGTAGCCGTATAAAATCTTATATTATCGCGAATTTCAGGAAAATCAGCAAGAACAACATCAGCCACATCTCTGACATAATTAGTAATGGTATCATTGTACACAATTATCCCGCTACGCAAAAGCTTGTTTAACTGCCAATTACTCTTGGCCAGGAATTTTTCTTTGTGTTTAACGACATTTCGTTTATCGTCTTCACTGAATGTACGATCGGTAAATCTTTCATAATCCTCTGAACTGGTAGTCAGGAAATCTTTCGGAACTTTCCCTTCGGATTGAAGCCGGTAATAATCGATTACCTGTCCCTTTACCGGAAAAGCAAGCAACAATAATAAGCCTAAAAAAGCAAAGTAGATTTTTTTCATTCGTTAACTGGTTTGAATAATGAATATTATTATCTGATTAATATGTACTCTTTATAATTGGACAAAAAATAATTGATTTCAAAACATTTGCAATCCTGAAGATAAATAATTTAATTGTGTACAGCAAACACAATTAACAATATATCTCTGGTTATCAAAAACTAACTTCTTTATAAAAAACGTTATTTTATGGTTTGTTCTAAATAAGCAAATATATAAATTTCATCAATAATGAAATCTTATTTTCTATTTTTTTCAATATGCAACCCACATTCTTTGCTTTCAGGGTTCTCCCACCACCATCTTCCGGCGCGTATATCTTCGTCTTCACTCACAGCTCGTGTGCAAGGCTGACATCCAATACTTGGATATCCCTGGTCATGTAGTTTGTGATAAGGCACATTGTTGGTACGAATATATTCCCATATATCCTCATATGTCCAGTTGATCAGAGGATTAATTTTTATAATTTGGTGATAATCATCCCATTCTACCATAGGTATATCCTGGCGTGTAACCGATTGTGAGCGTCTGAGGCCGGTTAGCCAGATATGATGTCCTTTTAAGGCTCTCTGTAAAGGCAATGTCTTTCTGATATGGCAACATAACTTTCTGTTTTCAACACTCTCATAAAAAAGGTTGATGCCCTTTTCGGCCGTCATTTCCTCTACTTTTTTATTATCCGGAAACATAGCTTGAATATTAATTTTATACCGCATATTTGTGCGGTGTAAAATATCATACGTTTCTTCAAACATCCTGCCGGTATCCAGGGTTACGAAATTGACTGCACTTTTATCCAGTTTGCAAATCATATCCGTCAGAACCTGGTCTTCAGCCTGCAAGCTTGTTGAAAAAACTATATCTCCCCGAAAAGCATTAAAAACATACTCTAAAATAGCCTCAGGGGATTTATTTATGTATTGCTCATTGAGAGCCGTGATTTCCAATTTACTCATCATATATATTCTGGTTTATTATATAACACAACAAAAATAGGAAATTTCCTGAGACGTAATAATCATTTCTTATCTAGTTCTGTTAATTTAAACATCTGATCCGCTCTTATTCCTTTGTTGGTTTCTTTTACCGTGCAACATTCATGATGAAAATCATGCTGAAAAAACAAAATATAATTTTCATGCACAGCTTCCTTTAAGAAACTCTCTTTTTCCTGAAGCGTTTTGAGCGGCTCAACGTCAACACTGGCAATATATGGCAAAGGGATATGGGCTACCGAGGGGATAAAATCAGCCATAAACGCAATCTTATTGCTACCCTGAGTAATGACCGGTATAATTTGTCCTCGCGTATGTCCGTCATAAAACCGTAATTCCATACCTGGTAATCTATCGGTTTGGTCTCGTTCAAGGAGTACTAATTTTCCGGCTTTACGAATTGGTTCAAAGTTTTCCTTAAAATAAGACGCTGCCTCCCGCGGATTTGGATTCACTGCCCAGTCGTATTGCTCCCTGCTTACATAATGTTGTGCATTGGGAAAGGTCAGCATCAGCTCACCAGACTTATTATAATGTACGGCTCCCCCTACATGATCATCATGAAGATGCGTCAACAAAACATCTGTTATCTCTTCTGGCATGTAGCCAAGCTTGTGCATATTTAACAAAAGTTCATCTGTGCCGAATAAATATTTATATTTATAATATTTTTCGTTTTGCTTTTTACCCATTCCCGTATCAATCAATATTTTACGATCACCTTTATCCACCAAAAGACAACGTGATGTCACAGACACGAGATTATTCTCATCTGCCGGGTATAGCTTTTCCCAAATAGCTTTTGGAACCACACCAAATACGGCTCCACCATCCATTTTCCAATTTTCGGCGTTTATAGATTGTATAATCATATATTTGTTTTTTTTAATAGCTAGATGTATGTCAGGAAATTTGCCCTTGTTTAATACGTATTTTTCGACAAATCCTAACCATTAATTTATATTTTACCTTTGCAAAAATAACCATCGAAAGCAAATGATGTTTACTTTTGTTTACACGAAAGTGATACTTATTTTCAAATCTACCAACAATCTATTAATCAGTATACTAAAGAAACAATCAGAAAAACAACTTTAATCAATCCTTATTTAATTTAACTATCACTTTCTATTTCCGGAGGAAAATTTCAAAATAACACTCTGGAAAAATACAAAACAAAAGATTTAAGTTTAAGAAAAAAATAAAACATAAAAATGCGCATCCATTTTATAGCCATCGGCGGAAGCACCATGCACAACCTGGCCATTGCCCTGCACAAGCAAGGACACATAGTAAGCGGATCTGACGATGAGATATTTGAACCTTCCAAAACACGGTTAAGAAATTATGGTCTTCTTCCCAAGCAGGAAGGCTGGAATATTGACAATATCACTACAGACCTGGATGCTGTGATTTTAGGTATGCACGCAAAACAGGGTAATCCGGAGCTTGAAAAAGCTCGTGAATTAAATCTTCCGCTCTATTCATTTCCTTCTTATTTGTATGAACATGCGAAAGACAAAACACGCATCGTAATCGGTGGAAGTCATGGAAAGACAACGATTACAGCCATGATCCTCCATGCTCTGGAAAAAAATCAAATTGACACTGATTTCCTGGTTGGAGCCCAACTTGAAGGTTTCGAAGTCATGGTTAAATTAAGCCGGGATACTGAAATTATGATATTTGAAGGCGACGAATATTTAACCTCAGCAACAGACCCCAGACCCAAATTTCATGTTTATAAGCCACATATAGCATTATTAAGCGGCATTGCCTGGGATCATTTTAATGTATTCCCCACTTTTGAAAATTATGTTGATCAGTTCAGGACCTTTATCAATCTGCTTCCGGATAGTGGCAGCCTGATATATTACAAAGAAGACAGAGTGCTTCAAAACATTGTTAGTGAATATACCGGAAATGCAAGAAAAGTCCCCTATTCCATCACAAATAATGAAACGCGCCATGGAAAAACCATTGTTCATTATAATGGCAAGGAGTATCCCATGGAGGTATTCGGCGACCATAATTTGAAAAATATGCAAGGTGCCATGCTTATTTGCAAAGAAATTGGTCTGGCACCTGAAGATTTTTTTCGGGCAATGTCAGAATTTAAAGGGGCTTCAAACAGGCTGGAAAAAATAGGTGAAAATAAAACCACAAAAGTCTTTAAGGATTTTGCGCATAGTCCTTCAAAAGTAAAAGCTACTGCTGAAGCTGTAAAAAATCAGTTTCCCAACCAACCACTTGTAGGCGTCTTAGAGCTCCACACCTACAGCAGCTTAAATAAGGAGTTCTTAAACCAATATCGCGGCACGATGGAGGCTGTTGACACACCGATTGTCTTTTTTAACAAACATGCTTTAGAACTGAAGCAACTTCCCATGCTTGAAAAACGTCATATTTACGAGAGTTTTAATAACGAAAACATTGAAGTATTCAATGACCGGGAAAAACTGGAGACCTTTTTGAAATCTATTTCCTGGGAAAACAAAAACTTACTTTTAATGAGCTCCGGAAACTTTGATGGCATGGATAAACAAAAACTCTGTGACGAAATTTTAAGTTGATTTTTCCTTTTTAATTAAACTTTACATTGAAAAGTACATCAGGAAAAAGCAATCGCTTATATATAAATTAATCATTGATATAAAACACATAAATAACCATACGTCCAAAAAATACAAGATCCATGAAAAACATAAAATATTTCTTAGCAACAGCAGCAATTGTCCTCGCTGGATTTAGCCTCTCAGCTCAAACAATAGAATTTGAGAAAAAAACACATGATTACGGCACCGTAAAAGAAGAGAAAGGTAAAGTAGAGTGTAAATTCACATTTACCAACACCGGCGATAAGAATTTAAAAATCAAAAAAGTAAACCCAAGTTGTGGCTGTACTGCTTCAGACTGGACAAAGGAAGAAGTTAAACCCGGCGAAAGTGGTTTTATTTCGGCTGTATATAGTACAAAAGGACGCCCGGGAAGCTTTCGCAAAGCAATCACAGTAAAAACCAATGATCCGAAAAATCCGAATACCATCCTTTTCATCAAAGGAAAAGTTACGCCTCGCAAGAAAACAACAGCAGACTACTATCCCAGAAAATTGGGAAATTTAAGAATGAAGACCAACCACATGGCTTTTATGGAAGTTAAGCGAAGTGAAATTGTTACTGATAGTATCGGTATTTATAATCAATGGGATAAGCCCATGAACTTATCATTTAGCAATGTCCCTAATCATCTGGAAATAAAAGCAAGCCCAAAAACCTTAAAGCCTAAAGAAGAAGGTCATCTTATTTTTACATATGATGCCACTAAAAAAGATGATTACGGGTTGATTTTTGAACGTTTCTATCTTTTAACTAACGATAATAAGCAACCTAAAAAACTCATTAATGTTAGTGCCCGCTTAATGGAAGACTTTTCAAAAATGACAGAAGAAGAGCTTGCCAATGCTCCGGTTGCGAAATTTGATAAAACAAAACACAAATTCGGTAAAGTAAAGTCCGGCTCAAAACAAACCCATAAGTTTGTCCTTACCAATGAAGGAAAAAATGACCTTAAGATAAGGAAAGTGAAAGCATCATGCGGATGCACGGCCACAAGACCAGGTAAAAGAACGCTTAAGCAAGGAGAACAAACAGAAATTACAGTTATCTTTAACACTCGTGGACGATCAGGAAGTCAACATAAAACCGTTACTGTAATTACTAATGATCCTAAAAAACCAAAAAAAATACTACATATTCAGGCAAATATTCAATAAAACAGACACAGGGATTAAGTTGCATTAATTACCGCCGCCTTTCCCGTTAAACACATAACAGGCATTAAAACAGATTATTATATCTGCGACTTTTATCGTCTTGCATTTGACCTTACCATAATGCATGAATAATACAGGAGAGAAAGGTTTGCTTGAGAGAAGCAAACCTTTTTTTGAATAACAGAACAAAAAACAGACTTATTTTTCAAAAACTCTTTATATTTGACAAACAAATCTTAAGCTTCAAAGATGAGACTTAAAAATTTTATTATCAGCATTCTGATAATATTCCCTGGTTTAATATATGGTCAGGATCAACATATTGCATTAGCTATCAATCAACCTGACACAGCACGGCCAACTTACATAAACATCAGTTTTGGCGGTAGCTATATTGACTTCAGGGATTTTGCCACATCGCCCATTTTCTACAAAGGGTTAACCGGTAACTTTGCAGCTTATCGACATGTATCCGGAACAAGGCGAGAGTCAACTCAGGGTTTCCAAATCGGATACGGAGAAGCGTCAATAAAAAACAGCAGCCATAGTTCGAACTCCACGGTAAGCTTTTTGGAAATTATTCATACTGAGTTATACCAATTACCCGTGTCACTGCCAGAACTATGGAATCTTAAAGCAGGAGGAACCGTTAGTCTTACCGGAAACATCAGAAATAATCCGGATTTTAACAATAACTCCTTTGGTGTAGAAGGGATCGGGACAATATTCGGGTCACTCAAAATAAGCAGGGATATCTCACGATACCGGCATAAAACCTGGGATTTGAAGCTTTTTGAGATGAATTTCATTCCACGGAAAAGAACCTTAGCCTGGCAAATGGATATAGCACTAGTAAATAGTACATTTCGAAATGGATATGCTTACTTTCAACATGCGGCCATACAAAACAACGACAAAATTTTCGACATGTATGAATTTCACGTATTCCGGGGCTATCGCCTCAAGTCATCATTGGAATACAACATTTTCTTAAACAACAATAATGCCTTACGCTTTTCTTATATCTGGGATGCCTACCATACAGGAAAAGACTATGAAAAACTGGAAATGGCAAAGCACTATCTAATGTTCTCGTTCTTGTATAGTTTAAATGAACCCATTAAAAAACCCGATGCAAAATGAAACATACAATACTTTTCATCCTGATTTTGTTGTTATTCTCTTGCTGTGAAAAAATTATGTTTGAAGAGGATTTGCAAACCGATGACCCACACAAGAATTTCGACTATCTCTGGACAGAATGTGATGAGAAATATTCCTTCTTTGACTATAAAAATATCGACTGGAATACTATAAAAAACAAATACAGGCCGATGATTTCAAAAGACATGAGCGATGACTCTTTATTCAATGTTATGGCAGCTATGTTAAATGAATTAAAAGACGATCACGCCAATCTTTTCTCCAATTTTAATGTTTCACGCTACGGAAATTACCGCAAAGGACAAGATAATTTCGACTGGCGGATTATTGTTGACCATTATTTGCCGGAAGATTACTATGTTACCGGACCATTTCGCCATGGATATATTACGGACTCCATTGGTTACATTCGTTTTTCAGCCTTTTCCGGCAAGGTTAATACATCAAACCTGAATTTTGTTATCAATAAATATAAAAATACCAGAGGGCTTATTTTTGATATCCGGGAAAATGGTGGTGGCAGTATTTCTGAGGTCTACTCCATATTAAGCCGCTTTATAGACGAAAAAACCCTATTGTATTATTCAAGAATAAAAACAGGCCCCGGACATAACGAATTCTCTGAATTGGAGCCGATTTCTATACAACCCAGCACAGAAGCCCGATATAACAAAAAAGTCATTTGCCTGGCAGATCGTGGGGCATACAGTGCAAGCTCATTTATGGCTCTGGGTGTTCGGGCTATTTCTAACATCACGCTTATAGGAGACACTACCGGCGGTGGTTTGGGCGTCCCCAACGGAGGGCAGCTTCCCAATGGCTGGAGATATCGATTTTCCATAACACAAACCTTTGACAAAGAAGGAAAAAACTATGAAGCCGGAGTCCCTCCTGAAGCACATGCTTTATTCAACTGGAATGACCTTTCTACAGATGAAGTCCTCGAAACAGCCATTGATACAATAAAACAATCTAATTAGTGTCTGTCAATAAACATCAAAATGTTGATAATTAAAAGAGTAATCACTGACAATCGTTTTCAAATATTTGTAATTTTACTAAAAAAAGCAGATGAAGCTATTTGATGATATTAAGATAAAATTTGAAAGACC
>JAIPBW010000109.1 GCA_021738505.1 Bacteroidales bacterium | reverse complement strand
AAGTGGATTAAAATTATAAAATAGCTAAAAAATGGATTAAAAAAGCAAAAACATATAGAACAATACTATATAACTAACCGGGATAAAACCCCGGAAAAGGAAAACTGTCAAAATTATCGACATTATTGACAGACTCTAAGTAGTCAAAATATGCTATAAATCTATTCATGTCGCATTGTTGTTATCTGTTCGTTTCTTGCAGTCAGTTTCAAGTTACTTATGTCGTCATAGCCTGACCGCTAACGGCAGTCCGTCTAAAAACCACCGCTACAAATTTCCGTTCTACACTTTTTTGGTTCGTTTTGTAAAGATAAAAGAAATTCTTGTTGGATTATATGATTTTGCCAAAAGAATCGCAACGATGCCCTAGAAAATATCCATGCTTCTCCCCTTTTAAAACAGCTTCCAAAAACATAAAAAACGTCGTAAAGTATAGCCAGGGTTGGGATTTCGTTCAACCCCGATGGAATAAAAGAAGATTCCATGGGGTAAACCCTGATGGAATAAAAGAAGATTCCATAGGGTAAACCCCGATGGAATAATTGACAATTCCAGGGGGTAAACCGGGAATACTCGCTGGGTTCCCGAGGAATCGGGACAGGGTCTGCGCACCGCTCATATTCCTATATATTGGCAGTAGTATTTTAATCCTTTATTTTTAATTCGTCTCCCTTTTCTGGTGCTCCTTCAGGTGGAACACCTACATTTAGCCATTTCCCTTCAGTAGTCAAAATCCAAACCGTCCCAACTTTTTTGTCAACCAACAGAGTTCTTGTGTATTCGCTTTCAGATGATTGTATAGCCTCATACCTATATTCATTTCTTGTACAACTCGAAATAATGAGAGTAATTGTTGTAAATATTACTACTAAATATTTTTTTTTCATAAGTGTCAATTTTTATTACTGCCAACGGCAGTCCGTCTAAAAACCACCGCTACAAATTTCCGTTATACACTTTTTGGGTTCGTTTTGTAAAGATAAAAGAAATTCTTGTTGGATTATATGATTTTGCCAAAAGAATCGCAACAATGCCCTAGAAAATATCCCCGCTTCTCCCGTTTTAAAACAGCTTCCAAAAACATATAAAAACCTGGTAAAATGCATAGCCAGGGTTGGGATTTCGTTCAACCCCGCTGGAATAAAAGAAGATTCCACGGGGTAAACCCTGATGGAATAAAAGAAGATTCCATAGGGTAAACCCTGATGGAATAATTGACAATTCCACGGGGTAAACCCGTTGGAATAAAAGAAGCTTCCATGGGGTAAACCGGGAATACTCGCTGGGTTCCCAAGGGATCGGGACAGGGTCTGCGCACCGCTCATATTCCTATATATTGGCAACTGGCTTTATATTTTTTTCTTTCCTTTCCCTTTATCGGTTGATTTGTTCTTTTCGGCTTTTATGTGGTCGACAAACTCTTTAATAGCTGGATAACTGTCTATTCCTGTTGCAGTTCTGAATTTCTCGAGAATTGAATGTCCTTTTTCAGGGTCGTACAAATAGTCAAACTCTTCTTCAATGATTTCTTTGTCAGCCACATTGTTTCTCCATGCTGAGAGAACAGCTTCTAGTTGATTTAAATAGCTTATTGCGTCCCATCTGAGGATACTTGAATGACCTTCATTTAGAGTTATTATACCGTTGTTCTTTTTGATTTTGTTTTGAGCGTCATTGAAATATTCATTTAAAAGATCTTCCTTATTAGAATCAACATTGAACGATTCCTGTTTCGATAATGTTTGACATTGGTTGTCTTCAAATGATTCAACAATTTTCCTTGCCAAAGAAGACTTCTGGCTGAGATTACTCGTCCAAAATTGGATTAAGTCTACAGATTTTGTCCTTCTACTTCTGTCGTGATCGGAGAAGAATGTTTTTCTCATTAAAAAGATTCTCCACAGAGCTAGTCCAATTGCTACTATTGCTAAAATGTCTCTGACTATTGTTAACCACAATTTGAAATCATCCATACGTTCTTTTTTTATTGGTCGTAATATCCACCATCACCTATCGGAGACCAAAAACTATAACTTACATATTTATTACGTCTCTTTTCTTCAGGTATTTCTCTAATTTCTTGAGACATTAATGATCGAATGAAATTATGATTGACAAGGTGGATAATGGTTCCTTCACAGATAAAAATAAAATTTGGGATGAGTGTTTTTAGAAGTTCGGAGAGTGATTGTCTCTCCAATCTGCTTCCTTTAAAGTCAAGTTCTATACTTGGTGCAAGCACATCAGAATTTGGAAGGAGCTCAAAGTCATATACTTTCACACTGTCTAATTGGTGATCTAAAGCGTTTCTGAGGTTTCTTATCAATTTCATGAAATCCAATATTGAATCAAAAAATTGGGAGAATCCGTCTTTTTCACCATGTTTAGATTTAATTATTTCCGCTAGTCTGGGGAAATGAGATTGTTGAGTTAATCCTTCATTAGGATAGAATATAGTAACAATTTTCATTAAGGTCTGCTCAATATGGTCAGCCTTTTGAAAAATAGTAGTACACCTGTTCTTAGCATTGCCGATTGAAGGAATTGAGTAGCTAACTTTCTTGTCTCTTCTTGATTCATATTCTTTAGAAACTTCATTCTCTGTGCTAAGGAAACTTTCTATCTCGCTTTCCAAAATCGCTAATTCCTGAATTAAGTCAAGCGTCAGGTTTAAGGCTTTTTCGATTTCTATGGATTCTTCAAAACGTCCCTTGTTCAACAAGGTATTTGCTGTTAAAAAAACTCGACAAACCATCTCTGATTCGGACCCCTTGTCAATTAAACGTTTGTGTATGTTAGATGGTAAGTTTATGTTGGTTCGTTCTGGATCAACATCGTCTGCCATCATAAATTCGTAGATTGATTTTTCCTTAAGGATAATGAGCCTTTCACCAATTTTTATCATTTGCTCAATGGCTCCATCTTCTTTGGTTCCAATGTCTGCCATTCCGCTTGATTCTCTTTTTCTGTCAATTGGCTTCTTGTCTTTCATTGCTTTTTTGGTTGGTTTTTTAGCTTGTTGCCAACGGTACGCAAGTAAAATTTCGTGCGGGTTTTTAGAAACCTTCACTGTCAACCGAAACGCAAAGGTAATAAAAGGCTGAAAATGTTGAATTTACTCGTGTCAGCCCGCATGAATTTTACTTGCTGTTGCCACCAGTGCTTTTTTATTATTTTCAGTCACAGTCAACTTCCCAGTATGCAAGATAACCTCCTTGCAATATTTCATTAAGGTTCCTTCGTTGTCCGTCTATTTCCACCTGTAGCTCTTGTGGATTGTCTGGATTATTACCAACGAATTTAAATTTTACCGTTGTCCCGTCTGCTTTTTGTACTTGATAGCAAAGTCCTAATTCTAATCTCATAGCATATTTTTATTTCGTTAAAGGTTTAAGTTTAATTGTCTCATGTTCGGCATTTTTAATTTTCACAGTTTGTGTTTCATAACCGTCCTTTTTTATCACAACTGTCATTGGAGGGCATCTGAAAAGCCCACCCGAAATACTCCTTATTTCAAATTTGCCTTTGTCGTCCGTGTCTGCTTGGTCATGGTCTTTGTTTTCTTTATGTACATGAGCACCTTGAATTGGTTGGTCTGTCTGTTCGTCAATGACTGTTCCCGTCACATTTTGTAAGCAGTCACACGATGTCAAAGTCGTCAATGTCGCAAGAGTCAATATTATTGTCAGTGTTCTCATTTTTTGCATTGGTGGCAACTCGTTAATATTAACTACGCTATTGCCTATATTTCGCTTATATCCTCTGTGTTTTGATGCTGTTAAAAAGCATACAATCAAGCAAATAAATGTTTTTTGCCTTTTCCTTCAGAGGTAAAGCTTTTCTATGCTTTTCAAAACTAATCATTTTATTTCTATTTCCAAATTCCAACGGACTTTTTATTTTATGCAATTGTTTGTTGCTTACATAAATATAACTTTCCTTTTGGCACAGCTCCGCTCCCTCAGTTACAGAAAAAACTGTTGAGAATTTAAATGGGTTTGTCAAGATCAAAACAAATTTAGGTAAAATTATTTAATTTCTTGCACATTTTATTTATTTTAGCTTTTTATTGAGAGAGACTTTAGAGTCCCGATAGCTATCGGGATTAGCGACTTGAGCGTCCCGATAGCTATCGGGATTAGAGAACGAAGAGACTGAGAGACTGAGAGACTGAGAGACTTGAGAGTCCCGATAGCTATCGGGATAAGAGACTTAGAGAAAGCGAACCATGGTGAAACAGCTCCTAACGTCGCGTTTCATCCCGTTTGATTGGAGTAAAATCAACGGGACAAGCGAGGCAAGCACAACACGGAACCCCAGTGAAATATGCTCGTCCCTCGCATTTCACGGGGTAAACAACGAACACGGAACACGGAACAAAATTTTTGACATATGAACCTTCATGATCTGATTTTATCGAGACGTTCCATACGGAATTTTACCGAAAAGCCCGTTGAACCTGAAAAGATCAACAAAATGTTGGAAGCGGCAATGTATGCTCCATCGGCAAGAAATTACCAGCCCTGGCATTTTGTAGTAATACAGAAGCGCTTACATCTAGACAGGCTTTCGGATATCCACCCGTATGCCGGAATGTTAGAGACGGCCACGGCTGCTATTTTAGTTTGTGCGGATAAAAATCTGGAGTCTAACGACAGCTATAACGCACAAAATGCGGCTGCAGCCACGCAAAACATATTGCTGTCAGCTCATGAGGACGGAATAGGAAGTTGCTGGCTTGGCGTTTATCCACGGGAAGAACGGATGAAGAACATAGCGGACTATATCAAACTACCGGAGCATGTCCTTCCGGTGACATTGATCGCTTTAGGTTACCCTGCAGAAGAAAAAGAGCAGCCTGAGCGCTTCCTGCCCGATCGCATTCACTACGAACGCTGGTAGTTCCCGGGTTTTGTTTTGACATCTTACAAGTCCGGCGTTTGCTCTTCAAAAGGCGTTTCGGCATTTTCCAGTTCGAAGACTTTTCCGGCTTCACATTTGAGGATACGCGCCGGAAAATCTTCCATCAATGAATAGTCATGCGTTGCCATGATGATAGCACGGCCGCTATCGCGGAGTTTAAAGATCAGCTCCATAATCTCACGGGACGTTTCCGGATCAAGGTTTCCGGTAGGCTCATCAGCTAAAATAATATCCGGATTATTGATTAGTGCCCGGGCGATAACCACGCGTTGCTGTTCGCCACCAGCAAGCTGATGTGGCATTTTAAAGCCTTTTGTCCCCAGTCCTACCCAATTCAGAACATCCTGCAGGCGATCTTCCATTTTTGATTTTTCTTTCCAGCCTGTGGCTTTCATTACAAATAGCAGGTTGTCCTTAACTGTCCTGTCGTGAAGCAATTGAAAATCCTGAAAAATAATTCCGATGTTGCGGCGCAACCAGGGAATTTGTTTGTTCTTAAGGTTCTTAATATCAAAATTGGCTACAAAGGCTTCCCCATCACGCATCGGCAAGTCTCCATACAATATTTTCATCAGACTGCTTTTGCCACTGCCGGTTTTTCCGATCAAATAGACAAATTCTCCTTTGGCTACATCAAAGCTAACCTCTGACAAAACCAGATTATTTTCCTGATATACGGAAACATCTTTTAAATGTATGATGGTATCTAAAGCCATAAAATATAAATTGATTGAGCTAACAAAATTAGAAAAAAAAGTAACAGGAGAAATAAACAAGCAAATATCTCTTTATTGCTTTATATTATTCAAAGAAGCCAAAAGGCTACGTTGCATTATTTTCAATTTAGACTGACATAAAAAAACATCTAACACTCCCGCAAACCACTTAAAAAACTTAAGGTTGGTGTTATGAATTTCAGATGTTTGATTTTTTCAAAATATTGATAATGTCATTATTATGTTTTCTTACTTTTATCCCTTACTGTCATTTGCTTCGCGTCATCTGTAGTTTACCTTGTGAAACCTTTTTCTGTTTCACCAAGGTCATTTGCGCTTCGCGCGTCATTTTGCTTTACTATATTCTACGTCATTTACTTAAGGGCTTTCTGAGACGATTATATTTGACAGCAGCCAGA
>JAIPBW010000043.1 GCA_021738505.1 Bacteroidales bacterium | reverse complement strand
GTCATTTTCTATACTTCTGTGTCCGGTTGCTGTCAAATATAACCGTCTCAGAAAGCCCTTAAGTAAATGACTTAGAGTACAGTAAAGCTAAATGACGCGCGAAGCGCAAATGACTACAAATGACGCGAAGCAAATGACAGTAAGAAATAAAAGCAAGAAAACATAACAATAACGTTATCAATATTTTGAAAAATTTAATCATATGAATTTCGTATTTTGTTTTTTTGATCGCCTTAAGTTTTCGGAATTATTAATCAACGACCTGGCATTCTGTTATGTAGTGATCACATACCCAGCCGCTCTTTCAGAGCTATAACGTAGGCTTTTCTTTTGCGCATCATTCCCGGCGCTGCGCACCGGGCTTTTATGCTGACCGGCTTTTCATCTAAGCCTGCTTCTTTTTATCTGTTAACAAATGAAAAAAAACAGCAATAAACAGGTTGTTCCTGATGCAATACCCCAGGGATCTGGTGTTTTACCATCGTAACAAATTCGTCAGGAAAATTTACGCATGAAATCAAAAGGGCTGAAAGCCCGCCAAGGTAACAGCACAAAGCAAGCTTTTGATGACTTAAAATAAATGCTGTGTTGAAGATATAATCCCACAAAACCAACCTTGGATTTTCCAACATGTTATTAGAATAAAAAAGAGCTGGCTGTTATTTAACAACCAACTCTAATTCAAAAGAATTTTAATTTCTCAGTAATATCAGTCAAATAAGTATATGTGCTTGTTCAGAGGTTTTCTCTGATTTTGCTTGTCCTTTGATTGGAGTATCCTTATTAAGCCATCTTACAATAAATAAATATTTTACTGTAACCCGCAAATATGCACCGGAACTTAAGACAACTCTGATCTACCTTCAGGCTTCTACATATCCTTCTTCCACACTTAATTTTCTGGCAACGACTGTTAGCAGTACACCATAGATTACCTTGGAAGAAACATCAGCAATGGTATAGGTGATTTGTCTTGCAACAACACCCGTTTCATTAAATAGTCCACCATCTACACCAATACCTGCCAAATGTGGCATCAAGTAAGCACCGGGATAAAGCATCCACGATATAAGAAATAAAACCCATATGGAGTTTAATGTCTTTTGAGCTGATGCTGGTATTCCTTCTTTTCCTTCCTTAATGACTCGTTTCATCAAAATAAGAATGTGAATAAAGAAAACGGTTGAAATTGCACCCCAAATAGCATAAGCTGTGAAATTAGTAGCCTCAAAATACTGACCGACATAGCCGGTGATAATCATAGCTGCACCGGAAAACCAAAACTGGTTTCGGATACTGTTCGGCTTGGACTTGGTTAATGAGACAACAAATAAAATCTGGAAAAGCAACATTGGTACATCAATCAACCAGTTTAGGTAACGATAACCATTATTAAACAAATCCTTCCCATCACCTAGAAAATATTTTCCTTTCTCGGCATCAAAAACAAAACTGCTGGTCCAGTTACCGGCCTGTGCAAACAAAAGCAAAAAGGCAGACACCATAACAACAACGGATAAAACCGATGAAGTACGGTATTTGGGAGCTACTGTCCTAATTGTTAAAATAAAATAGAATAATGCAGCCAGCATTACTGCATAGCCCAAAGTAAGTACATGGGCTACCATTTGATAGGCCATTTCATTTAATCCCTGGCTTTGACCTACAAAGTTCTCAAAGGTGGCATTCACTGATTCAATCATAAGGCATAAATTTTTAGTAATTACATGTATTAAACAGTTGAGTTATTAAACACCAAACCAATAATTTTTGTTTAAACTTTTTTTTGATTTTTTAAACATTAGTTTATGTTTTTATTCTGAACTCATAATACAGGTTGTTTCTGATGCAATGACCCGGGGATCTGGTGTTTTATTATCGTAACAAATTTTCAGGAAAATTTACGCATGAAATCAAAAGGGTTGAAAGCCCGCCAAGGTAAAAGCACAGGGCAAGCTTTGCGCAGCCCTGTGAAAAGGTCGTGAATAATATGATTGAGGGCTGAAAGTCCGGACAGGTATTTACCCTGCCGCTCTTTCAGAGCTATAACGTAGGCTTTTCTTTTGCGCATCATTTTAAGCCTATTTTTTTATTTAGAATTAGTATAATTTAACATATCCATGTGGTTTTTGATTTGAATCAGGATAGATTTGTTTTATATTTGGGAATGGATCCAAAAATCAAAAAGTTATGAAAAAAATATTTTACTTAATATCTGCATTATTATTAACTTCTGCTGGATTTGGCCAAACAGCTGAAGATTATACAGACAAAGGAATTGAAAGGCACAAAAACGGAAATTATAAGAAAGCTATAGAAGATTACACAAAGGCCATAGAAATAAACCCTGAGTTTGCAAAGGCTTATTTTTTTCGAGGAGTTGAAAAGGCTAATCTCGAAGATTACAGGGGTGCCATAGGGGATTTCACTAAGGCCATAGAAATAAACCCTAAGTTTGCAGAGGCTTATTATACTCGAGGAGCTGCAAAGTCTGATCTCGAAGATTACAGAGGTGCCATAGGGGATTTCACTAAGGCCATAGAAATATACCCTGAGTATGCAGAGGCTTATTATAATCGAGGAATTGCAAAGTCTGATCTCGAAGATTACAGGG
This sequence comes from Bacteroidales bacterium, assembly GCA_021738505.1. Classification (GTDB taxonomy): domain Bacteria; phylum Bacteroidota; class Bacteroidia; order Bacteroidales; family PWNQ01; genus PWNQ01. Next base: position 25,564 of record JAIPBW010000043.1, on the reverse strand, counting down.
GTGCCATAGAAGATTTAACTAAAGCCATAGAAATAAACCCTGAGTATGCAGAGGCTTATCTTTTTCGAGGAATTGCAAAGGCTCCCCTCGAAGATTACAGGGGTGTCATAGAAGATTTAACTAAAGCCATAGAAATAAACCCTAAATTTGCAGAGGCTTATTATAATCGAGGAGTTTTAAAAATTGTTTCAGGTCAAAAAGACAGTGGATGTAAAGATTTAAGTAAGGCTGGAGAGTTAGGTTTCGATGGAGCTTATGAGGCGATTAAAGTGTATTGTAATTAACTTCTGAAAGTATATAATATTCCCAAAATATAGCCGCTTTTCAGGTGAAAAACAAATTGCCACTAAAGACTATCTAATGGTGGGTGAAAGATTGGGACCTGAGGAAATAGGAAAGCCAGTTGAGTTTAAAAAATAAAAGCATTATCTAATCTTTTGTTTGCACATTTGTTTGCATAGACACAAAACAGGCAGTTAAGGAAACCTTTATAACTGCCTGTTTCTTAAATGTGGAGCATATCGGAGTCGAACCGATGACCTCTTGACTGCCAGTCAAACGCTCTAGCCAACTGAGCTAATGCCCCTTTTTTGTGATCTATTCTGTGCTAAGGCCAGAAGGCTTAACCTCCCTGATCATATATTTTGCACTTGCGGTTGCAAAAATAAAAAAATTAATTCATTAATGACAAAATTATCTTTTCAAACGCAATAATTCATGTCTCCCACATCATTATTAAGTTATATTTTGGGCCACAGGTAAACTTACTGTTACAGCCGTTCCTTTCCCGGGCTTGCTATCCACAGCGATCTGGCCTCCGTGGCTATCAACAAATTCCTTTGTTATCAGCATTCCCAGTCCGGTTCCTGTTTCATTATCTGTTCCATGGCTACTGGAACTAGTTTTAAGGTCAAATAGTGAGTGTTGTGTTTTTGTATCCATCCCAACCCCACTGTCTTTTATGATAATGTCTACAAATTGATCGTTTCTTCGCGCGTAAAGGCTTATCTCTCCTCCTCGTGGTGTAAATTTTATCGCGTTGGAGATTAAATTTCTCAAAATAGCTGAAAGCATATTTTTATCTGCCGAGACAGATAAATTCTCATCAACATTATTGGTAAAGCTTATCTCCTTTTTTTTGCCTTCGGATTTATATAACTGAATGTTTTCTTGTATTTGCTTAAATAAGTTAATATCCGTTATATCCATTTTCATCTGATCAACTTGAGTTCTGGCCCAGTTCAGGATGTTTTCTGTAAGTCTTAAAGCATTTTGCGATGACTCTACAATATTTTTGATAAGGTTCCTTTTTTCTTCGTCGGAGATCTGCTTATAATCATCATCCAGTATTTTACTAAGGCTAAAAACGGCAGAAAGCGGATTTTTCAAATCGTGCCCGATTATGGAAAAGAACTTATCTTTTGTTTCGTTAGCTTTTATTAGTTGATTTTCTGCATTCTTTCTTTCTTGAATTTCATTTGTTAGTGATTTGTTGGTTTGCTTCAGATCAGAAGTTTTTGCATTCACAAGCGCTTTCAATTTGTCTCTTTGCTTGCGCATATTTCGCATCCTTTGAAAGACTACTAATGCTATCAGCACTATAAACAATAAGATAAATGATATCCTGAAAAGAGGGGTTTTCCAAAAAGGAGGCACGATTGTTATCTTAATACTTTTTGACCTGTCGCTCCATATTCTGTCATTATTTGACCCTTTAACATCTAAAGTATATTCGCCCGGATCAATACCATAAAAGCTAATGTGATTTTCATTTTGCAGATCAATCCATTCTGTTGTTTTGGAGTCAGGCCTTTTCAGTCGATATTTATATTGATTTTTTTCTGCCTGATAATAGTTTAATGCTACAAACCGGATATCGAAAAATGCATTATCGTGCGATAATCTGATTTTATTTTTGTTTGTAATGGGTTTCTCAAGAATTCCCGGTTGGTTTTTTAATACAAGCTGGGTGAAGACAACTTCCGGTTTAAACTGGTTTAGTTTGATCTTCTCAGGATAAAATGATGTAAACCCCTGTATTCCGCCAAAAAACATTTGCCCATCAGGGGACTTGAAATACGCACTGGCATTAAACTCATTTTCCTGTAGCCCATCATCAATATTAAAATTGCGGAATGTTTCCGTGCGGGGATTAAACTCAGACAAGCCCAGATTCGTACTCAACCATAAGTTTCCCGAACCATCTTCCAATATTGCATACACTACATTGTTCGGCAATCCGTCATCTTTTGTATAACGCTTAAAACCCTCTTCTTCACTAATAAATTTATTCAGGCCTCCACTGGTAGCAACCCAGATGTTTCCATTACTATCCTCAGTAACGGAATAAACTCTATTGTTTCCCAGGCTACTGGGATCCTGATGATCATAAAAAAACCGTTGAACATTTTCTGTTTTTGGATTGAATATTCCCAGGCCTCCATTATCCGTTCCCACCCACAACCTTTCCGGGCTTTGCTTGTATAAACTATATATCTGACCATAATTTATACTTTTAGGATCCGTCTTGTCATGTTCATAATATTTAATGTCCCCCGTATTTTTATTGTATCTGTTCAGGGCTTTCTGTGTTCCCACCCATAAGTAATCTCCGTCATGCAATAAGCTAAAAACTTTTGACCCGAACAATTTTCCCTTTTCTTTTTTATTGGATGCAAAAATCGTGTCCAATTTCAGGGTGAGCTGGTTTAATTTATATAGGCCATTTCCTTCGTCACCCATCCAAAGGAATCGCTTATCCTCTGGATCAGGGGCAATAGTATAGATATTCATATCGGGAAAAATAAGCTTATGTTTCATGGTTTGCAAATCATATAAAATAATCCCACTATAAGTGGTTACCCACAAGCTATCGCCCTGATTATATATATTTCTAACACTGGGATGCGGTTTGTCCGTGGAATAAGGATAATTGTTCACCGTAAAAAAATACTTGGTTTTATTCGCAAGAAAGTAAGCTCCATAACCATTTGTTCCCAGCCAAAGCTCATTATTTTGATCCTTATAAATTTCTCTAACACCTATAGCAAATTCGTGACGCGAAATACTCTCTTCAGGTTTACTGAAATGCCTGAACTCTTCACTTTCCGGATGAAATGCAAATATCCCCATACTTGTTGCAAACCATAGCAAAGAATCATTATCAGTTATGTCCACTATTTTTTCTGATAGAACAACACCATCTCTTACAATTTTATCAGAAGAATATTGCTTTAATTCTTTTGTTTCTAAGTTATAGCTTTCCAATCCTATCGCATAATTGCTTAGCCATAGCTTATCCCCTCGTTTGCAAACAGAAAAATATTCGTTTAAGATTTCTTGCTTATCCTCATGTTTCTGGGCGATTAATATTTCAAATTTTCCGGTTTCAATATCAAATTGGGCAACCCCATCATGCCCCATCGCCAAATAGACATTCCCATTCTCATCAGTTGCAATATCTCTTACATAACTGGGAGCCGTTTCAGCGGAATCTTTCTTATTAAGATAGTAATTGTTTTTCTCGTTAGTTTCCAGGTCCAACACATATAACCCCTGTCGATATGTGCTAACCAAAAGATAGCGATCAAAAACCAATTTCATGTGTTCAACCCTCTCAGTAGGGTATCCATTTTTTTTCTTTTCGGCATTCAGGGTAATGGTGGAAAATGTCTCGGTTTCAGGGTCAAATTTATTAAGCCCTCCGCCATTGGTTCCCACCCAAATCGTTCCGGACGAATCCTCTTCTAATGATAAGATATGACTGTTAGAAATACAATTGGTATCTTCATGACAATGGGAGTAAATCCGTATTTCCTCCCCATCATAACGGTTTAGTCCATCTTTTGTCCCAAACCAGATAAACCCGTTGTGGTCTTGCATAATAGTGTTTACAACACCTTGCGACAGCCCATGTCTTGCGGAAATATGTTCTAAGTCGAAATTTGTTTTCAGTTCACGGTTTTGCCCATAGAATAATGTTTGGGCCATTACCAGAAATAATATAGTCAGAATGCGGACTAAGTTCATTGAATGTAAAACTTTTAATTATAGTTGCCTTTTTCAAACAATTTGCAAGGCCGATAATGAACAGAATGAACAACAAGATTAAATAATAAACAAGAGCAAACTTAAATTGTTCCCTTTTTTACTTTTAAAGATGGGAATATTTTTAAAAAAAATGTGTTTTTTTGTCCCCTTATGCGTGTAAAAAATTAATTTAGCAGTTTCACATAATCATTATGAAAAGAAAACGGGCAGGCTATCTGGAAGGAATTATCTCTATTGTGGTCAATATTATTTTATTTGGCCTGAAATACTGGGCCGGAATAGTATCAGGCTCTGTCGCATTATTAGCAGATGCCTGGCATACATTAACCGATTCCGTTAGCTCTATCATTGTTATTTTAGGCATGCGACTATCCGGAAAAAAAGCCGACCGGAAACACCCTTTCGGTCACGGTCGCTGGGAACAAGTGTCATCTATTTTGATTGCCGCTTTGCTAGCTATGATTGCTTTTAATTTTTTAATGGAGTCCATCGAATTATACAAGGAACATAAAGCGGCCAACTTCGGAACAGTAGCCATAGTCGTAACTATTGCATCTATTCTCGCAAAAGAAGGAATGGCTCAATATGCATTTTATCTGGAGAAGAAATCCGGAAATAAAGCTGTTAAAGCGGACGGCTGGCATCACCGCTCTGATGCTTTATCTTCCTTGCTGGTTTTGGCAGGTATCTTTTTAGGAAACTATTTTTGGTGGATTGACAGCTTACTCGGCGTGTTGATTTCCTTATTATTATTGTATGCTGTTTATCAGATATTAAAAGAGTCTGTAGATAGTATCCTGGGCCATCGCCCTTCCCCCGAATTAATTGAAGAGATAAAAACATTAATTGAAGACTATGAACAACGTGATTTATTGCCTCACCACTTTCTTCTTCACGAATATGGCAACCACCGGGAGCTAACATTTCATATCAAAGTGCGGGGAGATTGTTCCATCGATTATGCCCACGAGATTGCCACCCGTGTAGAAAAACTAATTAAACAGGAAATGGATATTTCAGCCACGATTCATCTTGAACCCTACGAAGCTCAATAATGATCGATTTCACCAGTACCTGCACATGAAACAACTCGTTTTCAAAATAAAATTATAATTTTAAGGACTTACAAACTTTGAGCTGCAATTTCGTTTAAGAATTTTGTAACGCAAGCCAACTCATGAGCCCCACACCTGTTTCCAGGCTTTTTTCGTCTATATCAAAAGTTGGAGAATGCAGGTTGGATGTTATCCCCATAGACTCATTGCGTATCCCCAGACGGTAAAAACAAGCCGGAATTTCCTGAGAGTAATACGCAAAGTCTTCGGCAGTCATCCGCACAGGCAAGGTTTCCACATTGTTCTCTCCTAAATATTCCTGTGCTTGTTGAAAAACCATTTTTGTAAGTTGTTCATCATTTACCAAAAAAGGATATCCTTTATCGATTGTTGTGTCACACTGTCCTCCCATAGCCAAAGCAGTATTCTCAGCTATTGCCCTAATCCGTAAATGAGCTTTTGTACGCCATTCTTCATCAAATGTCCGGAATGTTCCTGACAGGAGGACTTCATCGGGAATTATATTCGTCCTTCCTTCGGCAATAAACCGCCCGAACGACAAAACCGTAGGAATATCCGGGGGAGCATTGCGGCTGGCGATCTGCTGTAGACTAGTCAGTATCTGAGATGCCAAAACAACAGTATCTACATTTTTGTCCGGCATAGCAGCATGACCTCCTTTTCCTTTCACCGTAAGATAAACCTCATCAGTAGAGGCCATATATTGACCGGCTTTCATCCCCACCTTTCCGCTGTCAATATCCGGATCAACATGCAAGCCTATAATTTTATCCGGTTGATACTTTTTAAATAATCCTTCTTCCAGAAGCATACGGGCTCCGCCGGGAAAATTCTCTTCAGAAGGCTGAAAAATCAGTAATATCTTGCCATGGATCTGTTCTTTCCTCTCATTCAGCACTCGTGCCGTTCCCAATAAAATAGCAGTATGGGCATCATGGCCACATGCATGCATTATCCCTTCATTATGGGATATATATTCATGGCTGTTTTCTTCTTTCAAAGGCAAAGCATCCATATCGGCCCGTAAAGCGATTGTCTTTCCTTTTTGTTGACCTTCAATAACACCAATAACACCAGTTCCGGCCATACGTTCATGACGAATTCCGAAGTTATCCAATTGGCTCTCTACATACCCGGCCGTTTTATGCTCTTTTGTTGAAAGTTCCGGATTTTTATGAATATGACGTCTGAAAGCAACGGTATCATTATGATACGCATTGACATTTTTTTTTAATTCCTCTTTTCTAGTGTTCATTGCCATTTCTTACAGGTTATAACGTGCCTTATAAACAGACATCTATATTTTTAAAAATCGAGATTAAACGAAAGATAAAGTCTGGGGTCCTGAACCTTTCTTTCAAGGTAACCCCATGCATAATCCAGACGCACAAAGTATCCAAAAATTTTAGCTCTGATGCCTGCTCCGGCACCGCCAACCATAGGTTCTATTGTTCGTTGAACCTTAACAGTAAAAGGTTTATCCCGATACGTCCTTTCAATCATAGTATTCTCATCGCTATATGGATTTAGTCCTGTCCAGGCAGAGCCAACATCCATAAATCCAATAAGCTGAAGGCTACTCAAAAACTCAGACTTCAATGGCTTTTTGGAAAAATAACGAATAAAAGGAAATCTCAACTCCGAATTAAACAAAGCAAAGGTATTTCCATTACGGATGTTCTGTTGAAATCCCCGCATAGGTGTAGCCAATGTTTGGTAAGCATAATTCTGATCGTAATCAATCGGTACATTGCGGTTGAAACTTGCCGTTAGCCAGTTATTCACACCTCCCATATAATAGATCAATTTGGAGGTCCCAAAACTGCTGGATGCTGCAAAACGATTTGCCCATACAAGTGACCGATGAATGGGTAAATAATTTCTAAAATCCATGCCTACAACAAATAAATTTATGTTTCGCCTGTCCCGGTCCAGCAATTGGTAATATTCCCCGAATGTTTTCCATCGTGTACCAAATTTCGTATTTATACCACGATCGCGGGTATTATCAAACACCAGTGAAGTTTTTAAGCCTGCCCATGTATAATGTTCATTTGGAACCTGCAAGGTAAAATAATCCGTTGCTAGTATTGTAGCACGGTCATAGCGCAAAGAAGCTGTTCCTCTGGCTGAAAAAACCTGACTAAAAGCATATTTTGCATTATAATACAAATTATGGGAAGCTACTTTTTGAATAGCATTTTCACCGCTATTCTGATAGGATTTCCGGTGAAAAACCCACTGATGGTCCAGCCGGTTTTTCAGATTTTCATAGCTGATCATATACTCATTATTCCGCAGATTAGGGGACAAGCGGACTCCTCCGGTAATACGGTAATCTTCCATCAGATCTGTTGCTCCAACCATAAATAAGCCATTGAACCCTGCATTTAAGAATATGGGGCCTCCTCCTCCTGTAAACGGCTGATAGGATTCATTCATAAAGGAAAAGTCCACCTGGCTCACTAATTTATTAATGGTATACTCCACGTAATAATTCATTTTCGTGGGCTTCCCTTTTTCTTCTGTCGTATCAGTTTCTCCACTTTTATTTTTCTGTTCCTCCTCGAACATATAATTCCGGATGTCCACACTTGTAGTATCCTCTGATTCTTCCTCAGCCACTTCATCTCCTCTCATCATCGGGACTAATCGTTTTTCCGGCACCTTTGTCTTTAAAGTATCTTGTGATTCTTTTGCTTTGTCTGATACCGGTTTCTTTTTCTGTTTTGACAGCATGCGGCTCCGGTAAACCGTGTTTTGGATTTGACTTTGATCTATGGAATCCTGCACATTTAGATCACGGATAAAAAATTTGTCTAATCCATTATGATAAATATGTTCTACCAACTTCCCGGACTTCAGGCTAATGTCCTGATTAATTATATTTCTAGAGTAATCAGATAAAGGATAGGTTTTTGAAAAATACCTGTAATGAACCGTTGTATCTACATGACTTACTGCGCTGTCAAATTTAGCTATATACCTGTTTTTGATTCCATTTTTATCACTGAGATAAGCAACATACCCGTTTTTAAATTCTTCAGGCTGTGTTTCATCGGAATACTCCGAATCGGTAAGGCGCCATAGAACACGTTTTTCTTCTTCATAATGATAAATAAAAACATTGAACGCCTCGCTGACCTCCACTTTTTCTTGTTTTGCACGTTCGCGCCAATTAAGTCTTATGTCATTTAGGGTATCGGAAGTTCTGTTGGAACTAAACACAATATCTTCTGAATTATTGATAAACCGTGGATGCAGGTCATCATAGACATCATTGGTAATCTGCTCAAACGTTTCCGATGCCAGATTAAAAACAAAAATATCCGTTTGCCCTTCTTTGACAGCAGACAGCACTAATTTCGAGCCTTTGTGATTATAGTCCACGTCCAATATCTTTTGCAGACTGAATAATTCCTGGCGCTCCAGCTCCTTTGTTTCCATATCATAATAATACATGTAGTTCTCACCCTTGCGCTCAACAATCATAGTAAACAATTTGCTGCTGGGATGCCAGGCTACAATAGGATATGTATAATCGGTTTTTTGGTCTAATTTATGCCCTTGTTTGAAGATCTTATCCCGGTCACCGGTTTCGAGGTTTTTCAGGTAAATCTTTAATTTCCCCAACCGGTTTTTGGCATAAACTATCCAGTTTCCATCAGGACTAATGCGGGGATTATAATATTCGTACTTCTCTTTTACCCGTTTTTGTACTACATCTCCTTTTATTGAATCGCGATTCTGACCATTAAATTTATAGCGGTCAGCATAAAAACTGCGCCATTCCTTAACGAGATTATCATAAGACGTACCCAAAACATACAGAAAAGCACTTTCAATGTTGCGGGATGCTTTTGTCATATAGATCAGATTGGGAATAACCCGCTTCCCGTACTTGTCAGCGATAAACTTCCAGATGGAATGCCCTGCATACGTGGCATCGTCTCCTCTAAGAGAGTTAAAATCATCATACCTGCCGCTTAACATGCCATCGCGAACATGATTATCCGTTTCAGTATCCCAGGGGTTGGCAAGATAGGCTATTAATCCGTTTTTGTACCAGTCAGGTAAAGAAAGTAAAGTAGAGTTTTTTATAGCTGAGCCCATATTAGAGCCTGTCAGCATTTGGTTAATAATGATATTGGCTGTTCCCATCCGGATTTGATATTCCAGGTCTGTATGATTGCCATTGAAATAGATAAATATTTTATTATCCACCAAATGGGTTATCCCTCCAACATTATATTGTTCATCACTGATAAGGCCAATATTGCTTTCTTTCAAATCATTTAAACTCTGAAATATCAAAAAATGAGCTTTTTCATTCAACACATAGTCAAGTTTCTCTTCCATTATTTGAATTTGCTCATTGGCATATCGATAAGTATAATAAGCGAGATTATCTCCGCCCTGGTAAAAATATGTGTTGAACTTTTCAAACCGGTAAAAAAACCATAAGCGATCTTTATTGTATTGCACCCGGTTTTTCCCAAAATCCACCTGTGAGCCATTATAAAATTGGCTATAGGCGGACAGAGACAGGAATATTAATGTCGTAATAACTATGTATCGTAATAATACTCTCACAGGCGTTCTTATATTTTTATGATCAACATCCTAATTGTAACGATTTTGAGAAAAAATAATTTTACTCATTTTTTATATTCTATATAACTCAACAAAATTGCACAAAATTCAAACCAAATAAAAATTTGTTTGCCGAAAGAAATATATTCTTCAATTCTTTTTGCTTATTACATATTAACAAACTACATTTGTCTAAGTTTTAATTAAGAGGAAAAAACAATTCGCATGATACATCTCAAAAAATTTATTTTCAATCCGTTACAGGTTAATACTTATCTTGTTTATAATGATGAGGGATATTGTATAATTGTTGATCCTGCCAATTCCAATGCGCAAGAAGATCAACAGCTGGCCGGTTTTATAAAACACAAAGAGCTTTCGCCTGTCATGCTTATAAATACGCACTGTCATGTGGATCATATTTTAGGAAATGCGTTTGTTTTTGACTCCTGGGGATTGAAGCCTGTTATTCACGAAGAGGGGAAACGCATTCTGGAGGCAGCTCCGGATCAGGCTGTAATGATTGGGCTATCGTTTACGAAAAGTCCTGCTCCGGAAAAATACGTGCAGGATGATGAGATCATTAAATTAGGTGATGACCAGATAGAAGTTCGATATACCCCGGGACATGCTGACGGAAGTATTTGTTTGGTTATGCATCAGGAAAAAATTCTGATTTCAGGAGATGTTTTATTTGCTGAAGGTGTGGGCCGCACCGATCTTCCCACCGGTAGCATGGAACTGCTGCAAAGCAGTATTCAGGAAAAGTTAATGCCTCTGGATGATCATTTTACTGTTTATCCCGGTCATGGGCCATCAACCACAATAGGAAATGAGAAGGCTCATAATCCGTTTTTTTAACGCCCTGTTACCTCTCGAATAGCCTGCAATGCATCTTCAACAGGAATATCGTTCATGCATCGAAAATGTCCTTTCGGACAACGTTCAAACCCGATCTTTGAGCAAGGTCTGCAGTTGAGATCCTTGATTTCCAAAATCCGGTAACTGTCTTGCTTTTCATCCGGCAGAAAAGGATACATCCCAAAATCCGGTACCGTATTTCCCCACATTGTCACCAACGGCTTGTGGAAAGCCGCTGCAATATGCATGAGACCAGTATCGGGTGTTAATACAACGGCAGACTGCTGAACAAGATAAGCAGACCCGTTGATGCTATACTTACCACAAGCATTGTAACCCGGAACTTCAAGTTTTTTGCTTATTTCATCAGCCATATACCTGTCTTCATCTCCTCCGGCGATTACCACGGGATATTTTGCCTGATTACAAATGTCTACTAATTTATGCTCCGGTATTTGTTTGGTATTGTGCTTTCCGCCCACAACAACAAGCATGTAACCGTTTTGAAAATCGTCCGGAAGAATTTGCGATAAATCAAGGCGATCTTTTTCAGGAATTACATAATCTAAGCCTTGCCCATCATAGCGAATTCTTAATTTTTGCAATGCTTTTAAATACCGATGAACAATGTGAATGTCAGGAAGCAGATTAATCTTTGTGTTCACAAGCAGCCATTTATACGCATTTAGCTTTGGAAATGCAGCCGATGGCTTTTGCAAACGGCTTATGACAATACGGCTGCGTATATTACGATGTAAATCTACTATAAAATCAATATTCTCCGATTTTAAGTCCTCAATAACCGATCGTAAGCTGTTATCTAACAGGTGAATTTTATCTATATATGGATTAGCCTCGATGACAGGATTAAAAACCTTTTTGGTTAAATAATGAATTTCGATTTCTGGCTTTTGCTTTTTCAGACAACGTATGGCCGGTGTCGTTAAAACCATATCACCAATAGAACTAAACCTTATTATGAGTAGCTTCTTCACATTCATCTTTCTATTTCTTTCTGCAAACTTAGAAAAAACTATGAATTGAGTATACAAAAGAAGAATAAAGTTATAGCTTTGGCATTCCCTGTTTTCAAACCCATCAAGGTCAAATGAAACTACTGTTGCAGGAAGGCTCACCCCTTAAGGGAAATATTAGCGTTTATTGCCGGGCACAAAACTATTTCCTATTTTTGCACCATGATTTTTACAGACACCCATACACACCTCTATGCTGCAGAATTTGATGATGACAGAAATGAGATTATCCAACGCGCTATAGACAAAGGGGTTACAAATTTCATGCTTCCCAATATTGATGAGGCTTCAATAGATCCCTTACACAAACTTTGTGACCAATGGCCCGAAAATATGTATCCCATGATGGGCTTGCATCCCTCTTCGGTGCAAGAAAATTACAAAACACAATTATCCGGGATTTTCGATTATTTGCAAAATAGAAAATACTACGCTATAGGCGAAATCGGAATTGATTTATACTGGGATACATCTTTGGAAAAAGAACAAAGGAAAGCATTTCGCATGCAGTGTGAAACAGCTGTAGAAAAAGATTTACCGGTTGTTATTCACATGAGGAATTCTTACGATGCCGTCATAGAGGAAATCAAAGACTATAACAGTAGTCGATTGGGTGGTATATTTCACTGTTTTACCGGTACTGAAACCCAGGCAAAAGAAATTATCAACCTGGGCTTTTCCATAGGCATCGGAGGCGTTTTAACATTTAAAAATGCGCGCCTGTCAAAAGAAATTCTAAATATTCCGATAGAAAAAATTGTTTTGGAAACAGACTCGCCGTATCTTAGTCCTCACCCTTTCAGAGGCAAACGAAACGAAAGCTCACATATACCATTAATAGCCAGGATATTGGCTGACATAAAAAATATGACCATTGAACAGGTTGCAGAAATCACGACAGCAAATGCAAAACAAATCTTCAGATTTTAACATTATGCAAGAACAAGTAACCATTTTGGTTATCTATACCGGCGGAACCATTGGAATGCATATAGATAATGAATCGGGAGCTTTAGTGCCGGTTAATTTCGACGAAATTTCAAAGGAAATTCCGGCTCTTCAGGATTACAATATAACTATTGACTCCTGGTCTTTTGACCCTCCGATTGATTCCAGCAATATGGATACAAAGTCATGGATAGCCATTGCAAATGTCATCGAAGAGAATTACGAAAACTACGATGGTTTTGTTGTTCTTCATGGTTCGGACACCATGGCTTATACAGCCTCTGCATTAAGCTTTATGCTTGAAAACCTGAATAAACCGGTGATTTTCACAGGATCTCAATTACCAATGGGAATGCTGCGAACCGATGGCCGCGACAATTTTATTGCTTCCATATTAATTGCCAGTGAAAAAGAAGAAGATACCCCCAAAGTGCCGGAAGTGGCAATTTACTTTGAAAATCAGTTGTTTCGTGCAAACCGAACATTTAAATACAATGCCGAAAATTTCATGGCCTTTCGTTCAGGAAATTATCCGGAATTAGCGCATGCGGGAATTAACATCGATTATAACGAAAAATATATCATACGTCCTAATTTCAAAAAATTAAAGGTTCATAAAACTTTAGAAACCAATATTGCTTTATTACACCTTTATCCGGGAATAAACAAAAGTGTAGTTCAGGCTATTCTTGATATTCCAAATTTAAAAGGTCTTGTAATAAAGACTTATGGAGCAGGAAATGCACCAACCACAGACTGGTTTATTGAAAGCATGAAAAAAGCGATTGATGGCGGATTACAAGTTGTTAATGTAAGCCAGTGTCCGGTAGGCCGTGTGGACATGGGTAAATATCAAACCAGCCTGGAGTTGGGACGTATCGGTGTGATAAGTGGCCTGGACATTACCACGGAATCGGCATTAGCCAAAATGATGTACTTATTAGGCCGCGGCATACCTCAAAAAACATTTTGTTCATTATTTCAAACTTCCTTAAGAGGAGAAATTTCAAATCGTAAACAATAAAAATATAATTTGATAGTTCACTTTCATACGACAAATTTTAAACATAAAAAAGTTAAATTTTTTTAAGCGTATTTGAATAACACATTTTTTTTGTACTTTAGCGCAAAGTTTTAATCGTACAAACAAGTTCTCAACGTATTGCAAAAGAAAACGGAGAGGTGGCCGAGTGGTCGAAGGCGCACGCCTGGAAAGTGTGTATACCCCAAAAGGGTATCGAGGGTTCGAATCCCTCTCTCTCCGCCGGGATAAATTAAACCAATAATTAAAACACCAATAGAAAGTTATTATGAAAAAACTAATTGCTTTTCTTGCTCTAGCAGGCGTGCTCAATTTTGCAGCACTTAACACTGCTTTTGCCCAAGACGCTGATGAAATGAATAAAGACACAGCGGAAACAGAACAGGTTGACACTACTGCTGCAGACACTACTGCTGCTGCCGCAGGAGGTGACACATCTCTTGATGAAATGAAAGATGCCGAAAAAGAAGAACAGACCTTCCATCAAGTATTAAAGGAAAAATTCATTGAAGGTGGAGCCGGTTTTATGGGTATCGTATTGTTGACCCTTATTTTAGGGTTAGCCCTGGTAATTGAGCGTATTCTATACCTCAACCTGGCAACAACAAATACCGATAAACTGCTTTCCAAGTTTGAAAATGCATTGGATGAAGGTGGCGTAGATGCTGCCAAGGATCTGATGAAAAACACGAGAGGTCCTGTAGCCAGCATTTTCTATGAAGGATTAAGTAAAATGGATGAAGGTATTGAAACCGTAGAAAAAGCCGTTTCTTCTTATGGCAGTGTTGTTATGGCACGCCTGGAGAAAGGTCTTTCCTGGATTTCCTTATTCATTGCCATTGCTCCTATGCTTGGTTTTATGGGTACGGTAATCGGTATGATCGGTGCTTTCGATGCGATTGAAGCAGCAGGTGACATTTCACCTACCGTTGTTGCAGGAGGTATTAAAGTAGCCTTGCTGACAACAGTATTCGGTCTTATCGTTGGTATCATTCTTCAAATTTTCTATAACTATTTGGTCTCTAAAGTAGACAGTCTCGTTAACGATATGGAAGATAGTACGATCTCCTTTATCGATATACTCGTTAAGAAACAAAATAAATAATTTAACCTAAACCATTATTGCCCTATGGAAGATAAGACTGGCAAAATATTAAACATACTAGTGTATGTGTTAATAACAATATCAGTGGTTTTGGGTATCTATTTTGTTTTTATCAAAGACATACCTTCAGAACCAGCCGCAGCCACTGATATCACTATGTATCATATGTTCTGGGCTTACGGACTTCTAATCGTAGCAGCCGCATTGGCTATTATAGCCCCAATAATTTATGTTATCCTCAATCCGGCCAAAGCAAAACCCATTTTAATCGGAGTTATTGCTTTCGTCGTCCTTGGCGGGATTTCATATCTGCTTGCTTCGAGTGGAACAGATGCCCCGGTATATGAAAAATTTGAAGTTACGGCAGAAACCTCGAAACGTGTTGGTACCGGACTGATGGCGACCTATATTTTAGGTATCCTTGCAGTTGGTGCTACCATATTCTCAGGTATCTCGAAAATATTTAAATAAATTAAAATCAAACTCGTATGGCTAGAAGAGGTGCACAAGAGATCAATGCCGGAGCGATGGCAGATATTGCTTTCCTCCTGTTGATTTTCTTCCTGGTTACCACCACCATGGATGTGGATCGTGGTATTACCAGAAAACTACCGCCACCAGTACCACCCGAGCAACAAGATGATATTGACGTTAAAGAACGAAATGTCTTTGTTGTTCTGGTTAATAGCGCTGATCGGTTACTTGTTGGTTCACAAACCAACAAGAGGCCCATGGATATTACACAGCTTAAAGATGCAGCCAAAGATTTTCTGCGGGTTCATCCTAATAATCCCGAATACCCCGAAGTTGAAGAAAAACAAATTGATGGGTTAGGTACTGTCACCGTATCCAAAGGCGTTATTTCCATGCAGAATGACCGTGGTACTTCGTATAATATGTATATTCAAGTGCAAAACGAATTAGCAGCAGCAGTTCGCGAATTGCGTGACGAAATGGCAATGGAATATTATGGAAAGAAATTTAATGACCTGAAGGATGAAGTTGCCATTAAAGCCATTCAGGAAGCAATTCCTGTAGCTATTTCGGAAGCTGAACCTCAAAATGTAGGAGGAGATTAATATGGCCAGATTTAAAAAGAAAAAAGAAGAAGGCTCTCAAACAATTAATACAGCCTCACTACCGGATATTATATTTATGCTGTTATTTTTCTTCATGGTATCAACGACCATGAGGGAAACTCAACTTCTGGTACAGGTTACCCAACCGAAAGCCACAGAAGTACAAAAGCTCGAAAAAAAGGAGCTCGTAAGCTACATTTACATTGGCCCGCCACCAAAAGGAAGACAGGCCATGTTAGGTACAGAGCCCCGTATTCAGCTTAATGACTCTTATGCTGAAACATCCGAAGTTCAGCAGTTTATTGCTCGTGAACGCGAAGCTATGAGTGAAGGAGAACGTAAACTCATGACAACATCCTTAAAAGTGGACAAGGATACGAAAATGGGTATCGTCTCAGATGTGAAGCAGGAACTTCGGCATGCCAATGCATTGAAAATCAACTATAACACGCGTAAACGTGTAGAAGATCGCAATTAGTTTTAATTTTCAATTTTTTCAAGAAACCCCGGCAAAACCGGGGTTTTTTTTTGAAAAGAATTTTATGTTTTTAAGCTTCTTGGTCAGCAGCGATATCACCCTTGGCTTTTCTTATTGAAAAACAGTGCGCTTTTTTTGAGCCAGGGTTTTCTTTAGCAGTAGCAGATTATCTACTCCGTTGGCTACACCTTCCAACTTTTTGGCAATGGGTTGCTAAACTTGTCTGCCTTGTATCGGATGTGCTATAGCCCTTTTCAGCTAGTCATTTTATGCAAAAACGTTCTGCTTTTCTCTTATCGTGTTTTCTCATTAAGCATACTATAGACACCAGAGCTTTTGGATTAGGCTATAAAACTCTTTGCTCCTTCTCGTTTTTTCTGATCCGCAATAGAACATAAACTGTTAGTAAAAAGGAGAGCAAGATAGGAATGAGTTTCGTTGTGATCCCGATTTCGTCATAATTCTGGGCTAAAATTTCATTGTTATACAGATAAGCAACGATCACAGAAAAAGCATTATTCACAAAATGTATAACGATAGGTACCCAAATATTTCCACTCAAATAAAATGCATATCCCAGTAATAATCCTAACACAAAGCGTGGCATAAAACCATAAAATTGCATATGAAAAGCACTGAAAAGAATGGCCGTGAAAATAATCGCCAGATGTTTATTCTTCACAAGTTTATCTAATACTTGTTGGATCCCTCCCCGAAACAGAAGCTCCTCTCCTAAAGCCGGTAAAACAGCAATAACGAAAAGGTTTATAAATAGCCCCTTACTTGAATTGACATCCAAAAAAGCATGCATTACCTCAGCCGATGTTTCTTCACTTTGCTTCATCCATTTTTCAATCCCGGAAAGATAATCGGGCAAATCCATACTCATATTCCAATGCATCAGAATACCGATAAGCGGTACAATGGTAAAAACTCCTGCAAAACTCCACAACCAGGTACTGTGATCCTTTACGTTCCTGAACATAAAATACGATTTAATGCTTTTCGGCTGAGTTAACACAGCAAAAAGCAATGGAGGAATAATAAAAGTTCCGATCTGCGATATTGCCTGAACAAACTTTAATGCACCAATAACATTCGGTAAATCCGGATTTTGACTTAACATCTGAATTTCCTGAAGTGAAAAATCAAACAACAAGGCTGTTAAACCCATCCCTGCTAAAGAGAAGAAAAACATAAAAAACAGGGTCATTGCCAATAAAATCACTAATTGTGGAAATGGCTTCAGGTCTTTAAAAAATGGTTCTTTATACATACTGAAATGTGTATTTTTGTCAAAAATATTAAAAATATATTTCAATAAAGATGATATCCGCAATTAAAAACAATAAGACAATGCCTCTTATGCTGGCTCCCATGGAAGATATAACAGATTCCACCTTTCGGGAAATATGCCGGCAACATGGTGCAGATATGGTTTTTACGGAATTTATATCATCCGAAGCTTTAGTAAGAGATGTGGAAAAAAGCAAAATTAAAATGCATTTTGTTCCCTCCGAGCGTCCTATTGGCATCCAAATATTTGGTAATGATCCTGAGAATATGGCACGCGCAGCGCAAATGGTTCAGGAAAAACAACCCGATGTTATTGACCTGAATTTCGGTTGTCCGGTAAAAAAAGTAGTCTCTAAAGGTGGAGGTGCGGCTCTACTGAAAGATGTAGATCTGATGATTCGTATTACACAAGAAGTAGTGAAAGCTGTTGGCATTCCGGTAACAGCTAAAACACGCTTAGGCTGGGACCAAAATTCCATAAATGCCAAAGAAATAGCGTTCCGCCTGCAGGATGCCGGCATTTCTATGCTGACGCTGCATGGACGAACACGCTCTCAAATGTATGGAGGCCACGCAAATTGGGACCTTATTGGAGAGATTGCGAAGGATAGAAATTTTGAAATCCCCCTGATCGGAAATGGTGATATTGAAACACCGGAAGATGCCAAACGCATGAAAGAAGGATATGGCGTTAGTGGAATAATGATTGGACGCGCTGCCATGGGATATCCATGGTTATTTGATGAAATAAAGCACTTCTTCTCTACAGGAAATATCCTGCCACCACCTGATATACAGCTAAGAATTTCTGTCTGCCGGAATCATCTCTTAAAAAGTATTGAAATCAAAGGAGAAGAAAAAGGCGTCAAGGATTTCCGGAAATTTTACCGTAATTATTTCAAAGGCATTTCCCATTTTAAACCGTATCGTATCCGTCTTTTTCAAGCTAACCGACTTGACGAAGTAGAGACTATCTTACAAGAAGTTCAGGCTAACTTATCAGCATAGCAAAAAGATTATTCGCTTTTGTTCAATTCTCTTTCATGTAATACCCCTTGTTGATCAAACAAATTCTGTAACTCTTCCTTATTACTGATATCCAAAAACCGTCCATTTATATTAAGCCATTTGGCAGATTCCACATGTTCTTTGGTGTCATCAATAAACAAGGTTTCTCCAGGAACCAACATTTGTTCTTGCATCACCGTTTCAAATATTTCAGGATGTGGCTTCTGCATCCCCATTTCATGCGAAAAATAGGCATTTTGAAATAAGTCACTGAACGTTTTATAGCCAAATTGTTGTTCAAATTCTTCCCTGTACTTCTGATAATGGATAAAATTCGAATTACTCAGTAAAAAAATGTTGTAATTGTTACGGATTGTTTCCAGTAAATGAATACGTTCTTTCACAAACCCAATAAGCAAAGCATTCCATGCTTCACGGATTTGATTATCCGACATATTTATATCTGTAATCTGACGGATCTGATCATAAAACTGCCCGGGTAATAGCTTCCCGGTTTCCAAATTATCAAAAATAGACTTCACGGAAGGTTCTGAAAAAGGCAGGTGTGTTTCCGTTACACCCAAAGTTTGAAAAGCTTTTTTGTTCTTTTCGAAGTCAATATCATAAATTACACCACCAAAATCAAAAATGATATTTTTTATTTCCATAATGATGTTAATTTTACCTGTTAATTTAGCACAAAAATAAACAAATGATTCAGTCTATATCAAAGAAATAAATGGCACTATGTATGTTGATGGCACTCCAAAAACCAGTATCTGGTATGATCCGCAAAAACCTTTTTCGTTTAATATCATAGATCAGCGTAAATTACCTTTTTCGTTTGAAATCATTGAAATTTCAAGCAGTGAGGATGCATTCCTGGCCATAAAAGACATGTGGGTCCGCGGAGCTCCATTGATCGGTGTAACAGCCGCTTTCGGAATGTATTTGGCTGTAGCTGAAAATCCGGACTCAATACAGTCTATAAATGAGCGTGCCGAATACTTGAAAAAGGCTCGCCCAACTGCAGTAAATCTGGAATACGGAATTAAGCGTGTGCTTGATGTTCTTCAGGAAGAAAATACCGGTTCCCGGAATAAAGAAAAAGCTTTAGATTCAGCCTTGAAATTAAGGGAAGAGGAAATTTCACGCTCTGAAAAAATTGGTGATCATGGTTTGGAAATACTGAAAAGGCTATATAACAAAAAATCAGCCGCCCGGTTAAATATTCTTACACATTGTAATGCAGGCTGGCTGGCCTGTGTTGACTATGGCACTGCTTTGGCTCCAATTTACAAGGCTCATGAAGCCGGTATTCCCATTCATGTTTATGTAGACGAAACTCGTCCCCGCAACCAGGGAGCCAGGCTGACCGCCTGGGAGCTAGAAAAACAAGGGATCAGTCACTCCGTGATTCCGGACAATACAGGAGGTTTACTCATGCAAAAAGGAATGGTAGATGCCGTAATTGTCGGTAGCGACAGAACAAGCATCAAAGGAGATGTTATTAATAAAATCGGAACATACTTAAAGGCTTTGGCTGCTAAAGATAACAAAGTTCCTTTTTATGTAGCTTTACCGACATCCACCATTGATATTAATATGAAAGATGCATTTGCAGAAGCGGTAATCGAACAACGCCATGATGATGAAGTGCGAATGATTGAAGGTTGGACCGGAAGCCATACAGAAAATGTACAAATTATAGCATCCGAAAGTCCGGTGTTAAATTATGGTTTTGATATCACACCATCCACATTGGTAACCGGTCTTATTACAGAAGAAGGATTATGTGAAGCTAACGAACCCTCAATAAGAAAATTTCTGAACCTCTGACATATACGCAAGAAAAATATTCTTCATGAAAGATTCGTTTCATTATAAAAAAATATTAACTTTGCAGCCGCTTAGCGGCATCGTCTGTTCATGGGTAAATAATAGAACAGCTGACCGAAGTTTAACAAGCACCTTAGGGCCTATAGCTCAGTTGGTTAGAGCACTTGACTCATAATCAAGTGGTCCCTGGTTCAAGTCCGGGTGGGCCCACCACTTCAAAAAGGGTTATAGTTTTCATTAGCTATAACCCTTTTTTATTGGCTTTTGATAAAATCGACATAAAAAAAGCATGTTAATTGAAATCAACATGCTATTTTTCCTCACTATCAAAGACTTTCCTTAGAAGGGCAAATCATCCCCTTCGTCAGTCATTGGGGGCTCTTCCACATTAGCAGCCGTATTTTTGTCTGCCGGTTGTTGTTGGCCATCGGATTTGGGACCACCACCCATCATGGTCATATTGTCCATGTGGATTTCCGTCGTATAACGGTTATTCCCGTCTTTATCCTGCCATTTACGCGTTTTAAGTTTCCCTTCGATGTAAATTTGGTTGCCTTTCTTCAGATATTTCTCGACAACCTCAGCTAAACCCTGGCGACGAACAATAACATTATGCCATTCTGTATTGCTTACTTTCTCGCCGTTTCGGTTTTTGTAAGTTTCATTAGTGGCAAGCGGAAACCGCACAATTTTATTGCCATCATCAAACGTTTTGACCTCCGGGTCATTTCCTAAATTTCCTAATAGGATAACTCTGTTTACTCCATCCATAATAAATTGTTTTTTAGTTAATTAATTTGAACTTATATCAAAGTTAATACACTTTCGTTCAAAATCCAAATTTTTTTTCAACTATTTTCGAAAAAAAAATGATCTTTTCTAACTATAGTGGCTCTCAGCCTTATAGGCTACGAAATCGATAATTATGTTTTCTTGCATAATCGATTGCTTTTGGCAAGGCTATTCGCATATTTTTCGCCGCTTTAATATTATCATGAAACACAATAATAGCTCCGTTATGCAAATTATTTACTACGTTGTTATAGCATTTCCCGGGAGAAGTCCCGGGATCAAAATCACCGCTTAATAATGACCAAAGAATAATTTGGTACCCTTTTTTAAGTATTCGTATTTGAGAGGGTTTTATCCGTCCGTAAGGAGGGCGAAACAACCGTGTGGAATAATAGTTGTCAAACTTTTTTATGTTAGCAGAATATAAAGCATTTGGAGTTTTCCAACCATTCTTGTGATTGTATGTATGATTCCCGATCGTGTGCCCATCATCGACTATTTTCCAGAACGTCTCAGGATATTTGCGGACATTATCCCCCACGCAAAAGAATGTAGCCGGCACATCTTTTTCCCGGAGAATTCTTAAGATTTCATCTGTTAATTCCGGAACAGGGCCATCATCAAAAGTCAGGTATAAATCCGGTGTTTTCGGGCTCATGCGCCAGATAACATTTGAGTTGGTGATTTTATTGAATAATTTCGGTGATTTTACCAAATACATGATGCCGGAATAATTTATTAAAAACTGCCATGCCTGTTGCAGGTATGGCAGTTATCATATGGCTACATACTATCCTTTAGCTTATTGTTGCCCTTGTTTTTGCCTCCCTTGAGATTGTTGCTGTTGCTGTTGTTGTAGCCGTTGTTGCTGAATTCTTCTTTGTTGTTGCGGTGATCTGCCGGCTTGCTTAAACTGAACATACATTTGATAGTATTTATCAAAACTTTCTTCAGCTTCTTTCCGCAGATCTTCCCGATTATATTGTTTTGACAACTGAACCATCTGATTCAGCACACTCATTCCCATATCTATTTCTCTCGAGACCGCCTTTCTATGCTCGGGTTTCAGGTTAAAGTAATAGGCAAGGTCATTATTATAAATTTCAAGCAACCGGTTCATTACCTTATCTGCTTTTTCAATGGCATCAATTTTATAGTACGCTTCGGCTACAGGAATAATGAAATAATCATAAGGGATTTTAAAATCCGGAATTACCTCCAGGCATTTATCGCATACTTTTTCCGCTTTTTCTTCTTTTCCTTCTTCAATTAAAGCATTGGCGAGACGCCCGAAATTACTCCGGAAGTTCATGGTCATCCGGCGGTTTGTTTCATCCAAAAACACGCCTTTTTTGCCCATATTTCCCCACTCAAATTTATTCATCATATTGTCATACATGATATCCGTAGCTACGCGTCCCGTCATTCCGTCATTATCATCATCTTTGACAGGAACCAGGCGATAAGCCAGCCCTTCGAGTTGAAAGTATTCTTCCAGGTTAGCATAGGCCTGACTTCCAGTTGTTATCGCAAAATAAACAGGTCTTTCCCAATTGTTATTTGCAATGAAATCCAATTGAAGCATTCTGTTTTTCATCACGCCATTGCCGGAAATTTTCCATTTTATTTCATCAACAATCTTATCTCTGTCTTCAGGTCTTACAACCCCTTCTTCGACAACTTTAGCCGAGTCTACGGTAATTTTGAATTTCCGTGTTGGGAAATAATTTTTAGCTCCGCCACGTGTCTGAAGCTTAGTTTGCTTATTGTCGCTGCCGACAAAATCCATGATTTTTTTCAACTCATAATGTTTATCTTTCTTCAGGTTTTCTTCATAAATAAACACATAGTCTCTGGTTCCGGTTCTGTATTGCTCATGATCCATGCTAAAGGGAACCGGATCTGATTCATACGCCTTCCGCGACATTTGATCAGCGTACCATCCCGTATTCAACAGACTAAGGTTGACAACCCGCACATCCGTACGTATACCTTCTACTTCCTGAGCATACCACAACGGGAATGTATCATTATCGCCAAATGTAAAGAGTATTGCATTTTCTTTACATGAGTTTAGGTAATTTTTGGCAACATCCAGGGCGGTATACCTTTCGGACCTGTCATGATCATCCCAGCCTTCGGCTGCCATAATACCGGGAACGGCAATTAATGTAACAAGCGTTACGAGAATTGCACTAATATTTTTAGGGATCACCTTGCTAAGCAATCGTGTTAGCGACATCACTCCCAGCCCGATCCATATTGCAAAAGCAAACAATGAGGCCGCGTAAGCGTAATCACGCTCTCTGGGCTGATATGGATATTGATTCAAATATACAATTATAGCAAGCCCTGTCATGATAAACATCAAGAACACAACAAATGTATTTCGTTTGTCCACATTCAGGTGGTAAAAGAATCCAATAATACCCAGTAAGAGTGGCAATAAATAAAAGGTATTATGGGCTTTATTTTTAGCCATGTGCATGGGTAAATCTTCCATTGGAGCTACATCCCCCCGCAAATTATCAATAAATGGAATCCCGGATATCCAGTTTCCTTTTAATGGGTTGCCATGTCCCTGAATATCATTTTGTCGCCCGGCAAAGTTCCACATAAAGTAACGTAAGTACATGTGTCCAATCTGATAGGAAAAGAAGAAGCGAATGTTATGCTGGAAAAATTTCGGTTTATGCCGCACTTCATTTTCTCCTCCGGGTGTTCGGATTGAAATCGGAATGCCATTATTTCCGTTAAATCCCGACCATTTTTTGTATCCCCGGGCATGTTGTTTTTGGGAATTACTCCACATTCGAGGAAATATGGTTTTGAAATCGTCATGATAGGTAGGCACTTCTCCCTTTGCATCATGAACCACAATGTACTCATGGTCTATTTTATAATCTTTTCCTGATTCTGAAACAAATTCTTTAGCCTCATCTTTTTCGAGGAATTTTTTCACCTGGCGATTTCCATCCTGAACCAAATAAAACCGTTCATACATTGGAACACCGTCTTTAGCCTCTCCTTTTCGCGGAGCATTGAAATAACGTCCATGAACGATAGGCCAGTCACCATATTGTTCACGGTTAAGGTATGAAAGCAAACTCAAAGCACTTTCCGGATTGTTTTCATCTATGGGTGTATCAGCATTGGAGCGGATAACCAGCATGACAAAGGAGGAATATCCGATCAAGACAAACATCAAACTTAAAATGACCGTATTGGCAACAACTTTTTTCTTTTTCCTTGTATAGTGTAAGCCATAGACAATAAGGCCGGCTACAAGCAAGAAATAAAATATGGTTCCTGAATTAAATGGTAATCCAAAAGAGTTAACAAATACCCGCTCAAAGATACCCGCAAATTTTACAATTCCCGGGACGATTACATACATCACGCCGGCTAATATGAGTATGGATATAATCAATGAAATTATAATTCCTTTGGTTGTAGGTTTGTATTTGCGGAAATAGAAAATCATAGTAATGGCAGGAATAGCCAATAAGTTAAGCAGGTGGACACCGATCGACAAGCCAATCAGATAGGCAATTAATATAAGCCAGCGGTAAGAGTAAATATCATCCGCACTTTGTTCCCATCGAATAATAGCCCAAAACACGATGGCTGTGAAAAAAGATGATAATGCATATACTTCTCCTTCCACAGCGGAAAACCAAAAAGAATCGGCAAATGTAAAAGCTAAAGCACCAACGGCACCACTGCCAAAAATCATAATCTTTTCAGCTGTTCCAATTTCGGATTTATAATAATTCACTACAATTTTTTTTGCAAAATAGGTGATAATCCAAAACAGAAATAAAACAGCAAAAGCACTGGATAACGCTGACATAATATTAATGGTGTAAGCAACCAGTGAAGTATCTCCAAATGCAAACAAAGAGAAAAATCTTCCGATCATCTGAAATAATGGAGCCCCAGGCGGGTGACCAACTTGTAATTTGTATGCAGTTGCAATATACTCACCACAATCCCAAAAACTTGCAGTTGGTTCTGCTGTTAAAATAAACACCAGGGCGGCAATACCAAATACCAGCCAGCCGATTAAGTTGTTTGTCTTTTTATAATCCATGTCTTGAATAATTTCTTTTCTACAATTTTAAGGGTACGAAATTAAGAAAATTATGACAATGCAATTGGTGCATCCATAATTTTATCAATTTAGCCACTATTCTTCTTTATGCATGAAGCTTGGGTCTAATAAGTGTCCGGGTAGAGCGGCTCGTTACCTTGCCGCTCCCCCACAGACCCGTACGAGCGGATTTCCCGCATACGGTTCCTCTCAATTTGGTTTTGCTAAAAGACAAGAGTGGTATATCTTGGGTTTTAGCAAAGGTAGCCA
>JAIPBW010000042.1 GCA_021738505.1 Bacteroidales bacterium | reverse complement strand
CTATAAAGTCGAGTGTTTGATTCAGAATGTTCGAGATCAAGGCGTGCGAAAATTTTAAACCGCAGTATACTAGCGTATATGAGGATTTAAAATTTGAGCAACAACGCAGATATCGGACATTATGGACAAACACTATTTAACCTGGAATTTTTTAGTTACAGTTCCTTTATCTGTAAGCATTTGAATGAAATACATACCTGATTCATATGTTTCAACATCCAATTGGATATTATTGGTGTTTACATCTTTGCTATGCATTAATTGTCCCATAGTGTTGTAAATCTGAACATTTTCAATAGTCAGTTCACCTGCTTCTATATTCAGGATGTTGTTGGTTGGATTCGGGAAGACACTCATCTGATCACTGATGTTTTCTTCTACGCTGGTAACATCTGAAATAGAAATATCATCCAACAGATAGTAATAGGGGCTGTCGGTAGTAATATGGAAAGCGATATAATAAACGCCGTCATTATCTACCTGAATGTCGTGAGCTTTTTTAGTAAAGCTGGTAACATCCACAGAACCTAAATCAGCAACCATAGTTGTTAATGAGGCAGGATCCGGGCTTGTTCCCATTACGATTTGTACATCTTCAGGTATCGGAGTTCCAATGAAGCTGCCTGCAGCATGCCAGTAACTCATTTGATATGTTTTTCCGGCTTCAAGATTTAAGCATCTGGAAACAACATATTCGTCTTGCTTTACGGAACCGCCCGGGACGTATACGACCATATTACCGCTGTGAGCAGAAGAAGTACCGGCATCCAAAAATTGTGGTATGGTACCATCGTCATTACCATCAATGAATGTCCATGCATAATTGTCATCAGACATTTCAAAGCTTGTTGAATACGGGATGTCTTCCGGCTCAACATTATAGAATGACGTCATAGTTGTGTCATTGCTTTGAATGGTATCATCAGTAAGACTGATATATGCTTCAACGTTATACTCCTGATAGGAAGAGGCATCAATTGCAGTTGGGAATGTATACATCAGCGTATCACCAGGATTAATGGTGCTTGTGATCGTTTCGCTAACTGCAGAACCTCCGTTAACCGTATAAGAAGCGTCTATGCTTTTGATGGTATCCGTGCCGTTGTTGTAAATTCCGATTTCAACATCTGCTGAAGATAGGTTACAAGCAGTATTGATCTCTGTAATTCCTGTAATGACAGCATCATCACTAACCGGATTATTAATTACACCTTCGAGCATCCAGCGGCCAATGTTAGCACTCATAGTTAAGTTGCCTCCATTTAAACCACCTACGTAATAAAATGCATCCTGACGGGCCGGATCTTCTACCTGTGTATTCAGGGGGAAATATCCTGATGCCGGATTTAAGGTTTGTGCAAATCCTATATAGATATCTTCATCTTCTACGTTGAATGGCGCGATAGGCAATTCAACATAAGTATTTGTATCGGCGGGCATGATTGATACAGGCTGTCCTGTTGAGAGGATATCGCCGTTTGCATTCATTAATACACCATAAAGTTCATTACCTGCTGCAGAACCAGAAACATTCACGCGGGCAGCACTAACTGATTTTTTACCGTTCACATGATATCTGGCTACCATCATACCTTCACTATCATTGAAACCGATGCCCTGATCTATTTCGGAGGTATCCGCATGATTGTAAGTGTCTGTGGTTACTTCCTGATAATAATCTGCAGAATTGTTTGCATTGTTATCATCATCAGCTACGGTAATGTTTATATTGTTAATCCCTGTATTAGCAGGATCGAAGCTGTTAAATGTAATGGTATCCGAAGCCAGTGAATTTAATGAAGAAACTGTCATTGTATCCTGGAACATATTGTCACCGGTAACATTCAAATAAACGTCTATGTTGCTTTGATTATCTGTTCCTATGTTATTAATAATGGCAGAGATGGATTGTGGTGACCCTGCATCTTCAGGTGATTTTCCCAAAGCATATAGCGCTTCAACAGCAATGTCATTTGCAGCGCATCCATTACCGATATTATAAACAAAAGCCTGGTCGGAGCTAAATGAATAACTGGAGTCAACCAGTGAATTATCCATATATACTTCATATCCCCCGGGAGACATGATTCCGTCACCATAAGAGTCATTTATTTCAAGCGTATAGCAACCGGAGCTTATCAGGCAAACTTCTGTTGTGTAAAGACTATCTGTTGCTTCGTAAACAGGACTTTCAGAAACAACCTGGTTGGCCTGGTCGTAAAGTGTCCAGGAAATTTCTGATGGATAGTTATCTGTGTGTATTTTTACGGATAGCTTGCTGTCAGCACTTACTACTGAAGTGTAAGCTGTGTCATTGGCGTTGTTATTATCTTGTGGGTAAGCAGTATAAGCCTCAATGTCGTAGTTTTGATAAGCAGACAAATCAGCTTTTGTGTTGAATGTGTAATTCATTGTGTTTCCGGGATATAGAGTGTCGGTGATCGTCTCAGTAACAGGAGCAGCTCCGTTAATTGAGTAATGTACATCAAAACCATCAGTAATAGAGTCTGCACCAAAGTTTTCTATGGTGATGGATACATCTTCACTGGCTGTTTGTGTACAACCTGTATCATTATTAGGTTCGTCAACAGAAGTCACACCGATTTCATAAGGGTCTGGTTGGTATACTTCTATATCGTCAACAGCAAGCAAAAATTGATCGTTTGAGTTGTTACGGAAAGCGATAAATACATCCTGTCCGGCATAGGCGCTAAGGCTTTCTGTCCGGGAAGTCCAGGAGCTGTTTTCCGCACTAGTAGAAAATAATACTGTGCTGAAGCTGGAAACCAAAGAGTCTGTTGTAGAAATTAATACTTCATAGCCATCAGGAAAATTACTATCATAGGCTATGGCGTTCCAGCTAAGTTTAGAACCAGAGGGGATCGTAATCTTAGGCGTAACTAACCAATCATCGGCAGTCCCGGCAGGGTCATACCAGGAAGTGGAAAGAGCTGTATAATCCGAGCTATCCAATAAGTTTGGATTAGCAACCCATGCATCGGTTACATAATCAACTGCTGATGCCGGTGTATTTCCGTCTTCATCATAAAGTGTGAAAGTTGCCGGAATGGAACCGGATGAAAAATCTTCGAAGAAGATAATCGTTGCTTTGGAAGCATTTGATTTTGGTTTCTTTTTGTCAAATGATGGTTGCATATCATTTGCACCCATAAGAACAGGTTGCTCTTTTGGAGCTTTACCCTGATTTGGGTATTTTACATCTTTCCTTTCAACAACCTGGCCTATTGCCAGTGTGCTGATAAGTACTCCGATGATCGTAAGTTTAAGGTTTTTAATCATAATTCTTTTATTTTGTTAAAAATTTTATTTGTTTTAATTCCCTTTAGGCTAAGGCCTTTATGGGGATTTAAGAAAATTCGGGCAAATATACGAATTTTGTAGGTGTTCAGGGTGATTAATTACAAGTTTTTCACCAGCAGCCGGGGTTCCATCATGTCCATGATGCTGTATTTTACCCCTTCTCTTCCCAATCCGGATTCCTTCACTCCGCCATAGGGCATATGATCTACGCGGAATGTCGGCACATCATTGATAATTACTCCTCCGACTTCCAGTTTGCGCCAGGCGCGGTTCATACGGTCTATGCTGTCTGTAAAAACTCCGGCTTGTAGTCCGTACCGGCTGTCATTAATCATGTTTACTGCTTCATCAAAATGATCAAAAGGTTCTACGGCAACTACAGGACCGAAGATTTCCAAAGCACAAACTTTCATCATATTTGTTGTTTTGGTAAGGATCGTGGGTTTTACCATAGTGTGTTCACGTGTGCCCCCGGTTAGTATCTGAGCGCCTTGCTCTTTGGCTTCGTCTATCCAGGATTTGACGCGCTCTGCATTATTTTCATCGATCATGGCACTAACATCCGTGGAGCTTTCCAGTGGAGAGCCCAATTTCAATTTTTCTGTTTCGGCTGTAAACTTCCGGGTGAATTCTTCAAAAATATCTTTTTCTACGTAAATGCGTTGAGCGTGAATGCAAACCTGACCCGAATAAGCAAACGCACCAACAAGGCATTTTTTTACTGCCAGATCAATATCTGCATCTTTTGTTATGATCACACCCGCATTACCCCCTAATTCCAATACGACTTTTTTCTTTCCGGCATTTTGTTTCATTTTCCAGCCTACTTCGGGCGAACCGGTGAATGTAAGCAGTTTTAATCGCTCGTCCGTTACAAGCTGGTTGCCGCTTTCCCGGTCCATGGGTAAGACGGAAAAAGCACCTTTAGGTAGCTCCGTATTATCAATAATTTCGGCTAAAGCAAGAGTGGATAGAGGAGTAGAACTTGCCGGTTTAAGAATAACCGGGCAGCCTGCAGCTAAGGCAGGTGCAATTTTGTGGGTCGCCAAATTAAGGGGAAAGTTAAAAGGAGCTATAGCGGCTATTGTACCTACCGGGAAATATTTAACCCAACCTTCTTTGTTTTCTCCGGCCGGAGTCCAGTCCATGGAAAGGTGTTCAGCAGGCAGGCGGTGCGCTTCTTCCGCAGCCACACGGAAGGTTTGGATAGCACGTTTTACTTCACCTTTAGCATATTTTAAGGGTTTACCGGCTTCCATAGCCAGTAGCTCTGCATGATAATCCAGATTGGCTTCCAGGGCATCAGCAATTTGATTGAGTATTTGGGTTCGCTTCCAGCCCGGCAGATTAGCCATTTCTTCTTCTACGCTTTGCGCCTTGCGGATGCAAGTTTCAAGTTCTTCTTTTCCAGCTTTGCTGGTGATGGCAAATGCTTTATTATCGTATGGGTTGTGGATTTCATAAGTGTTGGCCGTATGACCAAACGCTCCGGCTAAATAAATGTCAAAATGTTTCATCGCTTATAGGTTTTTGTTGCTGCAAAGGTACAAAAGCCCGCATGGAATAAACAGGATCAAAAATCTATTTTATCAAATTTAGAATTTGCTTTGCCGCGTTCAGCTATTCTTGTAATTGATTGCTGCTGCCGGCCTGAAGGCTATTGCTTTTAATAAAACGGGAAAAGAAGAAATACACTGATATCCCAAATAATATGACTTACGATATTTATCGTTATTGATTGATATTTCATATAAATCCAGCCCCAGAAAACACCTCCTGTTAGTGCTGCCAGAATAAGCACCGGATTCCCCGTTGCCAAATGGATTAAGGTGTAGATGAGTGTTCCCAGAATAAAACCGGTTATTTTGCCATAGCGGCGCATGAAGTTGCCTTGTATGTAGGCCCGCCAAAAAAGCTCTTCGCCGGGACCGATAACCAACAGCATTAAAAGACCTATTCTTAAACTACTTGCGCTTCCTTTGAAATCATATACATTACTGATGTTCTCGTCTGCAAAACTTAATATCTGCCGGATAATAAAATTACCGGCATAAAAAACCAGATACAGGATGACCGCTGAAATAAGACCCCACAGGAATTTTTTCCAGAAGCCGGTTTTCAGGTCATCCACCAAAGCATTTTTAAAATAATGGTCAGTGCTTAAACCCAATGAAATCAAAATGATAAGGTTGGTGGTCATCCACCACCAAAAGTCGAAAGGCCCTATCTGCTGAACAACAAACAATGGCACAAATAAGACCAGTGCAAAAATAACAATTGGGTAAAAGTATTTAGACAAGGCTGAGGTATTCATTATTTGTGTCTTTTGGATTTATGTTAATGGTAAAATTAGATCCAGTAATAAAGCAAGGGTAGACAGCATGCCAAAACTAAGGTTAAGTTTTGCCGTAGCCCCATCCAGAGCAACAAAGTCCATGGGTTTTACCGGTTTTTTTCGTTTGTTTGCCTTCTTCCATAGGTTAATTGCTTTAGGCAGTGCCAGCATAGTGATTAAAAAAGTATAAGGTAAGGCCGGGAATGAAGGGAAGAAAAAATGAGGGATAAGAATTAATCCCAATACCATCAAAAACGGGCCGTAAATCAGGAAACCATAATAGCGCAGTGATTTTTTATCACCCAACAGAGAGGCAATTGTAATGATATTCCCTTTTGTGTCGGAATGAATATCCCGCCAGTTGTTTGCATGAAGTATAGCAATTACAAGGGTAGACATCGGTACCGACCATAATACGGGTATCCAGCTCAACTCGCCAGTTTGTACAAACCAGGCTCCTAAAGCACCTAAAATACCAAAGTTGAAAAATACAGCTATGTCCCCCATGGCATTGTATTTCAGGGATATTTTCATGGAGTTGGAGTAAAATACTCCGATAAGTAATCCGCCCAGACCAATGAACAGCAATTCAATACCGGTCTGCCATACCAGAAAAATCCCGATCAATGCTCCGGTGATATAAAGGCTGATATAAGCTGTTTTGGCTTCTTTCAAACCTATTATTCCTCGTACAACTCCTCCGCTGACCGGATTGGGTTGTTTATCCAGACCACGGCTGAAGTCATAAACATCATTCATGATATTCGAGGCCCCATGCAAAATGACCATTCCGATAAAGGCAAGCAATGCATATCCGATATTAAGACTAACGCCACCGTATACAACAGCTAGCACAGTCCCGAAAATTACGGGCATAGTTGAAGCGGGAAGGGAAAAAGGGCGAATGCTGATCCACCATTTTTTAAAAAATCCCGGTTTATGTGTTTCTTTTGACATATAATTGTTATTTGTTTCACAAGACAAAAGTATAACTATTTTTTGTCTGTTTATTAGAGATTAGCAGGTAAACAGAGCTCAAATTAAAAAGTTTTAAAAATTAAGTCTTTTTTAACATTTATGAGAATGAGCAATAAAGCAAACCAAAATACCTCGCCCCCCCTCGCCGGGAGACCTTCGCGCCTCCGGCGGACGCAGCTCACTCCGCAAACCTCCGCTCCGCTTCGGTTTTCATCCATCGAGGTGACAGATTGTATGTTATAAAGATGTGGGAAAAATGGAAAAACGACCACACCTTTAAAATTAAAAACGGTGTGGTCGTTTTTCCATTTTTCCGCGTCCACCAACATAGGACCTTGTCATTTCGATGGAGGGACTTTTGGAACGGAGAGGAAAAAGTCCTGACTGAGACCGCGTCCGCCGAAGGAGGAAATCTCCCTGCGGGATGTCGGGAAGCCAGCCGGGAAGGCTTTGCAAAGGCTTACCGGCCAGCCCCTTTCCCCTGAAGGGGCTGGCCTGCCCGCGGGGCAAGGCTCAGCCGAATTTGCAATTCGGCTGCATGACAGCAGCCATTTTAAAAACATCGCAACCTTACGCCGGGAGACCTTCGCGCCTCCGGCGGATGCAGCTCACTCCGCAAACCTCCGTTATCACTACGGTTTGCTCCATTCGAGATAACATAAATTTTGATAAAAGATGGGAGAAAAATGGGAAAACGGCCACATCACTCCCCTATAAGGAGGCAAGCCAACACGGCGCAAATTTCTGTAGAACAACTCCCATTTCGTAACCAACGTATAATTTGTGGTTAATCCCGGGCTATATGAAATCAGCTTTCTTCAATAACGATTTCATGAGTTAACTCTGCTGCTTTTCCAAGCATGTGGCTAACGCCGCAATATCTGTCCTGAGAAAGGTTGACGGCTTTATTGATTTTATCTTCCGGTAAATCTTTCCCTTTAAAAATATACTTCAAATGAATTTTGTTATAATGTTTGGGATGTTCTTCCGTACTATCAGCAAACACTTCAACATCAAAGAAATCGGGTGTAACGCGCATTTTTTTCAAAATGGAGATCACATCCATTGACGTACAGCCGGCGAGAGAAACTGCCAGAAGGGGTTTAGGTCTTGGTCCGCGGTCTTTTCCGCCTACCTTTTCATCAGCATCTATTGTCAATTTATGACCATTTACTTCGGCATCAAAGGCCATTCCATCTTTCCAGTTTGTTTGAGCTAACTTTTCCATAATAAATATTCTTTTTGATTATTTAACCGCAACAAAATCGAGTTGTAAAAGTTCATTTTTTACAAATGGTTGAGGCTTTTTAACGTATTCTGAGTTTTTTGCCTATTTGTAAAATAGTTGATCGTGAAATCCCGTTCATTCTGCACAAAGCCTTAATGCTTGTACCATACATCCGGGCAATTTTCCCCAGGTTATCTCCTTTTTGGATGTAATGATAACGTGCATTTTTACGGTCTTTAACAGGCCCCAAATAGGAAAACTGCCGGGCAGAGAGCCACAATGTATCCGAGGTTAATTTCCAGGAATCATAGTCAAAAATAGATTCACTGTCGAAAGCAGCTCCGCGAAAACGGGTTTCAAAATGCAAATGAGACCCTGTTGATCTGCCTGTGCTGCCACCATATCCGATCAGATCGCCGGCAGCAACATATACATTTGTGTCGGTTTTGATTTTTGACAAATGGGAATAAACCGTTTCCAATCCATTATAATGCCGGATAACTACCGTATATCCATAGCCTCTGTGATATCCGGTGTATCTTACCTGCCCGTCAAAAGCAGCAAAAACAGAGTCTCCGGTCATCAAATCTATGTCTGTTCCATAATGAAACCGGTAGTACCTTTTCCCAAACGAGGAGGTAACCCTGTCCTTAGGCACCGGCAAAGAAAAACCATGCACTGAGTCGCTCAGGACGATCGCCATAGAATCCATATCCAAAAAGTAATCAGTGATTTTCAACAGGGAATCTTGTTTGATATAACGTATATCTTTTGTATCCCAGCTTTCGTATAATTCATACGCTGGTTTATTTTTTACATCATATAAGTCATGAAAATCCGTAACCAGGTCTATGCTGTCGTTTTTACTTTCAGGAATTGAAAGCCCTTTGCTTTCCATATCCTGACCAGCCAAAGAAATGGTAAATGCTATTAGTAATAGTGTAAGATTAAATAGATGTTTCAAACTTAACTGTTTTTTTGCAAAAGTAATCATACTATTAAAACCCGAAAAAGATCGTATCACCTCGCATGAAATATCTCAATGGAACTCCATAATTCATTAGGCTTTCACTATTTTAAGCGTCTGTAAAATGTTTTCACCGGAGATTCGTAATATATAAATTCCCTGGCTTAAATGCCCGAGTCCGTTAAAAATAAAAATGTCAGAACTCCCCTGTTTCTGGGGTGTGAGCTTGCTTACCAACCGTCCTTTCATATCTGTAATTTCAAAAACCGTATTTTCGCTTAAGTTTATCTCAGATTTCACATACAATCTATTTCGAAACGGATTGGGTGTAACAGAAACAGGACCGGAGGACAACTCCGGTCTTTTTTGCAATATTACTGATGCAAGCTGAAAGTTGGGTATACCGTATCCTTTGAGTGCATCCGGACTAAGATATTGGGAAGCACTTTTTTCGATAGCACTTTTCAATTCCATATTTGTAACCTCAGGGTTGGCTTGCCACAAGGATGCTGCCGCTCCGGCAATTAAAGGAGCTGAAAAGGAAGTTCCGGCTCCATAGCTAACCTGATCGTAACTATTCACAAATGCGGTCCCCTCTCCCACCGCTGTTACATTCGGTTTTAACTTTCCGTTACTGTTGGGACCTATAGAGCTAAAATCGGCATATACCTGTTCCTGATTGACTGCACCGACAGTTAACACACTGTCTGCATCAGCAGGGGCTCCCACATAGGTCCAACTACTGCTTCCTAAGTTTCCGGCACTACTGACAACCAACATTCCTTTATTTGAAGCAATACTCGCCGCTTTCGAGGAATATGCCGTGTTTCCGTTCATGTCTTGATAAGAATAGCTCAAAGGGGGAAAATCAAATGTTGTATAACCCAGCGAAGAATTGATAATATC
Organism: Bacteroidales bacterium; assembly: GCA_021738505.1. Lineage (GTDB taxonomy): Bacteria > Bacteroidota > Bacteroidia > Bacteroidales > PWNQ01 > PWNQ01. The sequence goes on along the minus strand of JAIPBW010000042.1, from coordinate 18,681 downwards.
AGCTCCCAGGCTGTCGGCAAATTCTGCACCGGAAGCCCAATTGAGCTCTTCCACGGGATATTCGCTTCCGGCATTTTCGGTTCGCAACAAAAGATAATCGGCTCCGGGAGCTGAACCCAAATAATTCCCGGGAAGACGGGCTGCCATAATGGATAAAACGGCCTGACCGTGAAAGCTGCCATGAAAAACATCAGGATCACAATCAACAAAATCATAAGTAGCTTTAATTTGATTCCGGTCAAATAAATGGCCTAATGACATCATGGTCTCTACATTTGAAAATCCGGCATCCAAAACGGCAATTCGCTTACCTTCTCCTGCGTATCCATCCTGATAGAACTTATGTAGATTTAACATTTGAATTTGACCGCCGGCAAAGCCATAATCCTCAATATCATTATTTATTTGTTCTGCTTTTGACTCCTCATTTAATCTGGTTTTCTTCTGTTTTGCCTTTTTTGTTAAAACATTCAGATAACGCACCGTATCAATAGTTTTAACAAACGATTGCGCAAGGATGTCGTTGAGTGTCTTTAATGTATCCACCGAAATCACGACTCCGTTTAGCCATTTTGTTGTGTTCAGGAGCTGGGCACCGGTTTTTTTCAGGCTATCCAGATAAAACCGGCTTATGGGCAAATCGTTGCTATCAATTGCTATATTCATCCTGTCACGGCGCTCTAAAGCCCGTTTACTTAAAAATGCTTCAGGAGAGGAAAGGCTGTAATTCGTATGTTTTTTATCTGTAAATTTCACAAAGAAACGATCGGGAATATATTGCTGGCCAAAACTATTTACAGCTATCCCGAGAAGAGCTACTAAAATAACCCAGGCTAAATTAATTCGCATACTCCAACAATTTATACGTGCATTTATAGCCACTTTCTATTTCTCCGGTTGAAATATCCAGATCTTGCGAGATATCCTGTTTGTAAATCATGCCCACATCAGGAGCATAAACCTCATAAGCCTGATCATTACTGATAAGTGTCTGTTGATTTTCCTGCTCAACGGTTATTGTATTTTCATAACTATCATCATTCACTTTTTGACTACCATTTATTTCAGTAATTTCATATTCATCGGGTTGATTGGAATTATAGATATTTGCATCCCAGGCGGTTCCTATATCAAACGGAAAAACAAGCTTGATAATGGCCTGATTATCGATGGTTTTTATAACTCTTCCACTGTCTTTCATTAACGTATACACTTTGTTAATATTCCAGTTCAGCGTATCATGTTGTTTAATAAAACGTTCTACCCGGAAAACTGTTCGATTCTCCTCATCCTGAAAATCTGATTTTATCAGTTTTTTTATCTTCATAGAAACCGTATCTATGCGCGGGGGCGTGTAAAAATCATCCCAAATAACAGAGTCTACCTGATAAATATGATATACATTTTCTTCTACCGGAAAATAACGGTATTTCATATCCACCGGCTCCTCGTTTTTTTGGTCACAGGCAGCTAATCCAAGGATTATCAAAATAAAAAAAGTAAATAATTTGTTCTGCATCATTTTATGTTTAACAGGTATCGGCAGATAGAATATTTTAAAACTAATTTCATTCTATTACAGCCCTATTATCGTCAAAAGGTACACACAACAAATATACAATAATCTAAGGATTATGCATTGTCGTTCTATAAAAATCAGCAAGCAAACGGCTAAAACTTCAGATAAATGGCCAGCCCGACAAGCATAATCAAAGCCAAAGCAGCAGCCCCGACAAAGGCTGCCACATGATCACCAAAAACATAAAACCAACCAATGATCAGGGGTCCGGTGGTTTGACCAATACGTAATACCATTCCGTTAAACGACATAAACATTCCACGGTATTCCAGAGGTGCTAATTTTGTTAAATGCGACTGTATACTGGGGAAATTCATCCCATGACCAACGCCAAAAATAATTATTGGGAATACCATCATAAGCGGTTGAGCAATAAAGGGAATGATGGAAAATGAAATCACATAGGATAAAAATCCCAAAAGCACCATTTTTCGTTCGGAGATATAACTGTTTATTTTACCTAACATAGTGGAGGTTATAGCCGTAACCACAGACATGGAAGTCAGCACCAGACCGATTTCAAAAGATGATGAGTCAAATTTATCACGCATCAGCAATGGCAGATAAGTTAAATACGCTCCGAATAATATGACAAAAACCACGAAACTGGAAACAAAAAGTATAATCACCGAAGGAGATTTAATATTTTGAAAAGCACTTTTCAGATAGGTAAAAAAATCACCTTCCCGTTTGGGTTCCGGATTATCGAGTTTAAATAATACAACCCAAGCTACAGGCAAGGCCAGTAATGGAAGTAAAAAAGGATAATGCCATCCTAAAACAGCAAGGGCGCCTCCTATTGCCGGATAGCTGGCTGTTCCGATGCTGAGTATCCCGGCAACATATCCCATCACTTTCGAGCGTTCTTCTTTAGCATAAATATCCCCTACCAGTGTACTGTTGATAGACCCTAACGAGGCAGCTCCCGCACCTTGCAACACCCGAAACAATAACAATAATTCAAAGTCACGCAGAAAAAAACATACAAACCCGGCAACAGCAAATAATAGCAAAGAAGGAACCAAAACTATTTTCCGTCCAAACCGGTCGGCTAAAATACCTAACAAAGGAGTCAGGATAATTCCCGGAAGACTAAAAAAGACAATTAACAAACCTGTTTGCTGATTGGTCAGGTTAAGAGCAGAGCGAATATCCGGCAAAACGGGCGTAATTGTTGAAACACCCATAACGGCAACCAGAGTAATCGAAAATATAATTTTCAGGTTTATATCCTGACGGTATGATTTCTTTGTCTTTTCCATTGAGGCTGCAAATTTAAGATTTTATCAGTCTCTTGCTCTAATCTGTAAAAATCATAAAAACAATCCAATAGTTACATTTTACAATAGATCAGGGGAAATAGCAATTGTGCAATGCAATTTTTGATTTACATTTTTGATGCAACAACTGCAAATTAACAGAAGTCTCTCCTCAGATAGGTTATCATACCGGCTAAACATTTCTATTCTTAATCTGTTTATTTAGTACAAATAAAAATATAAAATACTATGAAACCTCCATGGCGAAAATTTTTTCGACACACAGGAGAATGATTAAAGGGCTGGACGAGTTGGATAATGCAAAGAAAACAATGACATTTATGGTCATTAGTAGTCATTGGTAGTCATCTGTTGTCATTGATGGTCATTTTCTATATTTTTTTGTCCGGCTGCTGTCAAATATAACCGTCTCAGAAAGCCCTGAAGTAAATGACTTAGAATATAGTAAAGCAAAATGACGCGCGAAGCGCAAATGACTACAGATGACGCGAAGCAAATGACAGTAAGAGGTAAAAGCATGAAAACATAATAATAACATTATCAATATTTTGAAAAATTTAGAACTATGAAAAAATTTGAAAACAAAACTGTAGTAATCACAGGTGGATCCGGTGGCATTGGAACTACCACAGCAAAACAAATGTTAGACGAGGGAGCCAAAGTACTCATTGTGGATATAGATAAGGATGCGTTGCAAAAAACCGCAGATGAGATTAAATCTGAAAACCTGCACGTTTTTGCAGCCGATGTCAGTGATGAAGAACAAGTAAAAGCTTATGCTGACAAAGCGAAAGAGCTATTTGGCCATGTAGATATTTTCTTCAACAATGCCGGTATCGAAGGCAAAGTGCAACCTTTGGATGAATATCCCATGGATTTATTCCATAAGGTAATCGATATTAATGTAAAAGGAGCTTATTATGGCATGCGCTATATCTGGCCTCTAATGAAAGAAAAAGGCGGCTCGATTATCATCACCTCATCTGTTGCCGGTATGGCAGGTACAGCAAATGTATTGCCTTATGTTACCAGTAAACATGCGATCGTCGGTATGATGCGTTCGGCTGCTTTGGAAGGTGCGCCACACAAAATCAGAGTAAATACTATAAACCCCTCTCCCGTTGACAATCGCATGATGCGCTCACTGGAAGAAGGATTTGCTCCAGGCCAGGGAGATGCAGCTAAAGAAAACTTTGAGCAATCAATTCCATTGCAACGTTATGCTACCAACGAAGAAGTAGCTAATTTGACAATGTTCCTGGCTTCGGATGACAGCCAATTTATTACCGGAACGATTAACCCGATTGACGGCGGCATGACTGCCTAATACTAACTTTCCACTGAAAAAAACAAAGGCTTATTTTTCTGAATAAGCCTTTTTTATTGTATATCAATCCTATATAACTAAAACAATTAAAAAAATAGTCCGGGCTATCAAATAAAACAATAAAATCCACTTTTTTTAGTTTACTTTGTTCCGAACTAAATAATATTTTATACTTTTGCCGAACCTATAACTTAAATTATATTCATGCAATAAGTTTAGGTCAGAAGAAAGATAAAAACGTCGCCTGGATATTCATAAAATGGACACAAATGAACACAGAAGAACGCATAAAAAAACAGAAACAACTGATTGAAACAATGGGGCAGCATTATGAAAAAGAAGGAATGCAGCCCGTTGCCGGAAGAACCTTAGCGCTGCTAATGGTTATGGACAAAGAAGAATTTACTTTTGACGAGATCGTAGAGGAACTGCAAATCAGCAAGAGCTCAGCCAGCGTTGCCCTGAAGCTACTGCAAGTAAAGAATATTGTAGAATACAAAACCCATCCGGGAGACCGAAAACGGTACTTTCGGATTAAAAGACAAGAACCTTTTTTACTTATCGATGATTTCAAACAGAAGCTCACACGGGATAAACAAATTTTAGAAGAAATAATTGAACTTAAAGCTGATCCAAATTCTGAAAACAGCCAATTTATGAAGAATTTGATCAGCATTATGGAATTCTTTCTGGACCATTTCGAAAAACTTAAAGAAGAGTTCCTGAAAAAAGATTAATGTTTTTTTGTTCTTTTAGTTCGTATATTTATAAACAGATCAAACAAAATAATTTAAATTTCATTTCCTTTTTACATTTTATTCAATAAAATCACAGCAAGATAAAAATTTTATAAACCAATGAATACCATAAAATTAACAATCACTTTTATAAGTCTGTGGCTATTCTTATCAGCCAGCGGGCAGGAAAAAATGCAGCTCACTATTTCGGAAGCCCAGGAATATGCAGTAGAACATAATAAAGAGCTGGAAAATGTTCGTCAGGATGTCAATATTGCAAAACATCAATACAAGGAAGCTCGCGGACAAGGTTTACCCCAAATAAACGGGACACTGGATTATAGCACAAATTTTAATTACGAAGCTGAATTGGACTTTGGCGGAGAACAAAATACGCAGCCACCTGACATCAATTACGCTTTATTAGACCCGGGTGATTATGAAGTATTAAAGTTTCTTGAACAAATGAACTCCGGCGGCACATCGACTATTGTCATGACCGATCAATCCAATGCCCAGGTACAACTATCACAGTTGATATTTGGCGGACAGTATTGGGTTGGTCTTCAAACAGCACGAATTGGTCAGGAATTGGCCAGGCAAAATGTCAATGTTACCCAATTAGACATCAAGGAAACTGTGGCCAATACCTATCAATTGATTTTGGTAACCCAGAAAATTGTTGATGTATTAGAAAAGAATATTGATAATCTAAAAGAGGTCAAAAGACATACAAATAATATGTATGTTGCAGGTCTGGCCGAACAAACCGATGTAGATCAGATCAGCGTTAGCATATCCCAGCTTAAAAACAAGAAAAAATCCATGGAGCGGAATGTTAATTTGAGCTATAATATGTTACGTTTTCAAATGGGGTTGGATTCCCAAAAGGATATTCAACTGACAAGTTCAGTAGATGAAGTATTAAATGGATCAGAAAACCTCGAAATATTATCTGACAATTTTAAAGTCAACCAAAACCCGAATTACCAGATTGTTCAAACTCAGGAACAGCTGCAAAAAAAACAGGTAGACATGCAAAAATGGGCTTTTGCTCCCCGTCTGACAGGGTTTTATAGTTATACAGAAAAAATTATGACAACCGGCTTTGATTTAAGCCCAAAACATGCAGCCGGTCTTTCTCTGAATGTACCCATTTTTTCAAGCGGCACACGTAAGGCAAAACTTGAGCAGGCAAAGATCAAGCTGGATAAAGCTCAACGTAGTAAAGAATTGATGAAAGAACAGCTACAAATTCAGAATAATCAGTTAAGGTATGAACTTACTAATGCTTACGACAATTATAAAACGCAACAAAAAAATGTAAAAGTAGCACGGCGTGTGTTAGAAAACGTCCAAAATAAGTACAAACAAGGCATGGTCTCAAGCATAGAACTCACTCAAACCAACTCAAACTATCTGGAAGCAGAAAGTAATTTTCTGAATGCAACTCTTGAGTTAATGCAAACAAAACTAAAATTGAAAAAGCTTTATAATCAGTTATAAAATCAAAAAAAAATAGGCTACGAATGAAAAAAATAAGAATTATAGCAGGAATAATTATCGCAGCAGGTTTGGCTAATGCGTGTTCGTCATTGGGAGACCAATCTGTTGACGATAAAGAAGAGCGAGATACACGACCCGTGAAAGTTGAAAAATTAACCAAAGATTCAGTAGACCGGGAAATATCTTACACGGCTAATCTGGTTGCTTTTGAAGAACTGTATTTTGCTCCTTCCCAGCCCGGACGCATCAATCAAATTAATGTGGAAGCCGGTGACCGGGTGCAAAAAAATCAGGTGCTTGTTAAAATGGACCAAACACAACTTACCCAGGCACTTTTACAGGTACAGGAAGCCAGAAAGAATTTCAGACGGATGGACACATTACGTGAGCTAAATAGTATTTCTGAACAACAATACGATCAGGCAAAAACACAGTATGAGATCGCTCAGTCCAACCTGAAACATCTTAGGGAAAACACATCATTAAAAGCACCTTTTAATGGCATTGTAACGGAAAAATACTTTGAAGCCGGTGAAATATATTCCGGCACTCCCAACACACAAATGGGAAAACCCGCTATCATAACACTAATGCAGATTTCACCGCTAAAAGCTATAGTTAATATTTCAGAGAAATATTTTCCTAATATCAAAAAAGGAATGAAAGCGATTGTGCACACGGATATCTACCCTGATAAAAACTTTCAGGGCCAAATTTTTAAGGTTTACCCAACAATTAACCCCGCAACACGTGCTTTTAAAGTTGAAATAAAAGTTGATAATCCAAAAGAAATTTTACGTCCGGGAATGTTTGCCCGTGTTCATATTAATCTTAAGGATGATGTTGCCCTGTTAGCACCGGCCATTGCGATTATAAAGCAAGAAGGAACGAATAACCGCCATGTCTTTATTCACAAAAATGGTAAAGCACACAAAGTACCGGTTAAAATCGGAAAACGCTATAACGATAAAATTGAAATCGTCTCTGATAAAATTCAACGGGGTGATGACCTTATTGTTTCCGGTCAGGCCAACCTGATTGACGGCGATAGAGTAACCCTCCACAATCAATAGTCCAAAAAGAGAAAGAAGATTTATAAAAATTCATAAAACACAATAAATTATGAGTATATATGGGAGTGCTGTAAAGAAACCTATTACCACGATCATGGTTTTTATTGCAGTCGTTGTTTTTGGCTTATATTCTATAGTTCGCTTGCCGGTAGACCTTTATCCTGAGATTGAATTCCCTGCTATTACTGTATTTACAACATATCCGGGAGCAAGTGCTCACGATATTGAAACCAATGTAACAGAGCCTATTGAAGATGCGCTAAATACTGTTGATGACCTTAAAGAAATCCAATCGGTTTCCAGAGATAACCTTTCTATCGTGACACTGGAATTTGAATACGAGTCCGATTTGAATGAAGCAGCTAACAATATACGGGATGGTTTATCCACGGTAAAGGATGCCCTGCCCGATGAAGCTGAAGAACCTACAATTTTTAAGTTCAACTCCAGCATGATGCCTATCCAGATGTTTGCCATCACAGCTGATGAGAATTACGAAGGTCTGGAAAAAATCCTGGAAGAGAAGCTTATCAATCCATTAAACCGCGTAGACGGAATTGGCTCCATAAGTGTCATAGGAGCCCCGACGAGGGAAATAGCTGTTGAGGTTGACCCGCGCCGCCTCGAAGCCTATGATATGACTATCGAACAAATTGGCAATATTCTGGCAGCAGAAAATATGAACCTGCCTACCGGTAATGTGGAGATGGGTAAATTAAATTATCCGCTCCGCGTAGAAGGTGAATTTACCAGCAGCAAACAGGTTTCCGACATTGTTGTGGGAAACAAAAACGGACAGGCTATTTATTTGAAAGATGTGGCAACCGTCAGAGACTCTTTGCGGGAGACAACCATGTATGAAAAAATCAACCGCCAAAACGGTGTCCGCATGATGGTTATGAAACAGTCCGGTGCCAACACGGTTGGAGTTGCTAAGGAACTGAACAAACGCATGGACGAACTCAAAAACAACCTTCCTCCTGATGTTGAGATCCAAACAATTTTTGACTCAAGCAGTTTCATCAAGGACTCGATCAACAATCTTTCGCAAACCTTGATTTTTGCCCTCATATTTGTTGTGCTGGTCGTTCTGTTTTTCCTCGGACGCTGGAGGGCAACATTTATAGTGGTATTAACAATTCCTATCGCCCTTATTGTTTCTTTTATCTACTTGCGCATTTCGGGTAATTCCATAAATATTATTTCCCTTTCTGCTTTATCTATTGCCATTGGTATGGTGGTAGATGATGCCATTGTTATTCTGGAAAACATCAGCAAACATATAGAAAAAGGCAGCAGCCCGAGAGAAGCAGCAATCTATGCTACGAATGAAGTATGGCTTGCTGTTGTAGTGACAACTTTAACTGTTGTTGCCGTATTCTTTCCCATGACAATGATTTCAGGCATGACGGGGATCATGTTCAGGCAATTAGGCTGGATTGTAACAATAACAGTTACCACTTCCACATTAGCTGCCATTACCCTGACTCCGATGCTCAGCTCACGTCTGCTAAGATTAAAGCAAAAGTCGAAAACGCCCGGAAAATGGAGTTATGATAATACTATCCGGCCACAACTGGATAAATTAGACCTTTGGTATAGCAATGCTCTGAAATGGAGTTTAACACGAAAACGACTCATCCTGATCTCTGCAGGTGCTATTTTACTGGTGTCCATAGGCTTAGCAACTCAACTGGGTGCTGAATTTATGCCTCAGACAGACGAAAGCCGGTTTTCTATTTCCATTGAACTTCAGTCCGGGACTCGCGTAGATGAATCGATAAAAGTGGCCCAAAAAGTCGATAGTATCCTTTATAATAAATTCCCTCAGATTGACTTAATTGCTACTTCTGCAGGAGAAGACGAAGAAGGAGGATTCACGTCCATGTTCCAGTCCACCGGATCAAACATTATCAATTATAATGTGGGTTTGGTTGATATTGACGAGCGTGAAAAAAGTGTCTGGGATATAGCTGAAGAAGTAAGAAAAGAACTGGCCGACATACCCGAAATCATAACATTTAATGTGAGTAGTGAAAATACAGGTATGATGGGAGGAAACCAGGTTGAAATAGATATTTTTGGATATGATATCGAAAAAACTACTAATATAGCCCGTCAGTTATCAGACAGCGTTAAAAATATACCGGGAGCACGAGAAGTAAGAATTAGCAGAGAAGATGAAAAACCCGAGTTACGCATGGACCTGGACAGGGAAAAATTAGCTGCTAACGGATTAAATACCGCCATGGTAGCCAACGCATTATACAATCGAGTAGAAGGATTAACAGCGACAAAATATAGAGAGTCCGGAGAAGAATACGATATGGTGATTCGCTTTAAAGAGGAATTCCGTAATAGTATTTCAGACATCGAAAATATTGCTATTCAAAACCCGGCCGGTATGTCGGTAAGACTTGGAGAGCTTGGAGATGTAAACGAATACTTTTCTCCGCCAAACATTGAAAGAAAACGTCGCGAAAGAGTTGTCACGATCACGACAACACCATATAAAACTACACTCGGAGAACTTGCAAGTGAAATACAAAAGGAAATCAAAAAAGTAGACACACCCAACGATGTTATGATCGAAGTTGGAGGTGCATATGAAGACCAACAGGAAGGATTTATGGACCTGGCTTTACTCCTGGTACTTAGCTTATTGTTGGTATACATTGTAATGGCTTCCCAATTTGAATCACTGAAAATGCCATTCATTATCATGTTTTCCATTCCGTTTGCATTCTCCGGGGTAATTCTTGCCCTTCTTATAACAAATACGACTTTGAGTATTATTGCCGGTTTGGGAGCGATCATGCTAATTGGTATTGTTGTAAAAAATGCTATTGTACTTGTTGATTATATCAACCTGATGCGCGAACGAGGATATGAACTGGATCAGGCAATTATACTTTCGGGAAAAAGCAGATTGCGTCCTGTACTTATGACTGCCATGACGACCATTTTAGGTATGTTACCTTTAGCATTAAGCACCGGGGAAGGTTCAGAAATTTGGAGCCCAATGGGAATATCCGTCATCGGTGGATTAATTGCTTCCACCATAATTACCATGATAATCGTTCCGGTTATTTACCGACTCTTTGCCACCAGAGGTGGACGAAATAAAAAACAAAAAGTAAGAGACAAATTCACATTTATGGATTAATGATAAACCCCTTCTCTTCTCAGATAAGGGAAGGGGCTTCTTAAATATGGAACAATTGAAATCGCTATGCTATAAAACTTTTCAACACACAGGTGAATGATTAAAGGGCTGGACGAGTTGGATAATGCAAAGAAAACAATGACATTTATTGTCATTAGTAGTCATTTGTTGTCATTGATGGTCATTGGTAGTCATTAATGGTCATTTTCTATACTTCTGTGTCCGGCTGCTGTCAAATATAACCGTCTCAGAAAGGCCTTAAGTAAATGACTTAGAGTATAGTAAAGCAAAATGACGCGCGAAGCGCAAATGACTACAAATGACATCCGTCGAAGACGGATAAATGACGCGAAGCAAATGACAGTAAGAAACAAAAGCAAGAAAACATAATAATGACAATATCAATATTTTGAAAAATTCTAAACATATGAAGTCAATATTAATCATTTTTAATCAGGCACATACAGAAAAGGTCGAATACATGCTTGACCGTCTGGAAATACGAGGTTATACTCAGTGGAATGAGATTTATGGGAGAGGTTCTGAAACTGGCGAGCCACATATAGGAACACATACATGGCCAGAGCAAAACAATGCAGTCATTGCTGTTATAGAGGACGAGAAAGTCAAAAAAGTATTGGAAGCAGTAGAAAAAATGGACAACATCAATAAGGATGTTGGAATAAGAGCTTTTGCCTGGAATATTGAACAAATGTATTAATCCGCGGAAACCATTTGTCTGCCATATCTGGTTAGCTATTGGAAATGTTACTCACTACGGGCTTTTTTCAACAAAATATTCCGGAAAGCTTTCCAAAAGTAAACCCAATCGGTCCTGAAAGGAGCTTTTTCGTATGCGTCCAAATATTTTCTCTCGGAGTTTTGAATTTCTTCAAGGGTATGAGGTAAATCCGCATAATATGGAGGAACAAGACCCGGTCGGAACTTGATTCGTTTTTCCTGAAGGTCCTTGTCATATAAATTAAAATAATGCTTTGATAATGGACGTACACCAAAAAGCTTCATATCTCCTTTTAACCAATTGATAAGCATGGGCAATTCATCGAGCCAACATTTTCGCATAATCTTCCCCAGAGTGGTTATGCGAAAATCATTATGAAACTTACCCCCTTCTTTCAATTTATTATTGTTATAGATATATTCCTGCAAATATTCGGAATAGGCATGCATTGTGCGCATCTTATATACTTTAATAAACTTTCCGTCTTTACCAATGCGATTTAATTTCACCAGCGGACCATAAGTCGGATTATAATCAAATGCCGGCTTTCCTTTTTTACGGGCAACAAAATACAACATCCCGTCAATAATCTTAGTATCGTGTAGTTCAAAACCGCAGCTATACAAGCGCCCAAAACTCTCGGCCGTAGATAGCACCCTATTGTGTCCACGCGTAAGCAAAAAGTAAATCTTTTGTGTTGGCTTCAGTTTGGGAAACACGCGTTTGATGATAAAATCAAGTGTATAAAACATCCAGTTAAAACCGGCAGGGAATTTATTTAAAATTCTTTTCTTTCTCAATTTGTAGGTTTCAACAGCTCCAATAAACAATCCATCGTAATGAAGCATTTCATTTGTAGCTTCAAAAAACTTATTAATCCGGCGTATATTATTTATACGCTGTATATTCACTATCGCCTGATAACCGGACAAATCATTATTGAGAATATTAAAACGGCTCGTTGTAGAAACAATCAGATTTTGCGGATTAGTATAATCCACAAAGCTTTTGATATAATGCGTGGCTTTCACACCACATTCATCAAGCACTAATTTTTCGCGGGTACTCTGTCGGGGGATTCCTTCCTCACCAACATCAGCCTCCTGCGCATCGTTAGTACCATAATTAGCACTTGTTTTCCAGGTTGATGTTTGCAATAAATTAAATGTAAACATGCTTCATAAATTACTTATTTATTAAACCAAATTGAAATTCTTATTGTGATTTCTTTTTATCGTTAACTCACCTTGAGTATTTATGCCATACCTGTTTCTATCTTTTTATAGCTTTCTTTCCGGATTATTGTCCGGATGGATTATTTAACAAATTAATTTATTTAGAGTCTGTCAATAAAGTAAGTGTTTAGTTCATAATGTTCAAGTTCAAAGCCTGCCCCGCATTTATCGGGGGCTTGCGAAGTATTTAAAAGCAAGGAGTCCCGATTGTAACATCGGGATGACTGTTTTAAATACGAGCATAACGCAGAAATTGGACATTATGGACAAACACTAATTATATTTTTTGCACTATCCCTACTTACAATTATCAAAAATATAAAAAAAACCATTCAAATTGCAAGTTTTTGACAAAAAAATACAATTTTATCCTCAATTTTTCTATTATAATTAACTATGCGTTTTATCTATCTCAAAAAATCCTCTGACATCCAACATTTCGACATATGTATTGAAAGGTTATTTTAAAGAAAATCGCCGGAAAAAACTTACAAAGTTTTCCAATTCTGGGAAAAATCCGCACCCATTTACTTTTGAACATATCTGCTCCTAAAATCAGCAGAACACTTTTTTATTATATCGATGTCGATCTGCTATTTCCACCATCGATCACATACGTTTGTCCGGTTACAAATTCGGATAATGGTGATAACAACCAGGTTGCTAATGAAGCGAGATTAGCAGGATTTCCGGCAAACCCCACAGGAATACCTGAAGTAATTTGTTCCTTTGCTTTTTGTTTTGAAATATTTTGTGTTTCGGACTTTTTGTTAATGATGCGCTTAACTGCATTGGTTTCATGAAATCCCGGAGCAAGAATATTAACAGTTATCCCCTCATCGGCAACCTCAAGCGATAATGTTTTAGCTGCTCCGGCAATGGCCAACCGCAGTGAATTACTCAACACCAGGTCTGCCACAGGTTGTCGAAGCGATGCACTTTCCAGGAATAGTATTCTCCCATAATCATTTGATTTAAAAACAGGCAACAATCCTTTGACAAGTTTGATCTTCCAACGTACAACTGTCTTATAGGCTTTGTCCCAATCCGTTATTTCTGATTCCTGAAAGCCCATAGGAGGCGGCCCGCCGGCATTGACAAATACACCTTGTAAATGTTTATCCTGACATTTAGCAATCAGTTCATTCAGAAATTCATCATCAAAAAGGTCGCCGGGAATTGTTTCTATCAAGCCCGGAAAACGATCGGATAACTCCTTTAACTTCTCTTCATTTCTTGCTACTGCCACTACCCTGGCCCCTTCTGATGCAAGGACCTCAGCGACCTGACGGCCGAAACCATCAGAAGCACCTGTAACCAGAAATTGATGTTTTGTTATTTGTAAATCCATAAGCAATTTAACCTAATTGTTCATACAATGAAATAACAGATTATTAGTTCAAGTGTTTCCATTTTGTCTTCAAAAAAATATTTTCATGTTCTCCTTTGATCTTTGATTGAAATTCGTTTCTTTCGTACTCCAATAAAAAAAAGCTATGTACCGTAAAATTATATTCATCATTACCGGATTATTATTGGCATCCAGTCTATTTAGCCAAAAAAAGTTTGAAGTCCCGGAAGTATATTATAAGTGGAATAATATTCAAAATGCACAAATCAGTAATGACGGAAAAGTCATCACTTATGAAGTGAATAAGCTAAAAGGCGATGGTTACCTGCATATCCATATACCTGGGCAGTCATTTCATGATTCGATTCCTCGTGGCGGAAAGGCAAAAATATCCGCCAATAGTAAGTTTGTTGCTTTTCGGATAAAGCCACAGTACGATACGTTAAAGCAAAGGAAATTAAGTGATGTTCCCAAAGAAAAATTCCCAAACGACTCCCTTGGTGTTTTTATCGTAAATCAGGATACGATTGTTAAGTTTCCCGAAGTAAAGTCATTCAAAACTCCGGACGAAAAAAACGACTGGGTTGCCTGGTTGCATGAGAAAAAGGAAAAAGAACAAAAGAAAGCCCGGGATAGCACAGCCAATGATACTACTCAGGCCGACACAAACTCGACAAAACAAGGGAAAAAACTTGTCATCTGGCATCCGGAGTCAGACTTTAAACAAGCCTTCCCTCAGGTTATCAGCTATAAATTTTCAAAAAACGGGAAAAAGCTGATTTTTACTCAACACATTAAACATAAAGAAGAAAAACAAGATACCGCCCGGTTTTGGGAATTCGATACAGAATCACAAGAAGCAAAACAAATCTTTGAAAAGGCGGGGAAAATTAAACAGATTGCAACTGACCGGCAAGGAGATGCTCATGCTTTTATCTTTACCGGCGACACCACAGAAATAAAAGATTTTCAGTTGTTTTTAAACGGCTCTAAGATAGCCGACAGCACAACAGCCTTTCTCCCCGATGGCTGGCAAATTTCAAAACATAGCACCCTGAATTTTTCAAAAAACGGAGAACGGGTTCTTTTTGAGACCGCTCCCATACCCGAAAAACAACCGGAAGACACACTGACCAAAGAAGAAAAATACAATTTAGATATATGGCATTGGCAGGACAAAAAACTCCAATCCCAACAGAAAAGGGAACTAAAAAAAGAAAAGAAAAGGGATTACAAAGGATATTATGACCTGAAAAAAGAGGAGTTTTTGCAACTTGAAAACAAAAAATTAAAGCAGGTTAAAATACTAAGAAACAACAATAGTTCACATGCGTTCGGATTCAATCGCGCTCCTTATCAAAGACAGGTTTCCTGGACAGGAAAAAGATACAGGGATATCTATCATATCAACCTAAAAAACAATAAGCGCAAACGAATATTAACAAAGCATTCAAAACAAGTGCGATTTTCTCCAGATGGGAAATATATAGCCTATTATCAAGAAAAAGACAGTTGTTGGTATTCTTACAACATAAAAAAAGACGCAAAAACAAATCTAACAAAAGAACTGGATATTCCTTTTTATAATACCCGACATGACATGCCGATCAATCCCGGTTCTTATGGAGCAGCAGGCTGGGATAAAAAAGGAAACATTTACATTTATGACAAATATGATATCTGGAAAATAGATGCTTCCGGTAAAAAATCACCTATAAACCTGACGAATAATTCCGGCCGTGAAAAGAAAATCCGTTTTCGCTATATCAAAACGGACCCGGAAAAACAATATCTGCCGGAAGAAATGTTACTCTCTGTTTTTAACAGGCAAAATAAAAATGCCGGATATGCCACTTGTACAACTAACAAAGCTAATAAGCCAGAACTCTTGCATACAGGTGCATTCAAAAACTATAGGCTTAAAAAAGCAAAAAACGCTAAAAAAATCATTTTCAGAAAAGGAAATTTCAAAGATTACCCGGAGGTATTTTTATCTGACATTTCATTTCAATCGATTACGAAATTATCCGAAGCCAATCCGCAGCAGGAAAACTATTTATGGGGCACGGTAGAAAGTACGAATTGGACAGATAATAGTGGAGACAGCCTTTCAGGATTAATATATAAACCTGAAACCTTTGATCCGAAAAAAGATTATCCAATGATCGTGTATTTTTATGAACGTTATTCGGATAACATCCATAACCATTATATTCCCAAACCATCTCATTCGGTAATCAACTTTACGCGCTATATTAACGATGGCTATATCATTTTTATCCCAGATATCAATTACAAAACCGGATATCCCGGAGAAAGCGCAGAAGAAGCAGTTCTTAGCGGTACTCTGCACATGTTAGATCAGGGCTATATTGACAAGGAACGCATAGGAGTGCAAGGACAAAGTTGGGGCGGCTATCAGGTGGCTCATCTGGTAACACGTACTAATATCTTTTCTGCTGCAATGGCAGGAGCGCCTGTTGTAAATATGACCAGTGCTTATGGAGGTATCCGCTGGGGTTCCGGCATGAGCAGAGCATTCCAGTATGAACAAACACAAAGCCGCATCGGAGGTTCTCTTTGGGAAAAACCAATGCAGTATATTGAAAACTCCCCGCTGTTTTTTGCTCCCAAAGTAGAAACACCTTTGCTTATGATGCATAATTCAAACGACGGAGCTGTGCCCTGGTATCAGGGAATTGAGTTTTTTAATGCATTAAGGCGCCTGAATAAAGAAACTTATCTGCTCGTTTATAAAGATAAACATAACCTCAGACACTGGGGAAACAGAGTGGATCTGAGTATACGTATGAAGCAGTTTTTTGATTATTATTTGAAAAATAAACCCATCCCTGAATGGATGAAAGAAGGTCTGCCGGCTATTAAGAAAGATAAAAAAACGGGCTATAAACTCATGGATTAAATTAAATATAGCAAACAGAATATTCATATAATGTTTGCGTTTATTTATATCATTGAATATCAAACTTCAGGTATAAAATGACAGTATTGTTGAATTGTCAGCCTGATAAATAACTTGTAATTATTAAGAGACCTATTCCATTATGGATCATATAAGTAAATTTTATTTGATTAGTCGAAAACAAAAAAGCAGTTTTAAGCCACTCCTGAAGTTTCTGATCATTATGCTTTCAGGACTAATGTTTGTATTTACAAGCTGTCAAAAAGATAAATTTCTGGAAGACCCCGTGAATTTAAATTTTTCACAGGATACAGTTCTTTTTGACACTGTTTTTACCAGCATTGGCTCTTCCACGCATCAATTTAAAATTTACAATCCCAAAGATGAAGATTTGAAGATCTCCAATATACACCTTGGCAAAGGCAATAATTCTCAATTCCGTATCAATGTAAATGGACTATCTGGCACTGATTTTAATGATGTCAAGTTAAATGCTAAGGACAGTTTATATGTGTTTGCCGAGGTAACTGTTGATCCGAATAATACCGACCAGCCCATGATTATCACGGACTCAATTGTCTTTAATACTAACGGAAAAGTACAAGACATCAAACTTGTAGCCTGGGGCCAGGATGCTAACTTTATTGTTGCTGACCAGCATATCCAAGGCCTTCCGCCATTTAATATTGTTGCAAAAGAAGGGGAAAGCATTGTTTGGGATAGTCCCAAACCTTATGTGATATATGGTCATGCCGTAGTTGATTCTACAGCCGAATTAACCATTCCTGAAGGTACTGACGTTCATTTTCATGCTAACTCAGGACTTTGGGTTTATAAAGGCGGCAGCCTTAAGGTAGAAGGCACTGAAAATAATCCGGTTCATTTTCAGGGAGACCGGCTTGAAGATTATTATGAAGATATCCCCGGGCAGTGGGACCGGATTTGGATCAATGAAGGAAGTGTGGACAATAAAATCAGTCATGCCATTATTGAAAATGGATTCATTGGAATACAAGCCGAAACCCTGGATGCTCCAATGGGTAATAATCTGCAACTGGATAACGTGATTATCCGCAATATGACAGGAATAGGCTTATTGGGAAGAAATTACTCGATTTCCGGTTATAACATGGAGATCAGCAATGCCGGGAATTATGCCGTAGCTCTGACAAACGGAGGAAATTATGAGCTAAAACATATTACTGTAGCGAATTATTGGTCATCAGGTATAAGGCAGACGCCATCAGTGTATTTAAACAACTTTTATGAATTATCCGATGGAACCATTTTATCGAATGATCTTAATGCATCCATTGAAAATAGCATTATCTATGGGAACCAATCCAATGAGTTTCATGCTGAAGACATTGATGACGGATCACTTCTGGATTACACCATAAACCATTGCCTGGTCAAAACTGAAGAAAATACAAGCGGAAACAAGTGGAATAATTGTATTATCAATCAAGATCCGGAATTTGAGGATAAAGGAAATTCTGATTTCACCTTACAATCATCATCTCCGGCGATTGATAACGGAGACCCTGCAATCAACATACCCAAGGACCTTAAAGGGGATAGCAGAGATGCTCAACCCGATATAGGGGCTTATGAATATCTTCCCTAATTAGTGTCCGGGTAGAGCGGCTCGTTACCTTGCCGCTCCCCCACAGACCCGTACGAGCGGATTTCCCGCATACGGTTCCTCTCAATTTGGTTTTGCTAAAAGACAAGAGTGGTATATCTTGGGTTTTAGCAAAGG
>JAIPBW010000041.1 GCA_021738505.1 Bacteroidales bacterium | reverse complement strand
ACGATTAAAATCGAATACAAATTGATTTTTAAAAAATTCCCGAAAAAATATTGCCTTTTATTGGAAAAATGATTAATTTAGATATATAATTCCAATAATAACAGTAAATTATATGGGAAAGGAAAGATTTCGCAATAAATACAGGATCCCATCCACCCGATTGCAAAATTGGGATTATGGTTGGCATGGCGCTTATTTTATTACCATTTGCACCAAACATCGTGAACATTTTTTTGGTGAAATATATGATGGTGAAATGGAATTGTCGGAAATAGGGAAATTGGTCAAACCTGAATGGTTAAAGACAATCGATTTACGTCCGGATATGAATCTGACAATGGATAAATTTGTGGTAATGCCAAATCATTTTCATGCGATTATTTGGATAGGAAAAAATCAATATAATACGAAAGGTGCAGGACGCAACCAACGTGGTATTGGAACCCGTGGGGAATGGACGACCCATAGAGATGCAATGCATTGCGTCTCTACCCCCAAAAACCCCAACGCCCCCAAAAATCCCAAAACCGTCAACCCTGACAAAACCCCCAATAAAAATAAACCAAATCCTCAACCCAAAAACCAATTTGGGCCGCAATCCAAAAATCTGGCATCCATTATCCGTGGATTTAAATCAAGTGTAACCACCGATACACGTAAAAATCATGCCGATTTTGACTGGCAACCCGGTTATTACGACCATATTATCCGAAATCATAAGGAATATTGCCGGATACGAAATTATATCATCAACAATCCCAAAAATTGGGATGAGGATAGATTCAATGGATAACGGTAAAATTTTGATTAACAATAACGCAAACGATATAAATATGACCTGTTGCGTTTTAACAAACCCGCCACGAACAACGTGGAAACACAATATATCATATGGATCGGCGTATATCGCCGTGGGGAACGGGATGTAACCGATGTTGTAATTGGAATATTACGTATGATTTGGCGTGAATCGCCGTAGAGACGCAATGCATTGCGTCTCTACCACGGCGTAATCGCCATAATTTTGGTACAAACCCACCGTACAACCACGGCGTAATCGCCATAATTCTGGTACAAACCCACCGTACAACCCCCGTGTAACCGCCCCAATCCTACCAAAATACACCGAAACCCCCAAACCCGTTACAACGAATCTATTATCCGAAATAATTTGGAATATTGCCGAATACGCAATTACATTATCAATAATTTCAAAATTGGGATGAGGACAGATTCAATGGATAACGTTAAAAATTTGATTAACAATAACGCAAACGATATAAATATGACCTGTTGCGTTTTAACAAACCCGCCACGAACAACGTGGAAACACGATATACCATATGGATCGGCGTAAATCGCCGTGGGGAACGGGATACAACCGATGTGGTAATTGGAATATTACGTATGATTTGGCGTATGTCGCCGTGGGGAATGGGATGCAACCGACGTTGTAATGGAATATTACGCATGATTTGGCGTATATCGCCGTGGGGAATGGGATGCAACCGACATGGTAATTGGATATAACCTATGATTCGGCGTATATCACCGTGGGGAAATGGGATGCAACCGACGGTGTAATGGAATATTACGCATGATTTGGCGTATATCGCCGTGGGGAATGGGATGTAACCGACGTTGTAATTGGAATATTACGTATGATTTGGCGTGAATCGCCGTGGGGAACGGGATGCAACCGATGTGGTAATTGGAATATTACGTATGGTTTGGCGTGAATCGCCGTAGAGACGCAATGCATTGCGTCTCTACCACGGCGTAATCGCCATATCCTGGTACAAACCCACCGTACAACCACGGCGTAATCGCCATATCCTGGTACAAACCCACCGTACAACCACGGCGTAATCGCCATAATTTTGGTACAAACCCATCGTGCAACCACGGCGTAATCGCCAAAAACCCGGCATAAACCCACCGTGCAACCCCTGTGTAACCGCCCCAATCCCACCAAAACACACCGAAACCCCCAAACCCGTTACCACGATCCTATTTCCGAAATAATTTGGAATATCAGCGGATACGCAATTACATTATCAATAATCCCAAAAATTGGGATGATGGTAAATATGATAGATTGTAAAAAAGACACCGGATAACCTGCAGATTTTAACGTATAATTTGTGATCTCAAAAACAAGCAACAGTTATGGAAAAACTCCAACCAACAGAATCACGAATAACGAATAAAATTTTTCGCATCCGCGGAATGCAGGTGATGCTGGACTTTGACTTAGCTGAAATGTATGGTGTTGAGACAAAAGTTTTAAAGCAACAAGTAAGACGGAATATTGAAAGATTTTCGGAAGATTTCTTTTTTCAACTATCAGAAGATGAATTTGATAGTTTGAGGTCACAATTTGTGACCTTAGAGAATAAAGGTCGTGGAAAGCATCCAAAGTATTCACCTTTTGCATTCACTGAGCAGGGTGTTGCCATGCTTTCCAGTGTTTTGAGAAGTAAAAAGGCCATTGACATCAATATTCAGATTATGCGCGTTTTTGTGAAAATGCGGAGCCTGATTGCCTCCAATGAGGAAATTCTAGAGAAAATAGAAAGGCTGGAAGCCACAGAAGAAGAACAAAACGCACACATCCGCAGAATCTATGAAATCATCAAAGAATTAATCGAACCAAATTACAAAAACCGGAAAAGGATTGGGTATAAAAGAGACAGTGATTAAAAAAGAAACGGGAAGCATAAAAGCCATCCCGTCATATCAACGGTACTATCGTTGACGCTGCTAAGAAATACAAAGATAAAACATAAAAACAGAGAAATCAATAATATCATGAATAACTCCAACTCTTACCACCACAAAAACAAACGCGCACACATCCCTTCAAAAGAGGAAGCCGGATATGAAGAGGCGAACCCGAATGTAAAACAGGGAAAAGAAACGATGGATATTCCTAAAAATCCTGTTGTACATCGTGGACAGGACCCGGAATTGTTCTGGTTGAATAAATATGGCAAGGATGATTTGCAGGATCGTTTGCAGGTAGATATCCGTTCACTTTATCGCCATGAGCATATCGCCCCTGAACGGTTGATAGAAGGTCTATATAAAACCGTGGAAGAAAAGCCGGAAGCAGAGCAGGGCGATTTATTTGCTAATATCAATGAAACTTTTGGCAATGCTCTGCAATATGACGAGTTGGACAAGGTTTCTGAGTATTACAAGCATTCTGATGGCTGGAGCAACCGCCTAATACAGGGCGACAGCCTTACGGTGATGAGCAGCCTTTTGGAGCGGGAGGGCATGGCCGGGCAGGTGCAAACCATTTACATTGACCCGCCTTACGGCATCAAGTACAACTCCAACTGGCAGATGAAGCTCAACGATCGCAACGTGAAAGATGGCAGCGACGACCACCTGAGCGGTGAACCGGAAATGATTAAAGCCTACCGCGATACATGGGAGCTGGGCATACATTCTTACTTAAGTTATTTACGCGACCGGTTATTGGTAGCCAAAGAACTGCTGAAAGACAGCGGTTCCTGCTTTGTGCAAATATCCGATGAAAATGTTCATTTAGTCAGAAACCTGATGGATGAGGTGTTTGGAAGTGAGAATTTTGTGAGTCAAATTACTTTTAGAAAGACCACAGGAGTGCAGAGTAATTTTATTGCTACTGTTTCTGACTTTATAATCTGGTATGCCAAAGACAGGAATAAAGGTAAATTTAGACAACTTTTTAGAGGAAAAGGAATGGATGAAAATTACAAGTATTACATGGAATCTCCTCCTTATAAATATTCCAAGGTTGTTGGTGAGATATTTAATAAAAAAGATTTGCCTGAAAAAGTTTTTCGGTTTGATCATTTATTGTCTTCGGGAAAATCAAATTCTCCTCAAAATTTTGAATTTGAGGGCAAAGTTTACACTCCACCTTCAAATAATCATTGGAAAACTAATATTGACGGGATGAAAAATCTTGCAAATAAAAATAGAATTTATTCAAATAGTAAAACTTTATCGTATATTAGATATTTGTCAGATTTCCCTTTGTTTCCCATAACAAATCTATGGGAAGACACAACTACTGGAGGTTCTTCAAATCGATTATATGTTGTTCAAACAGTAAACAGGGCAATAGAACGATGTGTTCAAATGACAACAGACCCAGGCGATCTCGTTCTTGACCCTACTTGTGGCAGCGGAACTACAGCATTCATCGCCGAACAATGGGGTCGCCGCTGGATTACCATCGATACCAGCCGGATAGCCCTGAATATTACCAAGCAACGTTTGATGACGGCTACGTTCCCGTATTATCATTTGTACAGTGATGTCAATGTGGAAAAACAAACCACAAAAGAAAACAAGATCAAAAAAACCATCAAGCCTAAGCTGCACGCAGAACAAACCCATGATTTGCGGCAGGGCTTTGTTTACGAGGAAGTACCGCACATCACCCTGAAATCGTTGGCTAATGATGAAGAGCCGGAGACCGAAACGCTTTATGACAAACCCTATGAAGACAAAAAGCGAATGCGTGTTTCCGGGCCTTTCACAGTGGAAACCCTGCAAAGTTTTGAGCCGGTAAATCCCGAAGAATTGGAAGAACTCAACCGGGATAATGAAGAAAATCAAAATTTCGAGCAAAATGTCTTTGAACATTTGAAGTCAGCTGGTGTAAAGAACGGCATTCGCGGCGAAAAGGCCGTCTTTAACCGTGTGGAGCGGCTTACTTCGCCTTACCTGCATGCCGAAGGATTTTATCAATCTTCAGAAGGTGAAAAGAAAGCATATATGCACATTGGACCGAAATTTGGGACTGTAGCCAAAAGATCAGTGAGTCAGGCCGTGAAAGAGTGCCGCCAGAAAGGTGATGCCGACTGGCTCATAGTGTTAGGCTTTAGCTTTGACAGCGACATTGAAAACATGCAGCAAACCACCAGCATGGGTAGTTTTGAGATAACAAAGGTTCGCATGAATGATGATCTGATGCAGGAGGGGCTTATGAAGAAAGACAAAAAAGCCGGCTCATTCATAACAATTGGGGAGCCGGATGTGGATTTGGTCCCTGCAGGTGACGGTCAGGTGCAGGCCGAAATAAAAGGGCTGGATATTTACGATCCCATCAAAGACCAGGTCAAAGCCCGTAATATACAGGATATTGCTTACTGGATGGTGGATGATGATTATGATGGCAGTAACTTTATAGTCAAACAGGTCTTTTTCTGTGGTGGGAGCAAAGAGGAATTCAAAAAATGGAAGAAAGGCCTTGACAATTTAGCCAAACAAAACAGCAAGAAGAAAGCTGAACGTACCTTGAAAATCGAGATTGACGATGAAGCTTTTGATCGGCTTTACGGGTTTAAATCCCATCCCATCGAAACGAAGAAGGATCAAAAGATAGCCGTCCGCGTAGTCAGCCAGTTTGGTGAGGAAAGTACGAAGGTGTTGGAGGTGGAGTAAAAGTTTAATTTATTATCATTATGGATATTTTCTGGTTCTTTTATTTTTTAGCTAAGCATTCATTCTGGTCTCAGGTTCTGATATCATCTATTGGTGCATTTGTAGGGTTTATACTTGCACTATGGTTATATTATAGACGTCAGCAAGAGGACAAATCTAAAGAAATAAGAAAAGCAAATGAGACCAATAAAAGAATTAGTGAATATCATAATTCACTGAGTAATAGCGTTGTAGAGGTAATAGAAAAGCAGATACAATTAATAAAAGAATATGAGGAAAAACAAGCACAAGATTTTATTGAGTATAAGCAGCCTCAGTTGGTTACAACTCAGCATTTTCAGCGTTTAATAATGATTAGTAAAGATGTTTTTTACAGTCTGGAATCTAAAAATAAACAAAAAGGTGATGAATGGATACAGAATTTAAAAGATTTATATAAACAAATCGATTTGCTTGAAGGTTTGTTAAAAGATATAGAAAGAATTGTCTCGGAGGCAGGTAGAGAGTATGTTGAAAATCATAAGAAAGTACAGAAACTTGTTGATGATTCAGCAGATGACCTCAGTAAACTACAAATGCATCTGGAAACTCAACAAGAAGGAATTTCAAAAAAACATAAAATTTATGATTATATAAAAAAATATATTTCGATTTATAATCATATAGTTGAAAAGCAGGAAAATTTAAGCTATATTAATAAGTATTATCTTAGAGATTTTCTACAGGAGTTTGTCGATGGATATAAAAATAAAAATCCTGAAATCACTAGAATAGCTTTTAACATGAAAAATACACGCTTTGTCATTGGTGCTATCAGGGATGCAAATAAACAAAAATATTTCGAATTGAGAAGAGTTTCGCGCAACTTTTGTTTGAAAATATCTAAGATACAAAAAATTAATAATCAGTTATTTTGCGAAGATTAAAAAAGAAAATTCAAGAAAAGGACGACTGGAAAAATACAATCCTGAAAATCAGGGAATATTCTTCTGAGCAATTCGATAAATTATTGGTTTATCTTTCCAGTGGTGCACTGGTTTTAACTCTTGGTTTTGTAAAGGAGATAGTGAAGGTTACTGATGAAACAGATGTAAGACTTCTGATTGCTTCATGGTCATTATTTGCATTGTCGTTGTTACTTGTTTTAATCTCACATAAAACTTCCTTGATATCTATGGATTTGGAATTGGCCGGTAAAAAGAAAAAAAGTGATAAAACGGATGTTATTACCGACGTATTTAACTGGTCCGCGTTAATATTCTTAATTACTGGTATAATATTTTTTATTATCTTTATATCGTGTAACTTATAAACAATATACCATGGCTAAAAAATTAGAAAAAAAAGGAGCAGTAAAGCCTCCCAGAAGACCAAAAGAAATCAAACCAAAGACCGGGATAACAAAGCCAAAGAATAGACCTAAATAGGTTTCCTGTTTTTGCAGAGTTGTTCTTTGCAAGAACCTATTAATATTTGCTATGGGTTCGAATCCCACCTTTCAACCTTTTTACTTTTTTCTGGTATAATTAAATCTGTAAACATACCATGGTCCGGGCACATCTTCTCCTCCAGGATGCGCATGACACCCATGTTTAGATGCATAATTTGATTCCTGTTCCTGTGCATCTTGTTTCGATTGATGCGTTCCAATTATTCTCCAATTGGATAATCCATGAACATTTCTGTTCCAATAAGCTTTCCTTTCCTCTGGATTTGTTGTAATTCCTACTCTACAGGGCATAATTAATTGTTTTTGGCGTTAATGGATTTTAAAGGTAATAAAATTATTAATTTGGTTGCCACAAAAAAATCAATTTCTTTAATTTGAGTAGTTAATATGAAAGATAAGGTTAAAATATTTTATTCCTGGCAATCTAACCTGCCTCGCGATGTTAATCAAAACGCAATTAGATTCGGTATTAAAAAAGCTATTACATCAATTGAAGAAGACAATGAAGGAGTTCATATTGCTCTTGATGAGGCTACTCGTGGCGAGAGTGGAAGCCCTGATATTCCATCAACTATATTTGATAAAATTCGCCATTGTGACATATTTCTTTGCGATATAACTTTTGTTGATTCTCGATCAAATGAGAAAAAAGTTCGGTTTTCTAATCCTAATGTATTGATAGAACTTGGTTACGCTATTTCCGTTCTAGGTTGGGAAAGAATTATATTGGTTTTTAATAAAAGTTATGGGGATTTCCAAAATAATTTACCATTTGACATAGATAAAAGAAGAATTAATGCCTTTACAATTAAGGATAAAAATGATAAAAGTGGCAAGGGGCAATTAAAGACGGATTTGATAAAACAACTGGAACTTATTATTAAAAACAAACCTCCTAAAAATAATATTGCCTTTGGAAACATAGAGGATGTCCATAAGAAACGAGACTATCGTACTTTGGATGAACTGTTAGATTTTGTTCATATTGAGTCTATAGAAAACTTTCTTGAAAATTTACCTGAGAGCTTCCTATTTGATATAGTTTTTTATTACGAAAAATTTGCAACCTTATATTATTCGCATAAATGTAAGATTTATGACAAAAAACTTGATGGTCATGTTGAAAGCTACATTAGAATACTTGGACATTTGGTATCTTACAAATTTATATATGATAAAAGTTCAATTACCCATCATATAAGAACTCCTAATACATATGTACATGTAAAGGAAAACAAACTTAAAGGCAGAGAGGTATATAGGGATTTTGAAGATATTTCAAAAACTAGAACTGAACACCATGTAATATTCGATAAACTATTGAATTACATAAGAGATAATTACTTTTTGATCGACTTAAAAACAAAAAGTAAAAATGCACTGGAAAACTATAGAGATTACTGCATTACGAATAGAAAAATTGAATAAATAATTTGCTTCTAGTCCGAGTTCATAAAATCGCAGATGCTGAATGAGCCGGAGCACAACTATGCCCGTAAGGTAAAAAGACAGATAGAAGAGCAGCATACGGATGCCAGGGAAGAGTTTGTTGTGATACGCAATGCTAAATTTCGCGAAGTTATAATGGAAATATATGGGAACCAATGTGCGGTTACCGGTCTGAAAGTGGAATACAGAAACCAAAAACCACTTCTCGATGCCTGCCACATCATTCCCTTTGCCGAGAGTTACAATGATTCCGTTCGCAATGGCATTGCGATGAGTCCTACCTTTCACCGGGCTTTCGACAGCGGCGCCATTTCTATCTCCGCTGATTACCGGGTGCTGGTCCATCCTGCCTTGCGGGATCAGAGCCCTTTCCACAGCCTCCGTCAGTATGAGCAGCAGGAAATTATCCTGCCAGCTGAAGAAAAGTATTTTCCCTCAGCAGAATATTTAAGTAAGCATCGCAGGAAAAATAGGTTTGAGTGTTAAGGTTGTTTTTTGTGCCTGGGTTGTGTTTAATGAAGTTAAATGCGTATTTGTAAGTATATCAGATGTTTTAAGCCTTGTTCAGTTGTAAAGTAAAACTTTATAACTGAGTGTGTTGTTACATTTTTTTATTCTTGTGTTAGAATATTCTTTTCAGAGCCGGAATAACTGCATTATTCTTTATCTTGTCCAATGGTTTGTTCAAATCTTTGCGTTTCTTTAGAGGCTCTTTTGATTTGGTATTTTTTTACCCAAAATGCAAATGCCACTAATGGTATTGAGAAAGAGAGCATCCAGGGTGCGACTAATCCGCTTTTTGTAAATCCAGCACCTAATAATTGAAAGGATAGCGGCTGAAATCCCAATTCTCCTGTTGTCCAGTTTAATTCAAATTTGACAAACGCTATTAATATTCCAATTATCCAAAGCCATTTGAATTTTAACTTTGTTCGGATGGCTGTAATTAAAGTGATCACAATAAAACCAACCGTAAGTAAAAGTAAGGTGAAAAACAGGTAATGCCGAAAAGATTTATTTATAAAGGTAAACCGATTTATTTCTGAAAGTGAAGATTCCATTAATCGTCCATCCATTTTGGAAATTTTAAGTGTCCCTTTTGATTTCCTTATCGTCATCATAAAAAGAAGAAATCCATCAGCAACTTCTTGCTCATATTCAATATAATAGTTTGTTACGGGATTTTTTCCGATTTCCCTTGTTTGCCTTGCATTTATCATTCTTAAAGAGTTAATATTATAGGAGCTAATATTTGCTGACGTATTGGTAAGAAATTTTATGGTTCCCTCATTTTTGCTCTTTTCACTAACCTTTGTTAAACAATGGGAAATATCTCCATTTTGAACATCCGAAATAAATTGCCTGGCAAAAGAATCTACTTCAGTTGGAATTATTTTTTCCATGGTGGATTCCATGTTGCAACTGGATAAAAATAAGATTACAATCAGAGAAATAATTCTATTCTTCATTTATGTTGTTGTTTTTGCTTGAATATAAGAGCAGTCCGTTTGAAAACCACTTTGATAATTGTTTGAAATAAACAGGTTCTGTTTTGTAAAGGTAAAAAAATTTTGTGGGATAGTGTGGTTTTAGCAAAAAAGTCAGGTGAGGTTGAAAGCCGGCAGCGGAGGAGGATTACGAATTGGGCGTTATGGATTAAATCCTGCTGTAGTAGTGTTATTTGGGCTGTTTTGAAAAGGGCTGAATTACGAATTACGAATTACGAATTGGGGCGTTATGGATTAGGTCTTGCTGGAGTAGCGTTATTTGGGGTGTTATGGAATAGGACTAAATTACGAATTATGAATTACGAATTTGGAGATATGAAAGACTCGTAATTCGTAATTAAAGAACCGCGAACAAATAACAGCGAATAAGGAGCCAATCGCAACTCGTAATCGAAAGACTCGTAATTCGTAATTAAAGAACCGCGAACAAATAACAGCGAATAAGAAGCCAATCGCAACTCGTAATTGAAAGATTCACAACTCGTAATTCGTAATTAAAAAATTCGTAATTTTAAATACTGAATAAATTAAAGCCTGGTCTAATGAAAAACGGGAATGTGTTACAAGAGAAGAGTTTTGCCTTTGCTGTTCGGATTGTAAAACTCTATAAATATTTATGTCAACAGAAAAAGGAATTTGTTCTTTCAAAACAATTATTACGGGCTGGTACTTCCATTGGTGCCAATGTAGAAGAAGCTATTGGTGGTCAGAGTGAAAGAGATTTTTTTGCAAAACTTACAATTTCCTATAAAGAAGCTCGAGAGACGCTTTATTGGTTGCGGTTACTTAAGGCAACCGATTATTTATCAGAAGAAGAAAGCTTGAGTCTCCTGTTAGAAGCAGAGGAGTTATTAAAGATAATCGGCAGTATCCAGAAAGCAATTCGTAGTTCAAGAGATTAGGATTGAATGAATTACGAATTGGGCGATTATGGATTAGGTCTTGCTGGAGTAGTCTTATTTGGGCTGTTTTGGAATAGGACTAAATTACGAATTATGAATTACGAATTTGGAGATATGAAAGACTCATAACTCGCAACTCGTATTTTCCTAACGGTTGTTAGTGTTTCACCACAATTTTCTTCGTTATCAGGTTGGTTTCACCCTGCACGATGCGGATTAAATACAGTCCTTCGGGCAGGCCGGATACATCAATCTGAAGGTTTTGGCCCTGTTTGTGAACAGTAGTTTTCACCTGTTGTCCTGCGGAGTTGACTAGTTTCACGCTTACATCGTCTTTGGCAGATAGTTCTATATTTATCTTTTCTGAAGCCGGATTCGGGAAAACCTTACAACTGATATCCCTTGTTATCTCGTTCGTGGAAACAGGAAGATTTGAAATATATGATGCAGAAGACTGTGGGCCGTTGGTACTGCTAAGCGAAAAAGTGCTGGCCAGATAAGAATGGTAACCCTCCTTGTACCAGGAGTATACATCTGTGTCATAATCTATAACATAGGGTGAGCCACTAATGGTTGCCGAGTCCTGATAAACCTGTTCGGTATGTACACGCAGCACATTGTTGAAAGTTCCCTCCGGCGTGATAAGTGTGCCATAGCCATCTGCTGTAACTGTGGTTGTGCCTTCTCTGTAAAAGGTTATTCCATTGGCGGTATATTCAGTATACCACGTATCTGTAAAAGAGTCATTATAGGTCATCGGAAACTGAAGCTGATCTTCCGGATCATCGTAAGAAAGCGTAGCTGTGCCGGGAATATGCATTCCATAAAACTTAAGTGATGAGGCGCTGCCATTATAATATGCAACCTGACCGCTGCTACCGTTAACCCAGGCAATATTTGCATCGGGAAAGCTGCTGCTGTATTGCGTGTTGGCAGGCGATTCAATGCTTATCTGAGTACTGTTGGTAACCGTCATAGAGCTAAGGTCCCATGTCTGATTGGCACCGGAGCTTCCTTCACTTACATAATTGCATGTTTTGTTAGTGAACGATGTTCCGATAACATAATTGATTCCTGATCCGGTAATTGTCGGTTGTGCTGTTGCTGTTAATGCTACCATCAGGCCAGTGGCAACAAATAATAAGCGTAAAGATTTTATCATAACTATTGGTTTTGAATTATACCGTAAAAATATAAAGAAATATAAAATAATCAGCAATAGATTTTTTTTAATTCAACTAATTAGCAAAGATTATATTTATCGTTTATGATAATGCACTGCTAAACAGATTTCTGGTCTAATATGAGGGGGCGTGCCAGAGCCCAAAAGAGAGTGTAGCACTAGATTTGCACACTGTTACGATTTGACTTATTTCGGAGTGGTTTGTTCCTTATTTTCTTCCTTTCTTGTTCCTCTTTTGTTCCTTTTTCCTTCCTTTCTTCTTCCTTTTAGAGTAAAAGAAAAGAAGAAGGAAAAAACAACTTTTTAAGAGTTAAACCCCTTGTATTTATTTGTAAAATATTGTATATTAGTAAGACAATTAAACAAAATCGTATATTTACTTTAAGACATCAGATTATGGCACGTACAAACAAAGGGTTGTTAGGAGGGTTGTCCGGCAGGATATCCAACCTGGTGGCCGGAAGCTGGAAGGGGATAAGTTACTTTCGTAGTCGTCCGTCAGGTTTTCATGACCCGAAAACAAAGGCTCAGATTCAACAACGAACCCGGTTTAAACTTGTTCTGGATTTTATAAGGCCCGTAAAAGAGTTCATAAAACTTAGTTTCCGGCAATATGCGATCAACATGACGGAATACAATAAAGCGATGTCCTGGAACATGAAAAATGCGATAGCGGGTGCACCCCCGGATTTGCATCTGGACTATTCCGCTGTGCTGTTGAGTCATGGCGATCTTACTCCTCCCCAAAATGCCCATTATACCCTGACATCGCCGACGGTTGTATCTGTGCAATGGGACGACAACAGTGATCAGGGCTCTGCAAAACCCACCGATTATGCTCTTTTGGTAGCATATAATGAAGACAAACAACATTCTGTTTGGATTGCTAACGGCCCTAAACGAAAGGACAAAGCTGCTCTTTTGCAACTTCCTTCCGATTATAAGGGAGATACAATCCATGTTTATTTTGCCTTTGCGCGCCACGACTACAGTATTAGCTCAGATAGTATCTATCTCGGAGACCTGCCTTCCTTCAAAGAGTAAAACGATATCCCGGCGTTAGGGAGGTCCCCGGATTTATACGGTTGTTGCCTTTGATGATCCATAGAAGTGGAATATCCGCGGGAAATTGCGTAAAATTTTATGTGATTTTCATACAAATACAGTATATTTTCTAAAGATTACCGATATTTGCAATGCTAAAGAAAAAAATGAAGATAGCATTTATCCGGATGTGTTAAAAATCCGCAAGTTAGCCTGAAACTCTATTATAATCACAGCGCTAAAGGAGAATGCAGAAGTAAGTCATTGGTGGTCATTTATAGTCATTAATGGTCATTAGTAGTCATTAATGGTTTACCTCATGAAATTGTTTTTTGTTTCATCGAGGTCATTTATAGTCATTTTCTATATTTCTGTGTCCGGCTGCTGTCAAATATAACCGTACCAGAAAGCCCTGAAGTAAATGACTTAGACTATAGTAAAGCAAAATGACGCGAAGCAAATGACAGTAAGGGATAAAAGTAAGAAAACATAATAATGACATTATCAATATTTTGAAAAATTCAGAAAGATGAAACCTCCATGGCGACAATTTTTTCGACACATAGGAGAATGATTAAATGCGAAGATGCGAGTTGGCTATGATGCGAGAGTGCGGTGATGGATATCTTGAATTACGAATTATGAATTACATTTGCGAATAAGAATACACTAAATCCGCGTTAACTGGTGTGTAATCAGAGAAATTAGCGGACAAACAACAAACAACGAACAAGGAACACAGAACAAAATTTTAGATATATGAAACCTCCATGGCGAAAATTTTTTCGACACACAGGAGAATGATTAAAGGGCTGGACAAGTTGGATAATGCAAAGAAAACAATGTCATTTATTGTCATTAGTAGTCATTAATGGTCATTTATAGTCATTTTCTATACTTCTGTGTCCGGTTGCTTTCAAATATAACCGTCTTAGAAAGCCCTGAAGTAAAATGACTTAGAGCATAGTAAAGCGAAATGACGCGCGAAGCGCAAATGACTACAAATGACATCCGTCGAAGACGGATAAATGACGCGAAGCAAATGACAGTAAGAGATAAAAGCAAGAAAACATAATAATGACATTATCAATATTTTGAAAATTTTAGACATATGAAACGAACGGAGATTAGAGAAATATTAGCTAAAGAGCCGGTTGAAAAGCAGATGGTTGTAAAGGGTTGGGTAAGAAACAAACGAGCCAGTAAGAATGTAGCTTTTATCACACTCAATGATGGCTCTGTATTGTCCAGTTTGCAAGTCGTTGCGGAGGTAGAAAAAATCGGACAGGATTTGTTAAGCCGGATTCATACGGGAGCATCGCTTGCCGTTACCGGCGTTTTAAAAGAGTCGCAGGGGCAAAAACAAAAGGTAGAGCTGGAAGCTCAGGAGATTACGATTTATGGTGAGGCGGATCCGGAAAAATATCCGCTACAACCCAAAAAGCACTCGCTGGAATTTTTGCGGGAGATTGCTCATCTTCGCTTTCGTACCAATACCTTTAGTGCTGTGAATCGTCTGCGACACAATATGATTTTTGCGATTCATAAATATTTCCATGATCATGGGTTTTATAACATTCATTCGCCCATCATCACCGCTTCGGATGCCGAAGGGGCCGGAGAGACGTTTCATGTAACGAACTTAGACCTGAACAATCCGCCCAAAGATGAAAAAGGGAATGTGGATTACTCAAAGGACTTTTTTGGCCGTAAGACAAACCTTACCGTGTCCGGGCAGTTGGAGGCGGAACTTGCAGCGCTTGCTCTGTCGAAGGTGTATACCTTTGGCCCGACATTCCGTGCCGAAAATTCCAATACCAAGCGTCACCTGGCGGAGTTTTGGATGATCGAACCTGAAGTCGCCTTTAATGACCTGGATGACAATATGGACCTGGCCGAAGATTTTCTTAAGTATCTTATACGGTTTGCTTTGGAGAATTGCCGCGAAGACCTTGATTTTCTCGATAACAGACAGAAAGATGCAGAGAAAAGCCTGCCGCAGAACCAGCGTTCCGCCATGGGATTAATTGAAAAGCTTGAATTTGTCAGGGATAACGAATTCGAACGGGTGACCTACACCGAGGCGATTGATATATTAAAAAATTCCAAACCCAACAAGAAAAAGAAATTCAATTATATCATTGAGCAGTGGGGAGCCGACCTGCAGTCGGAACATGAACGGTATCTGGTTGAAAAACATTTCAACAAGCCGGTGATACTTACAGATTACCCAAAAGATATCAAGGCATTTTATATGAAACAAAACGACGATGACACGGTGCGGGCGATGGATATTTTATTCCCGCAGATTGGTGAGATCGTTGGTGGCTCGCAGCGGGAAGAAGTCTATGACAAGCTGGTCAGGCGCATGGAAGAGATGAATATCTCCACGGAAGAGATGTGGTGGTTTATGGATACCCGCAAGTACGGCACCGTGCCTCATGCCGGGTTTGGACTTGGATTTGAGCGTATGATGTTGTTTGTCACGGGAATGGGTAATATCCGCGATGTGATCCCCTTCCCCAGAACCCCGCAGAATGCCGAATTTTAATAAGCATTAAGGTTTTAATAAACATTTTTGCCTGAAAAGGTTTTTTTGTTATTTTCGAAGCATAGAATAAAAGGTATAATCACAGAAAACTCATGTTAAGTCAGCAATTACAGCAAAAACTCCTGCAAAAACTTTCGCCTCAGCAAATTCAGTTGATGAAGCTGCTGCAGGTGCCTACTACTGCCATGGAGCAGCGCATAAAACAAGAGATCGAGGAAAACCCTGCCCTGGAGGAATATTCGGATGATCCGAATGAAGAAAGTCTGGAGGAGCAATACGAGAAAGAAGAAAATCAGGCGGATGAGTTTGATGTGAATGACTATCTTGACGATGAAGAAATTCCTGCGTACCGCTACACGTCAAACAATAATTCCGGCGAGCATGAGGATAAGCAAATTCCGTATGCTGCCGGGACGACATTCCATGAGATGCTGGAAGAGCAACTGGCTTTGTTTGATCTGGACGATCGTCAGTTTATGATTGCTGATATGATCATCGGTAATCTGGACGACTCGGGATATCTGAAACGAAGCACCGATGCCATGGTTGATGACTTTGCCTTTACCCGCAATATGGAGGTGGAAAAGTCGGAAATTGAAGAGATGTTGAATGTAGTCCAATCGATGGATCCGCCGGGGATTGGGGCAAGAGACCTGCGGGAATGCCTCTATCTGCAGCTTAAACGTAAAGATCGTGACGATAAATCCGTGAAACATGCACTGGATGTGGTGGATCGCTATTTTGAAGAGTTTACCAAGAAGCATTACGATAAAATTATTAAGCGTTACGGAATTACTGAAGAGGAGTTAAAAGCCGCTATCGAGGAAATACTCCAACTGAACCCCAAGCCGGGAAATTCATTGGAGCAAACTTCCAAACCCAGTCATTATGTTATTCCGGATTTTATTATTACCATAGAAAACAGTGAGCTGAATTTACAGCTGAATCATCGCAATATGCCGGAGCTCCGTGTCAGTCCGTCGTACCAAAATATGTTGCAGGCTTATTCCGAGAAAAAAGCGAAAAAAACGAAGAAGGATAAGGATGCCATCATGTTTGTCAAACAAAAAATTGACTCGGCAAAATGGTTTATTGATGCAATAAAGCAGCGGCAACACACGCTTTATATTACCATGGAGGCGATTATGAATTATCAACGGGATTATTTCCTTACCGGCGATGAAACCAAACTCCGCCCTATGATCCTAAAAGATATCGCTGAAATTGTTAACCTGGATATCTCAACCATCTCCCGGGTGGCCAACAGCAAATATGTGCAAACGCCGTTTGGGACATTCCTGCTGAAGAGCTTTTTCTCCGAATCCATGCAAACACAAAGCGGGGAGTCCGTTTCTACACGCGAAGTGAAAAAAATACTTCAGGATTTTATCGATTCCGAAGATAAACGAAAGCCAATCACCGATGAGCATCTTTCCAAGCTCTTAAAAGAAAAAGGGTATAATATTGCCCGGCGAACGGTAGCAAAATATCGTGAACAGTTAAATATTCCGGTTGCCCGGTTGCGAAAAGAAATATAAGGGATCGGTATGGAAAAGAAGCTGGCTAATATTTTCTCAACGTTATTCAACCCTGTGTTAATCCCTTTCTATGGCTCTCTGATCATCTTGTTTAGTGATGGTTATCTGTCGCTGCTTTTACCGGCTCAGGCCCGTTTGATGATTCTGGGAATAATTGTACTGATGACGGTTTTAATGCCTGCTGTTACAATTTTTTTGATGAAAAAAACGAAGATGATATCTTCAATACGACTGGAAAAACGCGAAGAGCGAGCTGTTCCATTTTTAGCCACAGGCTTTTCGTTTTATCTGGCTTATATGCTGATCAAATCTTTTGAAATCCCGGGCTATTATGGCTTGTTTTTGTTAGGAGCTACCTTGTTGATTGTGCTTGCGCTGGTCATTAACAGTTTCTGGAAGATCAGTATTCACATGATGGCCCTGGGAGGCCTTACGGGACTTTTTATTGCGTTATCTCCTTTTGTATTTGGCGTGGATGAGGTTTTTACTTATTTGCTGATTTTTATTTCCGGACTCACCGGATTTGCCCGCCTGAAACTGAACGTACATACACCGGCCCAGGTATACACCGGATGGTTTACAGGTGTGGCATTTATGTTTGGTTTATTTCAGCTTTTGGTTTGAAGAGGGAAAGCTGAGAATGTACGGCTGCAAGACGCTTAAATCAAAAATTTCTTGTTTTTCAACAGCCTGAATAGCCAATCGCATAGAAAGGATAACCTATATCTTTCTTTTACACAGAACGTCGTTATTTAGTAAAGTTTTATTAATTTTGTAAAAGAGAGTTAATACAAACCCCCTTTAATAGTTAATCTTTATGTTGAAAAACTACAGTTTTTCCTTCATGCTGGTTTTGGCCTTGTTTCCATTGATAATGTGGAGCCAAAACGGACCCGGCGGTATTGGAGACAATTCTTCTATGGGTCTCTGGCTGAAAGCAGACGGTATTTCAAACTTAAACGACGGAGATTTAGTAACCAATTGGCCTGATTATTCGGGTAATTCTAATGATGGCCTGTCTCCGGATGATAATCAAAATCCGCCCGCATTTAATAATACCACGAAAACGATAAATGGCTTTCCCGTTGTTTATTTTAGTGGAAATAATACGGAACTTAAAGTGCCCGACTCAGATGACCTGGATAGCACCAACGGTCTTTATATGATGTCTGTAGCTAAAATTTATCAAAGTTCGGGTGATGTGAACGCAATTCTTGGCAAGCGAAAAACTTATGGGTCTGATATTGATGAATATGCATATGCGTTTTTTTATTGGAACGGAGATAATCTGTATCTGGATGTAAATACCAACAATGAACGTTTCAATACTTCAACAGCCTATAACTACGGTGTTACACGTCTTCAGGGTTTCGAGTTTGATGGTAGCAGGCAAGAACCATCACGATCGCAAATTATTGTAAACAATTCGGTAGTAGAATCCGGCTCAAATACCAGTACAAGTATTAAAAACAGCCCGCGTGATCTGATCATCGGGACTATGAATCACAATTATGGTAAATATACGGAAATGGACCTGGCTGAACTAATTATTTTTCAGCGTGCATTAAATGATGCAGAACATAATATCGTGAATAATGCGCTATCTGCGAAATATGATATTACGATGTCTGTGAATGATCTTTATACCGGAGACCTTAGCTCCAACGGAGATTACGATTATGACGTTATCGGAATTGGAAAAGAAAGTGACGGGGATCATCAACTGTCGAAATCCGCAGGGATAGAAATTGCTTCATATGCAGGCCTTGATAACACTGGAGATTATCTGTTTGCAGGCCATAATTCAACGTCAAATTCCATTGTGGATACAGGCGGAGTGGCCGGTGTTGATAAAACCTGGCAACGCGTATGGTATTTTAATAAAACAGATGCAGGAAATGCGTTGAATATTAATTTAACCTTCGATTTTAATGAGGCAGATTTGAATACGGTGATTAATACCACTGACCCCAATAATTTTCATCTGATCACAAAAGCACCTGGCGGAAACTGGACGGCGCAGGTGACGGGAGCTTCTTCTATAAACGGACAGAAAGTGTCTTTCAATGATGTGAGTATAACCGATGCAAATATTTATACACTGGGTATCGTGGATCCGGATGATGATGTGTTACCTGTAGAACTGGTCGCTTTGGATGCTAAGCAACGAAAGGAAAATGTAGTTGTTAAATGGACTACGGCCAGTGAAATCAATAATGATTACTTTCAGATTCAACGTTCCGGAAACGGAGAAGATTATCAGAATATCGGAATGGTGGAAGGCAGTGGAAATTCGAATCAATTAATGGATTACCGTTTTGTTGACAAGCATCCGATGCGTTTATTCAATTATTATCGCATTAATCAGGTGGATTTTGATGGTGATAATGAATTACACGGCCCTGTTATGGTTCATTTCGATTCGGAGGAGACAGTAAAAGTCTTACATCTGGATAATCATTTAAAAATTAATCTTAACAAGTCTTCCGGTCAATTAAGGGTAAAACTGTATGATTTAAATGGAAAGGTCCGCTATAGAAAAGAGATTTCCGGAAATAATGTGGTTATCCCAACGGGAAAATTGAGCAGTGGCATTTATATCATAAAGGTCAATAGTAATGATAGTCTGATTCGGAAGAAAATTTATATTGACTAATCGTGATTCGGGAAAAAAATAAAACCGCCGGAGTTTATACTCACGGCGGTTTTTTTATCCTGTATTCTTCATGAATAATATAGGCTAATCTTTTTTAGATAATCCGCTAAAGAAGATTTGCAGTTTTGTGGTAATCCGGTACATTACCGGCACAATTATAAGCGTGAGGAAAGTGGCAAAGGTTAAACCAAAGATGACGGTCCAGGATATGGGCCCCCACATATTGGCAATGTCTCCGCCAAAATAGATGTTGGGTTGGAAGTCTCTCAATAAACCGGCAAAATCTATATTCAGTCCTATAGCCATAGGTAGCAATCCAAGAATAGTAGTAATGGCCGTCAGTAATACCGGACGCAAACGGGTTTTACCTCCGCGGATGATACAGTCTGTCGCTTCAGCAATAGGCAGCACGGCCGTTTCTTCCATGCCCAGCTCCTGTCGTTTATCTTTTTTCAGTAATTCAATATAATCGATAAGCACGATGGCATTATTCACAACAACACCGGCCAGGGAAACAATACCGATACCGGTCATAACAACGATAAAGTCCATACTGAAAGTAGCCAGACCACCAAACACGCCGATAGTACTGAACAAGACACTCATCAATATGATTATTGGTTTTACCAGAGAATTGAACTGGGAGACAAGGATCATTAAGATCAGGGAAATGGCAATAAGCATTGCCCGGATCAAAAACTGCATGGACTCTTGCTGGTCTTGCTGTTCTCCCGTGAATTTGTATTTGTAGCCTTCGGCTAATTCAAGATCGGACAAGGCTATTCTTATCTGATCATTGACTTCGGTTGGGTTATAGCCCTCCACTACGTTTGAGTAGAGCGTGATTACACGGTTGAGGTCTTTGCGTTTAACGGAGCCATATGTTGTACTGTATTTGTAATCTGCTACGGCAGAGATCGGCACTTTGATTAATCTGCCCTGATTGTTGCGGAATGCTATTTTCTGATTCATCAAAGAAGAAATATCATAGCGGTAATCCTCCTGCATGCGTAGCATAATGGGGTATTCATCCTCTCCGATTTTAAAGTCGGAGATTTCTTTCCCATATAAGGCCGTACGGATGGTTTGACCGATTTGTCCGGTGGACAGGCCAAAGCGACGCGCTTTATCGCGGTCAACGCTAACAATCATTTCCGGCTTACCGATTTCCAGGTCCATCTTCATACCTTCAATGCCATCGATTTCAGCATCCTCAATAGTCTGTAGCATTTTATCCGATTCTTTAAGCAAAGTGTTGAATTCTTTTCCACTTACTTCGATATTGATCGGCCTGCCGGTGGGCGGTCCCATTCTGTTTTTTTCTATGGTGAGTTGAACACCCGGATATCTGCGGATAAGCTCATTGCTGAGGTCCCGCATAATCTGTGATGTTTCATAGTCTCCCCGGAATTCATAATCTTCAAAGTTAATGGTGATCAGCCCTTTATTGGGCTTGGCGCCGGGGCTGTTGCCTCCGCCGTCTTCCAAAACTGCCCCGCTACCGACATTTGTAAGAATGGACTCGACAATTTTTTTGCGTTCTCCTACAATATCCCGAACATCTTCTTCCATATCCTTCATAAATGCATCGGTAGCTCTAATGTCGGTGCCTATCGGCAGCTCTGCTAAGACATTAATGTAGCTGGGTTCGTTTTCAGGGAAAAATAAAACTTTGGGATTACTCGAAAAATACCAGCCCATTGTAATTACAAGCAGGATTATTGTCCCGAAGAAGAAAAGATAGAGCTTTGTGCCGCTAAGGGCAAAGGTCAGGATCCGCGTGTAAACCCTTTCTAAGACGACCAGAAAAACATTTTGAAACCATTTGCCAATATGAGTGAATATAAACACATTGAATAACGTGACAATAGCAGCAATGGCAAGCAGACTTCCCAAAATATTAATTCCGGAAACATAAAAGAGAATAGCTAATCCGCCCAGAATGGCAGCAATTTTTATCCCTTTTACCGGACTGCTTTTTTCGTTATGTTCACCTTTTTTAATGAAAGTACCGGAAATAACCGGGATAATGACCAATGCCACAAACAGGCTGGATGTGAGTACGATAATCAACATGATCGGCAGGAATTTCATGAATTCCCCTGTGATACTGTCCCAGAATGCCAATGGAATGAAAGCTGCAAGGGTAGTAGCTGTGGAAGCGATAATGGGAACCGCAATTTCTCCTACGGCGTATTTGGCCGCCCGCCACTTGTTATATCCTTCGGAAACAAATCGATAAATGTTTTCTACCACAACAATAGCATTGTCCACAAGCATACCCAGCGCTAAGATCATTCCGAAAAGCACCATCATATTGATCCGGTAATCCGCCAGACTTAAAACAACCATGGATAACAACATAGACATCGGGATTGCAATACCTACAAAAAGTGCATTCCGTGTGCCCAGAAAAAAGAACAGGACGATAACGACAAAGAGAACACTTATAATAAGGCTGTTTTCCAGATTGGTAAGCTGCTTCTTGACCATGTCCGACTGGTCGTTGGTGATGGAGATATTTAAATTCTCTGGAAGCAAATGTTCTTCTTGCACTTTCTCCAATTCAGCCATGATATTTTTTGTGGCATTCAGCAAATTCTCTCCGCCTTTTTTAACGACCTGCACGGAAACTACCGGTTGCCTGTCGAGACGGGCAAAACTTGTAGGGTCTTCATAGCCGTCAATAACGGTGGCTACATCTTTGAGGTGGACAACATTCTGATTCTCATTTTTGACAATGATATTCCGTAACTCGTCAATACTTTCAAATTCGCCTACTGTTCTTACAGAGCGCCGGGTATCATCCAGTTTTACTTCGCCTCCTGAGATGGATACATTCTCATTAGCTACAGCCGTTTCAATGTCTCTGAAGCTCATGTCGAAAGCCTCCAGTTTGTGCTGGTCGACATGGATTTTAATTTCCCGCTCATTGATTCCCTGAAGCTGAACTTTGGAAACTTCTTTGATGGGTTCAAAGCGGTCTTCCAGGATTTCTGCAAAGTCTTTCAGCTCATTCGTGCTAAAATCCCCGGAGAGATTAATATTAATAAAGGGAAACTCGGAGAAGTCAAGTTCACTTACGGAAGGATCCGCAGGTAAGTCATTGGGAAGTTCACTCTTAGCCTGGTCTACGGCATCTTTAACATCCTGCAATGCACGATTGATATCCACATCAAAGTTAAATTCGATAAAGATCATTGAAGCATTTTGTGCCGATGTGGAAGATATCTCTTTGATTCCGCTGGTCCCTTCGATTTCTTTTTCTATAGGACGCGTAACCAGGTTTTCAATGTCAAGAGGCGTGTTCCCGGGATAGGTTGTCTGAACCATTACGTAGGGTGCAGCAACATCAGGAAACAGTTCTTTGGGCAGTTGCTCGTAGGAAATAATGCCAAACACAGCAATGACAACGGCAAGTATATAAACCGTGTTTTTGTTTCGCAGCGCCAGTGAAGTTAGCTTAAATTCCTTAAAGTTTTTGCGGGTTTTATCTGTCAGACTCATGATTTACATTTCATTTAAATGAACTCGTTTACTTTCTGTTTTTTATTCTGACACCGGTTCCTGATGTCACCATGTTATAGCCGTCTACAATTACATTTTCGCCACGCTCAAGTCCGTTGAGTATTTCAGTTTGGTCTTTGTATGATTTTCCCGTTTCCACATAGCGTTTTTTGGCAATCAAATTTCCTTTTTCATTTTTTTCGGCAACGAACAGGAAATCCCCGTCGATATCTTTTTTTATGATGATAGACGGTACTACAAAGGCTTGTGGATTTGTGTAATCGTTGATACGGAGTACGGAAATAATATTGGGTTTGAGTTTCTCCTTAATATTATTGATTTTTAGTTGAATCTTGAAAGTCCTGTTGTCCGGTTGAATGATGTTTCCGGTTCTGTAAATGGGTGCATCCATTGTAATGTCCGGATAGGCCGGAAAAGAAAGGCTTACCGTATCTCCTTTTTCAACCTTCGAGAGATAGTTTTCTGATATATCCGCATTGATGTTTAGTTTCTTCAGATTGACAATTCTTAATAAGCGAGTGCCGGGCATGGCCAGGTCTCCTTCTTTCATCAGGATTTCATCGACAATGCCGGAATAGGGGGCTTTAATATTTGCTTTTTCCAACTGGGCTTTTGCTGTCTCCAGCCGGTTTTCTAAAGATTCCTTTTGGTTTTTAGCCTGCAGGTATTGCATCTCCGAGCCGATGTTTTCTTCCCATAAGCTCTTTTGTTTTTCATACCTTGTCTGTGCCAGCTCCAGAGAAGTCTCCAGCTCCTGAATATTTTTGCGGGTGACCTCCGTGCTGAGCTCCACCAGCAAATCTCCTTTTCTGACGCGTTCACCTTCTTCGATATGGATTTTTCTTATCTGACCGTTGATCTCCGGACTGATAGTGGCTTGCTTCTCGGCCTCTACATTTCCGTTGACTTCTATCTGATGTCTAAATTCTTCTGCAGTAATCGTTTTTGTGTTTACGGGTACGTTGTAAATGCTGTCTTCTTTTTGCTTGTTCTCCAGTGCCTGGATTTCTTTCTCAAGCTCATTTATGGTTTTTTTCTTCTCATTGATTTCCGCACGGATTTCTTCGTCCGATTGCCCTGAATTGCAGCCGGCCAAAATAGCTATAGCTAACAGGATGAAGGAAATAGTTTTTATGTTCATAAGATTAAGGTTTTCAAAATATTGATAATGTCTTTACTATGTTTTCTTTCATTCAATTTTTATTGTCATTTGCTTCGAGTCATTTATCCGTCTTCGACGGATGTCATCTGTAGTTTACTTTGTGAAACCTTTTTCTGTTTCACCAAGGTCATTTGCGCTTCGCGCGTCATTTTACTTTACCAAAAGTCATTTACTTTAGGGTTTTTGTGTCGTTTCTATTTGGCTGCAGTCAGAAAAATGACTATTAATGACTACGAATAACCATTAATGACCACCAATGACAACCAAATGACATTTTAATCTTCCTCCCTATTGCCATCGTGAAGTCCATCTCATATTTTCATTTTAGTTTCTTGGTTTATTTAAAATCGTTTAAGGTTTTATCCAGTTCATTTTTAGCTTTCAGCAATTCGTAAA
Organism: Bacteroidales bacterium; assembly: GCA_021738505.1. Taxonomy (GTDB): domain Bacteria; phylum Bacteroidota; class Bacteroidia; order Bacteroidales; family PWNQ01; genus PWNQ01. The sequence continues at coordinate 3,655 of JAIPBW010000041.1, read as the reverse complement.
TAGCTTGATAAAAAGTAGATTGGGTGTTTAGCATTTGGTTTTGATTTTGAGTTAATTCTGTGCTGCTAATCATTCCTTTTTTGAAGCGTGTTAAGCTTCTTTTATATATTTTTTGGGATAACTCCAGATTAGATTTTTTTGTATGATATTTTTCCAGGGCCGACATATAATTGGTTTTGGACCGTTGCAAGTTCATTTTAAGGCTTTGTGCCACCTGTTCTTTCTGGTTTTTGGTTTTTTCCAGTTCAATTTGAGCCTGCTGTACTTTTGATAAGCGACTACCGCTGCTAAAAATCGGCACATCAACCTTTAAGCCGATAACATTAGACTTGAACCACTTATTATCCGTGCCGTCAAAGTAATTGAATTCTTCGCGCATCGCATTTTGTTGATGTGTGTAGAATGCCGACAGGGAAGGCAGATATTCCGACTTTTCCCGCCGCATTTGCAGCATGTTTGCTTTTTCCTTCGTGTCAACAATTTTATAATCGATATGATTACTTACATTAAAGTTTTTAGCGCCTACTTCTTGTAAGTTGATTTGATCGAGAATACCGGGTAAGGAGTCACTTAACGTGATTTCATTCTTCATGGGCATGCCCATTTGAAATTTTAATACGGACTTGCCAACGTCTACTTGCCGTTGTAATGTGTTGATTTGGTTTTCTATTTCCGACAGGTTAATTTGAACCTGATCTACATCGGTTTCCTCAGCCAGGCCTTGTTGGTAAGTCTTTTGGATATCATTGAGTAATTGCTCCACATTTTTCTGTGAATTTTGCAGCACGTTTATGTTCTGACGAGCCACCAAAACAGAATAATAGGCTTCTGTTACAGAATATTTCGTCTCAATTTTGGTCTTGGCTTGCTGATGTTTAGAAATATTCAGGAATGTTTGGGAAGCTTTAAGGGCAACAAGGTAGGGGCCGTCAAAAATGATTTGGTTCGCGTTGACATTAAAGGTTGCATTATGTTGGGTTCCAAACTGCACCTCAACAAATTCGCCGGGCTGACCAAAGAATTCGCCCGGAAGTAGTTGCGTGGAAAGGTCAATGTTGTTATTGTATCTAAAGGAACTATTAACCTGAGGTAATCCAATGGCAGTAGTTTCCCAGACCTCTTTTTTGGATTTTTCCACGTCCAACTCCGCGTTTTTGATGTTGATGTTGTGTTCAACAGCATAGTCTCTGGCTTCCTGAAGCGAGATTTGCTTTGTTTCCTGTGCTTCTAACCGGAAAAACAGGGTTAGACTGATCAGCAGAAGAATTGATTTAGACAGTGGTGTCATCGATGTTAAAATTTAAGTTTTCTTTTTCTTTTTCAAATATTTCAATGCCCTTTGCATTGGCTATTCCACGGATATGATTTTCAAACATTACCTTAAAAAGGGACTCCGGGGAAAATTTGATGTTTTCCATGAAATCTTTATCGTGCATCTGTTCTACTTTTTTGATGTATAGCTGAGCTGTAAGCTCCAGGTTGAGATCATTGCGGTATATGCCTTCCTCAATACCACGCTCCATATTCATGGTAATTCCTTTGAAAGCCAATTCCCGTTTTTTCTGAATGAATTTATTGTACAATTCCGGGTAATACTTTTTCAGGTCATACGCTACTGCCGGATTTGAATTAGTAGAAACACGGCTCATGGCTTTGCTGACTAACAACAAAGAATGAATGGCATTCCGGGCCTGAGTTTTGATTTTTGCGGCTTCTTTTGATGTTTCTTTCATCTCAAAGTCTATTAAAGCTTCGAGCAAATCCGCTTTATTGTCAAAACATTGATAAAGGGTTTTCTTGGAAATATTTAGTTGCTTGCAGATGTCATCCATGGAAACACTGCGGATGCCGTATTCTGCAAACATCTTTTTTGATGTATCTAATATATCGTTTCTTTTCTCTTCCATTAAGGTCTAATATCCTGTTTGTTAATTTGAACGGCAAAAATAATAAAAGAAACGCGGAAACATTTTAAATATTGTAAGTTTCCACGTTTCTGTTAATTTTTAACATTAAATTATTGGTTTTGTTCAAACCAATGAAAGAAAAACAGGAGATGTAGAAAGTTATGTCAAGCAGATATAGCGTGGATCTGTTTGTATGGATAAGGAAGGATAGAATTTTTTGATACGAATACATTTGTCAGCATAAAATAAAATGTCTAAGAATGACCATCAATGACAACAAATGACCATTAATGACAACAAATGACTACCAATGACCATCAATGACCACCAATGACCATTAATGACCACTGAATGACAATCAATGACATTTTCTATTAAAGAAAACCGGAATAAATCAGAAGGGACTAAACAAAAGTCCGGTAGTAATCAGATACATGTTGTTTGGGTCTCCGCTGTTGTCCACAAGCTTGTCTTCTTCAAACAGGGGTGTTAAATTATAATGCGCAAAAAGCGAGAAATTTTTATAAGCTATTCTTGCCGTTGCTGTATAACGTAAATCCACCAGATTAGGGATGTTGTGTTCTTTTATTTTGAGCTCACTATTGCTTGTCCCTGTATTGAGATAATTATCTCCTTTATATTTGGTGTGGCTGTTAATAAGATAGCCCACTTTAAAACCTGCTGCTATGGTCAGGTCGTTATCTTCCAGCATGCGAAGACGTAATTCTACAGGTAATTCAAGATAGGTTGTGCTGATTTTATTTTTGGAATAATCCAGACTATCGGGTATTGCTTTAAACTTCGATTTTTGATTTATATCATTTTCTTGTATAAAAGCATCCGAGTAAAGATTATTGCTTTGCAATCCCAGGCCTGCGGCAAACGACAAGGGGCTTGTGCCAAAAGGATGGTCAAACATAAAAGAAACCACAAAAGACGGGTTATAATTCCGGATATCGGCATTGCCCGGAGCGTCCAGCCAAAAGTCGTTACCCATCCCAAACATATACCGTTCCTTCTTAGCCATTTTTTCATTATCATCGGCTTTTGTTGTGTCTGTACCCATCGATACCCCCTGAGCCGTCACAAGGCCGCCGGAGATAAATACGAAAGAAATTAAAATCAAAAATTGTTTCTTAATCATGGCTTTAAATATTTATTTTGTTAAAGTATTAAAACAATCGGATTTCGAATAGTGTTTATTTGATTAAACAAAAATATAAAAATTGTGCTATGGAAACATATCAAATTGAATATACCGGTAATCTGCGGACAAAAATTAAACACCAGCGATCAGGGGAAACCATCACCACAGATGCACCGGTAGATAATAATGGAAAAGGCGAATACTTTTCACCCACCGATATGGTATCCAGTGCCTTGTGTAGTTGTATTTTTACGATTATGGGAATAAAAGCCCGAGAACACGGCTTTTCCATTGATGGTGCTAAGGCAACAACTCAGAAAATCATGCGCAACGACCCGAGGCGTATAAGTGAGATCCATATCCAATATGATTTTTCAAACCATGATTTGACGGAGGAACAGAAAGATATACTGAGAAGTCTGGTTCATGCAAGCCCTGTTCCCAGAAGTCTTCATCCGGACATAAAACAGGAGGTTTCGCTGAGCTTCGGGGACGAGAACAACGGCTAATCTTATTCCCAGGCCGGTTTCTGATGTGAAGTATAGCGCAAAAACGCTTTGTAAGCTATTTCAGGAATGATTTAATGATTTTTCCTTGCCTG
>JAIPBW010000040.1 GCA_021738505.1 Bacteroidales bacterium | reverse complement strand
CCTTTGCTAAAACCCAAGATATACCACTCTTGTCTTTTAGCAAAACCAAATTGAGAGGAACCGTATGCGGGAAATCCGCTCGTACGGGTCTGTGGGGGAGCGGCAAGGTAACGAGCCGCTCTACCCGGACACTAATTAATCACTATGAGTACGTTAATTCACATAAAAAATATGGTGTGTCCCCGCTGCATTATGGCAGTACGGGATCTTTTTTCCGGGATGAATTATACCGTAGAAGATACTCAGTTAGGTTGGGTCAGAGTCACTGAAGATATTCCTCAGGACAAATTCCCTGAAATACGTCAGAAATTGGAGGATATCGGATTTGAGCTTATGGAAGATTACCAGGCTCAGCTTGTTGAAAAGGTCAAAACGATTATTGTCAATCGAATCCATCATGCCGGACTCGAAAACTATGAAAATAAGCTTTCCAGCGAAATTGCTGAAAAAACACGAAAAGACTATCATTATTTAAGCCGGTTATTTTCTTCCAAAGAGGGGATTACAATAGAGAAATACATTATTCTTCAAAAAATTGAAAAAGCCAAAGAGCTTTTGGTGTATAATCAGGAAACATTGTCAGAGATTGCATATAAATTAGGGTATTCTTCAGTTTCTCATATCAGTAAGCAATTCCGGGAAGTTACCGGAATGACACCTTCCGGGTTTAAAAACCAATCCGGCCCTGACAGAAAAACCATAGACCAGATTACGTAAGAATTCTATAAAACTTTATCAGAATTTTATAACACTTTCAGAGCCGTTAATTGTTTCTTTTGTAGAAAGAAAAACAATTATGGCTCAGATTAAACAAACATACAATGTAGAAGGGATGACTTGTGCAGCATGCGCGAATAGTATTGAAAGCATGCTCTCATCCCTATCCTCCGTTAATGAGGTTCGTGTAAACTTTTCTGATGAAAGCGTTTATATAGATTTTGATGATCAGGCGATTGGCGAGAAACAATTAGCAAAAACAATTAAACAGATTGGTTATAAACTGGGTTCTCCGGTATCCGAAGATAGTTATGCGGATATTGAGAACAGGATGAATCAACGGTTTAAATGGCTGAGAGTTAAATTAATTACAGCGATTGGTTTTTCTGTTCCGGTCTTTGTATTGTCCATGTTTTTTGAACCCGTTGTATCATGGGAAAATTGGATATTATTGGTCTTTAGTATTCCTGTGATTTTCTTCAGCGGAGCGGAATTTTATATCAATGCATGGAAAAAAGCCCGCCATGGTTCAACGAACATGGATACGCTTGTAGCCTTAGGAACGGGTATCGCTTTTCTTTTCAGTTTATTTAATACAATCTATCCTTCTTTTTTACTTTCTCAAGGCTTTGAGCCTCACGTTTATTTTGAAACTTCAGTAGTTATCATTACGTTAATATTGCTGGGTCGTTATTGGGAAGAACGTTCAAAATCCAGAGCCTCTTCGGCTATACGAGAACTCATCGGTTTAAAGCCGGAAAAGGTGATTATTATCAGGGATGGTCAGCAGATTGAGGCGCAGGCTTCCACCGTAAAACAAGGCGATCATCTTTTGATTCGTCCCGGGAATAAAATTCCTGTGGATGGGAAAGTAGTTTCAGGTAGTTCCTATGTTGACGAGAGCATGCTGACCGGTGAGCCTGTTCCGGCGCGGCGTAAAGAGAATGATTATGTTTATACCGGAACGGTCAACCAAAACGGAAGTATGACGATTGAAGCGGAGAAAACAGGAGAGGAGACTGTTTTATCGCAAATGATTAAAACAGTACGTCAGGCGCAGAGTCAAAAGCCGGCTGTGCAAAGACTTGCCGATAAAATTTCGTCTTATTTTGTCCCGGTTGTGATCAGTCTGGCGATTATCACTTTTGTCATCTGGATGATATGGGGAACAGAACCCCGGTTTACTTATGCTTTCCTTACCATGCTTAGCGTATTGATTGTAGCTTGTCCCTGTGCACTTGGTCTGGCGACACCAACAGCATTAATGGTGGGTATCGGGAAAGGAGCCAAAAACGGAATACTAATTCGAAATGCCGATAGCCTGGAAAAAGCACATAAAGCTAATATCCTTGCATTGGATAAGACAGGGACGATCACTCACGGAAAACCGGTAGTTAGCGACATCTTTACAACAGGTCATTTCCGCGAGAGAGACTACACTGTGGTCAAAAAAATTGAAGAAAAATCGGAACATCCGCTTGCTGATGCCATTGTGGAAAAGCTAAAAACATACAATGAAAATACTGAAATTCTTCATTTTGAAAACATACCCGGTAAAGGTGTTGAAGCAGCCACACCAGAAAGTAAGTGGCTGATAGGGAACGAAGCGTTTATTCGCTCACGGGATGTGAAAATCTCTGAGGAAATTGCCCGAAAAGCCCAAAACTGGGCATCTCAGGCCAGGACAATTGTATTCTGTGTTCGTGATGCGGATATCATAGCCTTGATAGCGATTGAAGATCCCATCAGGCCATCCGTTTATAATGCGATTAAGAAGATCCGGAAAAAGGGAATAGAAGTTATTTTACTTACGGGTGACCGCGAAGAAACAGCAAAGAGTATTGCTAAGCAAGCAGGTATTGATAACTACCGGGCCGGTTTGCTTCCTTCAGATAAAGCAAACATCATTAAGCAGTATCAAGAAGACGGAAATACGGTCATTATGGCCGGAGACGGGATTAATGATGCCGAATCTCTTACCGTAGCTGATATTGGTATAGCAATGGCTTCCGGAACGGATATTGCAATGGAAAGTGCCGATATTACCCTGGTTCATTCCGACCTTGAGCATGCTTATACCGCTATACAACTTGCCTTGTTGACAAGAAAAAAAATACGACAGAATTTATTCTGGGCTTTCTTCTATAATGTGATGGCTATACCATTGGCTGCAGGCATATTGTATCCATTTACCGGATTTCTGTTAAGTCCGATGATTGCTGCCGGAGTAATGGCGATGTCATCCGTTAGCGTTGTTTCCAATAGTCTTAGTATGAAACGGGCAAAAGTGTAAAAAACGGGTTTGAAAACGATTCAGAGCAGAGGAAAAATTAGAAATGAAAAATAAAGTCAAATAAAGCAAAAAAACATATATTATGCAGACATTACAATTTAAAACGAACTTCAAATGCCAGGGTTGCATAAACGCAACCAAGCCCTATCTCGATCAGCTGGAAGGAATCAAGAACTGGCAGGTGAATGACAAAAAAGGCTATAAAGAGTTAGTCGTTGAAGTTGATGAAAACGTAAATGAGGAAAAAATAGTTGAAGCAGTGTCCAAAGCGGGATACACTGCAACGCAAAAGAAAGACGGCGTTTTTGGTAAATTATTCGGCTAACCCCTGCAAAAGCCGGGTGATTGACTCAAAGTCTTTGACTTCTAGTTGTTCCGGGCGATTGGAGGAAATATGCTGAGGGAGCTCAATATCCTGAAGTAAAGCTTTTAGACTGTTTCGGAGGGTTTTTCGTCTTTGTTGAAATGCTGTTTTAACAACTCTGAAAAATAAGGCCTCATCACAATCGAGGGTATATTTTTCCTTCCGTTGCAGCTGAATGACTGCAGACTTTACTTTCGGAGGTGGAGAAAATTCATTTTCAGAAAGGGAAAAGACTATTTCTGCCTGATAAAAAGCCTGGGTAAGTACACTGAGGATCCCATAAACACGAGATCCGGGTTGTGATACTATTCTTTGGGCTACTTCTTTTTGAAACATTCCGGTAAGCGAAGGGATTTTATGCCGGTATTCCAACATTCTGAATAGAATCTGGCTGGAAATATTATACGGGAAATTTCCTGTAATGTGAAATTGATCCGGAAAAAGATTTGATATATCCTGCTTAAGGAAATCGCCTTTGATAATATTTTCATCCTGAATATCTACAAAAGCATTTTCAAGATAAGATATGGCTTCCTGGTCAATTTCTATGATTTTTAAATTTTGACCGAAACGCTGATAAAGAGGTTCTGTGAGTATCCCCATGCCGGGCCCTATTTCGAGTACGAAGTCAGCATCAGATGGTAAACTATCTGAAATTCTTCTTGCTGTGGCAGGATTTTTTAAAAAATGCTGGCCATAATATTTTTTGGGTCTTACCTGCATGGATTTTTAAGCTTAAGGCATAATGTCGGTATCGAAAAATGCATCATCTGTTTCATCTCCAATATCATCACCCCGCAATATACGAAAACGCTTACGGGCTTTTACGGTGTATAAACTACCCGGATAATCGGTGATAATCTTTTGATATAGGCCTTTGGCCTTCTCTTTGTTTTTCAGATAGAACTCATTAAGTTCGGCTCTTTTCATTAATGCATCATCGGCAAGAATATCCTGGCTGTAGTTTTTTGCTATATCAGCCAAAAGGTCATCTGCTTTTTCATAATTCTTTCTGCTGATGTGGATTTCCGCTTTTTTAAAGAGTACTTCATCCTGAATGTTATGCCCCATAAATTGCAGTTGGAGGGAATCGAGTGTCTTCAAAGCAAGATCCTGTTTTTTCTGAAATGCATACATCTCAGCTCTTGCATAGGTTTTTATTGCTGCCAGAGAGGAGTCCAACCCGATGTTATCTTTTATTAGCATATAAAGCTGCAATGCGTCATTTGCTATGAGCTTTGATGTAGCGGCTTTAAGTACATCCAATTGACTGGAAGCCCATTGAAATTCTCCCATATAAAATGACAAACGGGCATTTTTCAATTTGGCTTTATGTCCTAAAGGTTCATTTTTAAAATCTTTGTCTACTTGCTGATAAAGTAATGTTGCTTCCCAAACGTCATCGTCCATGACTAAAATATCGGCTAATTTAATTTTGCACTGCGCTATCTGTTTGGGCTTAGCCCGGGAAAGCTCAATAGCCTCATTTAACAAATTACGGGCAGCTTCCACTTTATCCATATAAAAAGCCTGAATATGAGCCATGTTCAGCATAAGTTCAATTGTTGAAGCATTTTTTCCCAATGTTTGCAGTGTGTGTTTATATTCACCTTCAAGCGCAAGAAGGTCTTCCCGGGTATAGTCTCCTGTCTGTGTTAACTTGTCGAATTTGACATCCAGCAAGCGGATAAGACTTCCCAAATAAAGCGAGTTTTCCTCCCCTTTATTGATGACATACTGGTAAGCCTCTATAGCAAGGTCATATTTTTTGTTATCAGCTAATACTTTAGCCAGGTAAAAGACACGTTTTCCGTTTTCATTAAATCTTCTGTCAAGCGCTTTGGCTTGTTTTAGGGCAATATCAAAATCTTTTAATTGTGTGGAATACCACATTAAAAGTTCTGCGTAAAGACTGTTGGAGTATCTTTCTTGTGTTTGTTCAAGCAAAACGTTTTTTATCGTGGAGAGCTTTTCTTTTTCTCCGTCTTCAATAAAAATTTGGAGTTCATCTTTGATTTGACGGGCATAATCCGGATTTTTGTCCAGGAGCGCCAAATATTGTTCCATCATCTTACGATACTGTTTCGTATCTGCGTAAACAGAAGCCAAATCCATATGAAAAGCCCTGTCAGAAGTGATTTTTCGATTGCCGCGCTTTAATAAGTCGATAGCATGACTGTGAAGTTCACGACTGAGAAAAGCATTGGCCAGATCAATATATGCCTGCCGTTGATTTGGAACATCCCGGATTGCATCATTAAACGTGTTTTTGGCTTTACGCTCGTTTCCTTCTTGTTGATAAAGATAACCCAATTCGACCTCATACTTTAGAGGAAATTCCGAATTGCGTTTTTGCTTTCTGACTAATTTTTTTGCCTGTGAGTAATCTTCTAACTCCAATAAACAGTCCAGGTAATAATTGTAGAAGGAAACCGTGGGGTCTTCGTTATAGAGTTCTTCGAACAGATCAGCAGCTTTCTCATATTCCTGGTCTTGATAGTATTGTACTGCCAGTTGTTCCTGCTCTGACTGTGCAGAAGCAGAAATAACAAAAGTTACAAGAAATATGAGTAAGCTGAAATGTCTTAGCATTAATTAGGCGGGGTTTTTTAGTCTTATTTTATTCTGCTGGTTGAATATTGTTCTTTTTAAGATAGTTATTGACTGCCGTTTGCAAACTATCATAACGTTTAAGTTCTTTTTTTGATGTTGTTACAATATATTCTGTCATTTCCCTTAATCGGGATACTACTTGCTCTTCGTCATCAAAATAAAACTTAAACTTTCCTTCCGGGATCACGTCGTTTTTCACATCATAGGAAAGGCTATCCAGTTGATTGTAACTTTTATTAAGTTCACTTTTTATTCTGTCGTAATTAACCATATATCTGCGCAGGTTTCTTTCTGCCTCTCTGTGACGGCTGATAAGTTCTTTGTTGACATTTTCTTCCGGTATAGAATCAAAGGCGTCGTTATTGGATAAAAGTTGATTGAAGTTTTTAGCTATCTGTGTAGAGTCAAGGCTGTTAAAATCTGTTGAGATAGTATCCAGTGTGCTTCTCAGGGAATCAATCTGTCCCATTTGTTTTTTTTGCTCTTTATTCATGCAGCTACTGAATATAATTACTATAGCTGCTAAAGCTGTTACGATTGTGGTTTTTTGCATCTTCTTAAAGTTTAATCAATATATTCAAAATTTGTATAATTAACGAGTACACGGGGTACTTTTATTTTACCGGCCTGTTGATTATTTTCCAATAAAGCGGCAAGAATTCTGGGAAATGCAAGGGCACTGCCATTCAGTGTGTGAGCAGGTTGTTTTTTGCCGTCTTCTGTTTTAATTCGAAGCTTCATTCTGTTGGCCTGAAATGCCTCAAAGTTGGACACAGAACTTACTTCCAGCCAACGATTTTGCGCAGCGGAAAACACTTCAACATCATAAGTTAAGGCTGCAGCAAAGCTTGTATCGCCCCCACAAAGCTTGAGAACGCGATATGGCAGCTCTAATTTTTCAACAAGTGAAATAATATAATTCAGCATCCCTTCAAGGGTTTCGTATGATTTCCCGGGATGTACAACTTGTACGATTTCCACTTTATCAAACTGGTGGAGGCGATTTAATCCGCGCACATCTTTTCCATACGATCCGGCTTCTCTGCGGAAGCAGGCTGAATAGGCCGAATTTTTCAGCGGAAGGTCTTTTTCATCCACAATCATATCCCGGTACAAATTTGTTATCGGAACTTCAGCTGTGGGAATTAAGTAAAAATTGTCAGCGGGGATATGATACATCTGCCCGTCTTTGTCGGGAAGTTGACCAGTGCCATATCCCGAGGCTTCATTGACAAGTAAGGGAGGCTGAACCTCATCATATCCGGCTTCTAACGCCGAGTCCAGAAAGAAAGATTGCAATGCCCGTTGCAATCGTGCTCCTTTGTTTTTATAAACCGGAAAGCCGGCACCAGTGATTTTCACCCCCTGGTCAAAATCAATGAGATTGAATTTTTTGGCTAATTCCCAATGAGGTAAATGGTCTTTACTGACCTCAGGCTTTGTTCCGTCTTCCTTTATCAAAATATTGTCGTCTTCCGAATTTCCTGCGGGGACAGATTCATGAGGTACATTCGGAATATCCAAAAGCAGCTTTTGTTGCTTATTCGTAATGTCATTAAGCCTTTCCTGAAGCTCTTTGCTTTTTTGTTTTAGCTCAGTTGTTTTTTCTTTGGCTTTATCTGCTTCGTCCTTTTTATTTTCTTTCATCAACTGACCGATAGCCTTTGCTGATTTTTTAGACTCGGCAAGTGTATCATCCAACTGGCGTTGGGTCTCCCTTCTTTGCTGATCAAGTTCCAGAACCTGATCAATGATGGCAGTATCCTTAAAATTTTTTACAGCCAGGCGCTTGATAATTTCATCTTTGTGATCTCTGAGATACTGTATTTGTAACATATTTTATCTTATTTCAAGAGGTGTAAAATTACAAAGAAAATAAAAGCAATTTGCGTTGGTTAAAAACAAAAAAATCTCCCTGCTTATGGCAAGGAGATTCTCATATATACTTTTTCAAATCGTATTCTAAGCTTCATTTTTTTCTGCCGGTTCAACAGAAACATAAGAGCGATCTCCGCGTGTTTTTCTAAACTTCACAACACCATCTTTTAAGGCAAAAAGGGTATGGTCTTTGCCCATTCCTACATTATTGCCGGGGTGATGTTTTGTTCCGCGTTGGCGAACAATAATATTACCTGCCGTTGCTAACTGACCACCGTAAACTTTTACACCAAGTCGTTTACTTTCTGATTCACGTCCGTTTTGGGAGCTACCCATTCCTTTTTTATGAGCCATATCTGAAAGTTTTTTGTGTTATCGAATTTGTTAATTAAGCTGTGATATCTTCAATTTGAAGTTTGGTCAGATATTGGCGGTGACCATTCATTTTTTGATATCCTTTTCTTCTCTTTTTCTTGAAGACTTTCACTTTATCACCTTTGAGGTGTTCGACAATTTTAGCGTATACTTTGGCCCCTTCAACAACCGGGCTGCCAACGTTTACCTTGCCATTGTCGTCGACCAGCATTACATTGTCAAGTTCTACAGTGCTGCCTTCTTCGCCTTCGAGGCGATTGACGAATAATTCTTTGCCTTTTTCAACCTTTTGCTGGTCTCCGGCTATCTCTACAATTGCGTACATCACTTTAAGTTTTTAGCATTCCGAAATTTGGAACTGCAAAAGTAATAAATTTTATTTAAATACAAACTTTTTTTAAGAATATTTTTCCAGATTTTTGCCCGGTAATTGGTTAAGGATTCTTTTCCTGATTTACGGCCGGATCGCCCGTTTTATTATAATATTTCAATTGGAGTTTTTCTCCGTCGAAAACTCCGTATGTAAACTGATTAAACCATTCGCCGAGATTAAAATACATGGAACCTTTTGAAAGTTTGATTTTTAAAGGCAAATGGCGATGTCCAAAAACAAAATAGTCAATATGTTTCTGCTTTAATAATTCTTTCGCATGTAAAACCAGGAATTCATTTTCTTCTCCTGAGAACACCTCATCATCGTTAGTGGCTACGCGACTTCTGCGGGAAAAATAGCGTGCAATCCCGACCGCAAAATTGGGATGCAACCTGGCAAAAAGCCATTGGCAAAGTTTGCATGTAAAGACTTTTTTCAGTAATTTATAACCTGTATCTCCTTTGCCTAATCCATCCCCGTGGGCAATATAAAACCTTTTGTTTTTGAATTCAAATTCGAATGGTTGATGATGCAACTGCATGCCGGACTCTTTTTCAAAATAGTCCTTTATCCAAAGATCGTGATTTCCGGCAAAAAAGTGTACAGGAATCCCCTGGTCAGTGATACGGGCTATTGTTCCCAAAAGGCGTGTGTATCCCCGTGGAACCACATGCTTATATTCAAACCAAAAGTCAAAAATATCCCCCAAAAGGAAAATTGCTTTTGCATCAGGAGCAATTTGTTCCAACCAATCCACTAGCTTGCGCTCTCTTGCTAAACTGCTCTTGTGGTCAGGAGCGCCAAGGTGAGCGTCTGAGAGGAAATATATATTGTTCGATTCTTGCATACCGCTACAAAGATAAATTATTTAAATGCCGGATCCACATTTTTGGATAACCGAAAAGGGTTAAACATATCCAGATTTAATGTAAAACGCACTGAAGTGCTGTTGTAGGCTTCTTTTAATGTTTCCGAGGCAAAAGGTGTGTAATAAATACGGAAATTATCCTTGATTAAACTAAAAGTAAAACCTGCTTCCCAGAAAAGGTTATCTTCATATGTTTCATTTGCTGCCTTTCCAAAGTTTCCGGCATTAACAAAGGCTCCCAGCGGAATATCTATAGGGAAATCACTGTGAATATTCAGTGCATACAGGTGCTTCCAGCTTTGCCCGATGGGAGTCAAAATGTTAAACCCGCCATCACGGATTAGCATATGATTATGAAATAAATTTTTACTATCCAGACCGCGATAGATCATGGTGTTATCGTATAGATAATCTTTGTTTCCACTCCAGTTGCTAAGACGAAAACGCATATCCAATGCGCGGCTGCTGCCATGTGTCAAGAAAGCACCGGCAAAAGCACGGATTTCCAAGCCATTATCTTTTTGATCGTAACGTAAGCGGTAGTTGTATTCTGTGCTGAATTTCAGATGATCACGCCAATATTGCATGTTTATATCAAATGATTTGGAGTTGTTGATCTGGCGACTCTTGTATTGATAATAGGCCTCGAATACATGATAATTTCTAGAAATAGATTTGTCGTGTAGTCTTGCGTATGCTTTTCTTAAATAATGATAACGCAAACCGGATTCATGGTAGCTTTCGGTATTCGTTTTTTCTATGCCGTTAAATTGAAAATTGATTTCTGGCTTAATTGTCAGGTAATTTAAATTATACTTATCCGGCATTTCATAATAGTTGTATTTTTTAGCGTATGTGCTCAGTTGCCAGGCCCGAAAGTGCCTTTTGCCTGTATGTTTTGTATAGCTGATCCGGCCTTCTCCGTTGATTTCCTTAGTGTTTATGCTATAGAATGGTGCCACCCGAAAATGAACAGGACTGGAAAATATGGGGTCATTGTATAAAAGCCAGCCGGGCATAATTTTATCTGTAGAATTATAACCGACTACCGGTGTATGGAATAAATAAGTCTTGTTTGGTGACGGTACACTGTATATCCATTTAAGCGCAAATTTGTTTGCCTTGGGAAATAGTTTTGTCCCATCATAATTATTGTTGGCGCGTTTGGTTTCCGGTAATTTTTCATCCGGATCAATCTTTAGCCTGTAATTTTCTTTTCCGGGAAGTTCGATTTTTTCTTCTCCGGTAAAGCCAGGAATTGTATATGTTTTTTCTTTCCCGTCCTGATCAAAAAGAAACAATTTAAAGGGAGCAGCCAGGTTTTCTTTATTTTTAATTGTCAGTTTGATGCTGTCGCCTGTTTCTTTTACTTTTTTAATTTTATAATCAATGTGTTTGTTTGTAGTAAGCATTTGTTCAACAAACCATTTGCCGTTTTCAGGGAAGTGCTTTTTAAGATGTTCATAGAAATCTTCCGGCTGGGGATGTTTGAATTTCCATTCTTTCCAGAAACTTCTTATAAATTCATCGAAATGTTTTTTGCCGGCCATTGACTGCAGGTATCCAAGCTTTTGGGCCGGTATGTAATACGTGTGGATAAAATAGTCCATGGCAGAATATTTCGAAGAAGAAAGCGTAATGGGTTTGTCCAGATTTTTATGAGCAAGCATTTTATATGCTAAATAATGGATGTCGTCATATTCAAGTTCCTTTAGTCCGGCAAAATCAAACGACCTACTTTCTCCTAACATAAAATCCTGAGCATTTAACTGTGGGTATTTGGTTTTCATGTAGCGGTTTTCATAGAAAGTAGTAAGTCCCTCGTCCATCCATGGATGTTCACGTTCGTTAAAGCCCAAAACTCCATAAAACCAGTTATGTCCGATCTCGTGCATGATCACTGCCTCCTGACTATATCCGGAGGTTTTGTCTACAAAAGTGAACATAGGATATTCCATGCCTCCCTGAAATACTCCTGCTGATTGGGCTACAGTGATTTCGGGGTATGGGTAAACACCTATTTCATTGCTGTAAAAATTAATCGCATCTTCAATGACATCCAACTGGGTTTGCCAGTGTTCTTTATCATCAAGATAGAGAATATGACTTTGAATTAATGTATTGGTATTATGAATTTGAAAGCTCCGGGAAATGCGTTGGTAGTCTTTTCCACTGCACCAGGCAAATGTGTGGACATTTTCAGCTTTTATAACCAGCGTTTTATATGATCGGTCCTTTATCAAATTTGAGTCGAAACCGGGCAAATGCTCTTCTTGCCAGGGCATTTCTTTTATTCGTTTACCCGTGCTTCCGGTGGTATAATTTTTAGGAACCATAAGGCGGATATCAAAATCCCCAAACTCTCCGTAAAACTCTCCGATATTGCGGTTAGGGATTGGATGCCACCCTTTGCTGTCATAAACAGCAGGCTTGGGAAACCACTGGGTGATCTGGAAATTTTTGTCCTTTACTCCCATTCGTGAAAAACCAAATGATGGTACTTTTATTCGAAATGGTGTGTTAATTTCGATACTGTCTCCGGGCAAAAGAGGCTTACTCAATAGAATTTCGCTTATATCCGGTTCTATTGAGCGGGTTGTTAATTGTTGATCAGGCGAATTAAAATTTAACCGGTCAATAAATCCCTGATGTTTTTCTTCAGCAAAATAAACAGACTTTTTCATCCAGGCCGGAGATATCAATTCCTGTGCAAGTGCTGATTCGGAACTGCTGTATGCATTGGGATACAGATGGATATAAATGGATTCTAAAGTGTCCGGCGAATGGTTAACATAATCCAACTGGTATTGCCCATAAAGATAACCTTCCAAAGGTTCCAGCAGAACATCAATCTTGTAATTTACATCTTGCTGGAAATAGTTACTGTTTTGGGCAGTTACTATTTGTACAGATAGGAAAAGTATTATCGGGAGCGTCAGAAAATGCAATTGAATTTTTCTGAAAAGCTTACAAATTGTCATCTATTACAGATTTAATGGTTTTGATGCCAAAATCTTTATTAATTATTTTGCCTTCCTCATTGATCAGGAAAAGACGGTGTTTTTCCGTGGTATTGTACATTTTTTGTATTTGTTGATTTGCAATGGCATGGATGGATTGATTTTGGTAACGATCAGCAACCTTATTCCATACAAGCTTATCATTTCCTTTATACATGGCTAAATGGATAAGGTTTTCGTGAGATTGCAGAACTTCCGAGATGGTTTTCATTTGTTTTTTGTAGTCTGGTGTCTTTTCTGACCAAAAATGGATAAGTATAAAATCTCCTTTTAATTCTGAGAGCGTACTCGCCTCTCCATTGATTTTTTGTATGGTAAAATCCGGAGCTACTTTTGAGAGCTGAAGATTTTCTTCTGTTTGTTTGCTATTTTCTTGCTTCTCCTGATAACGTTTAACCTTCTTGTGGAGCAATAAAACATGTGGATTATCCGGATATTTCTGCATTAATGTATCATGGACAGCAATAAAAAGCTCCGGTTGCTCCTGAATAGTTAACACTTCTTCCCGTCCAAACGGTTGAAAAAGTGGGACAAGTACAGCGAGTTCATCTTTGTTGTTTTTTACCAGATTGTATTGGAAATGAAATTGTTGCTTGTGGACTTGCCGAATCAGGGAGTCTGTCAATGTTTTTACATGCAAGAAATTAGAGGAATCACGGAATAGGTTCCTTCTGGAAATCAATGAGTCTATTTCATTAAGGTTTGGCAGAGTTTGTTTTTTTAATTTTTTTAATAATTGACTTCCTTCCGATCCATTTACGGTGTATGTATTTGGAATTTGCCGGATATCAGCGTTAAGATATTGGCTCTCTCCGGGGTTAACCTGTATGATCGCCAGGTTTTCACGTTTTGTTCCTATTGTATAAATTCCGGCTTTGGAATTTTTAACCTTGAATTGTACCATTCCGTTATCATCTGTTATAGCGGAGTCAATGACAGGCCACTGATCCGGGAGCAGCTCATGGAGATAGACTTTGTTTTGAGCCGTATGAGAAAATTCTGCTTCAATCACAGACATATTTTGCTTGTCCTGATTATTACAGGAAAACATGATTATGAGGCCTAATAAGCCAATGAAACGAATAGCTGTTATTTTCTTTTTTATCATGGGTTGTGTGGTTCTAAACCTCATTATTTATAAAGCATAAATGAGAGGTTATACTTGTTTGTTTATCAAATTGGAATACAAAAATAAGATAAATTTGTTTTTAACTACGCCTTATGGCGCCTTGCTTCTATACTAAACTTAAATGGATAAACAATTCAGGTAAAACAATAAAATTTAGTAACAAAAAAAGCATGTAGAAAAGGCCACATGCTTTTTAGATTTTATAACCGGGCTCCATTATTCGGGCCGGAAAGATATTATAGTTTCTTGACAAGTTCTGAAAAGATCAATGTTAACTTGGGTTCTGATTTTTTCGCTGCTTCAATAACATCCTCATGGGATATTTCTACAATTTTTCCTTCTATACCGAGGTCAGTAATAACGGAGATAGCAAAAACATCAATGCCCATGTGTCGTGCTGCGATGTTCTCAGGTACTGTGGACATTCCCACAGCATCAGCTCCTAAAGTACGAATATATTTGTATTCGGCCGGAGTTTCGAATGTAGGTCCCGATACAGCAGCGTAAGTGCCTGTATGAAAACGGATATTATTTTTTTCGGCAATTTTTTTCACTTCTTCAATTAGCTTATGGTCATAGGGTTGGCTCATATCGGAAAATCGTGGCCCGAGTCTGTCGTCATTGTTTCCGATTAACGGGTTATCTCCCATCAGGTTAATATGATCTTTAATAATCATTAAATCACCGATTTCAAATTCCGGATTCATTCCACCACTTGCATTAGAAAGGAGTAAGTATTCAATTCCTAAAAATTTCATGATACGAATGGGGAAAATCAACTCCTGCATGCTGTATCCTTCATAAAAATGGAAACGTCCCTGCATAGCCATAACTTCTTTTCCGTTGAGGGTGCCAAATAGTAATTGGCCTTTGTGCCCTACTACGGTTGAAACAGGGAAATTAGGGATGTCTTTATATGCTAATGTGTCTTGTATTTCAATGTTTTCAGCCAGGTTGCCTAAGCCGGTGCCTAAAACAATAGCTGTACGAGGCCTTATAGATGTGTGGTTTTTTATAAAATCAGCTGTTTCTTGAATTTTGTTGTACATACGTTAATATTTGCTTGTTAAATGTTAATTTATCTTCTTCCTGCAAATTTACATGAATTGGCCAATAATAAATGGGTAAATGACCAATAACTTTTTTTATTTCCGGTGTGCTAAGCCTCATTCCATCCTTTTCGGTTGTGATAATGATCTTATTTACAGATACAATTTCTTCAAAAGTTTTTTTGATTTTTTCCGCGTCACGAACAGAAAATTTATGATGATCCGGATATTTTAGTTTATGAAGTTCACTGCATTCATTTGATACCTCCGCTTCAAAGGGATAAGGGTTAGCTATCCCGGTAACCAGCAAAATGGCATAGGTTTTTCCCCATGTGGGGGTATGATTTAATCCTGGGATAGGTTTCGGCTCTCCATATTCAATGTAGGAAAAATGAAGATTTTGGTTTTCTGTGGGCTTAATCTCTTCTACAAGTGTCCGGCGTGTAATCGGTGATAATACTTTTCCTGCTTTGGAAACAATAATGACATCGGCTCTTTTGGCATTCTTTCTGGGCTCGCGAAGACGACCGGAAGGCATCATAAAATCTTTATGATAAGGGTTGAAGAAATCAGATAATATAATTTTAAGCCCCGGGTTTATCCATCGATGTTGAAATGCATCATCTAATAAGATTACGTCGACATTGGGTTTGGCTTCTAGCAATTTTTTACATCCACGATAACGGTTTTCATCTACAGCAACATAAACGGAGTCACCTTTATACCTGTTCCAGTATTGCATTGGTTCATCACCAATGGTCATAGCAGTAGAGTTTTCGTCGGCCAGCCGGAATCCTTTGGTTTGCCTTCGGTATCCGCGGCTTACTATTCCTACCGTATAATGGGATTTGAGAAGCTCTGTGATGTATTCAATATGAGGCGTTTTTCCGGTTCCGCCAACGGTGAGGTTCCCTACTGAAATAGATGCAACCGGTAGTTCGCGCGATCGGAATATCTTCCAGTCAAATAATTTGTTACGTAACGAAGTTATCATTCCGTAAAGAATGGAAAAAGGAAAAAGTATAATTCGAAGTAAAACATTCATAGTTTATAATGATTTTAAGTCCATCTTTAAGCTTGAACATATTTAGCTTGTAGTTTCAAACATTATATTGCAGGTTAGATATTTCTTTGCGCATAACTAAAATATGTTCATTGTTTAAGTGATCGTTTCGAAATGAGATATTTTAGTTTTTAATTACTTGTTGACAGGAGTAATTTTGTTTTATATGGTGTACTTCAGAGTATTAATATATAACGCCTGGATAGTCAAACAAGCTTAACCCTTTTTTGTTTTGTGTTAAAAAAATAAGGTTGTTCTTTTTATCCTACAACTACCTGCAATATTTTGCATGGTAATAAAATAATTTCACATGGCAAAAATAAATTACATAATTTAGCAATTGAAAAAAAGTGCAATAAAATTTAATTATTACTTATGCTGATTATTGGAATTGCAGGCGGATCGGGGAGTGGGAAGACTACGGTTGTGAGAAAAATTATTGAATGTTTACCGGAAGATTCGGTTACTGTGATCTCGCAGGACTCTTATTATAAAGATAAGGGATATTTATCGGATGAAGAGAAGAAAAAAATAAACTTCGATCACCCCAATTCAATTGAATTTAATTTGCTAATTAAGCATGTTAATGATCTTAAGAATGGAAAGTCAATTGAGCGTCCGGTGTACTCTTATGTTACATGTGCCCGTCTGGAGGAAACCGTTACGGTTAAGCCTTCGAAGGTGATTATTGTTGAGGGTATTTTAGTTTTTACTCACCCGGAATTGCTGAAGCTTATGGGTGTTAAAGTGTTTGTGGATGCCGACTCTGATAACCGCCTGATGCGTATCATTAACAGGGATATTCAGGAACGGGGAAGAAACTTTAAAGAAGTTCTGGATCATTACGAAGAGTTTGTGCGGCCTATGTATTTGCAATTTATTGAGCCTACAAAACGTTATGCTGACTTAGTTGTACCACAGGGAGGAGAAAACAAAGTTGCCATAGATATTCTGGTAGCACGAATAAAAGAGATCCTGAACAATTAATATGCCGGTTTTTGAGCTCCCGAAAGATAAGATTATTTTTCCGCATCCATCATTAGCAGAAGAAAGCGGATTGTTAGCTATTGGTGGGGACCTTACGCCTGAACGCTTAATCAAAGCATACGCCAATGGTATCTTTCCCTGGTATTCCCAGGGTGAACCATTGATGTGGTGGTCTTTAGATCCCCGGATGGTACTTTTCCCGCAAGAGTTTAAAGCTTCCAGGTCTTTGCGAAGACTTATCCGCAAACAAAAATTTGAAGTAACGCTAAATTATAATTTTGCGGAGGTTATGTCTCATTGCTCTTCGGTTCCGCGATTCAATCAGGAAGACACATGGATAACCCGGGAAATGATGCAGGCCTATAAGAAATTGCATAGGTTAGGCTATGCCCATAGCTTTGAAACTTGGTATGATAACAAACTGGTTGGTGGGTTATATGGTGTCAGTATTGGCAAAGCATTTTTTGGAGAATCCATGTTTCACACCATGACCGATGCTTCCAAAGTGGCTTTCTATCATTTTATAAATCACATAAAGGAAGGTGGCTTTCACCTTGTGGATGCTCAAATGCATACCAATCATCTGGCGAGTTTAGGTGCTCGTTTAATCGACCGTAGTGAATATCTGGAAATACTGGCAAAAGCAGTTCAATCAGAATTGCCTGATAAGAGTTTCTGGAAACGCCAAAGATGTTCTCAATAGTGGTTAAATGAAGTCTTCACCAAAGTTCTGCTTTACGCGCTTAACGTAATCTTTTATCTTTTGTTCGTCTTTTTTTCTACAGATCAACAGTGCTTTTTCATCGTCCACTACAATATAATCCTTAAGTCCCTGAATAACTGTAGCTTTTTCATTTGAGACTTTAATTACACTATTTATAGTGTCATCAAGAATTACCTTTTCACCACGAATGGCATTGTTGTTTTCATCGAGTTTGGAGTGTTCATAAAGAGAGCCCCAGGTTCCGATATCCGACCAGCCGATATCAGTGCATAAAACATGCACGTTATCCGCTTTTTCCATGATGCCATAATCTATGGAAACGGTTTCACAGCTTTCATAAATGCTTTCAATCGCTTTATGCTCCATAGCTGTGTTGAATTTGTCCAGATAACTTTGAAAAAGGACATTCATATCCGGAAGATAAGCGTCAAAAGCTTTCAGAATACTCTCTACCGACCAGATAAACATTCCGGAGTTCCAGTAATAATTGCCTGAAGCCACAAATTCCTTAGCTGTTTCATAGTCAGGTTTTTCTGTAAACTGAATCACGGGATGTAATGAAAACTGATCATTTTCTTGTTCGGTGGTTTCATTCTCTGCTTTAATATAACCATAACCGGTTTCCGGGCGATGCGGTTTGATACCGATAGTTAACAAAACATTATTCCGGGAAGCGAACTCAAAGCCTGATTTGATCACGTGAGTAAACACATCTTCTTTCATGACAAGGTGATCGGAGGGTGCTACAATAATGCGTGCTTCCGGGTTTTGTTTTTGAATTTTGTAAGCTCCATAAGCGATGCAGGGTGCTGTATTGCGCATCATTGGTTCCAGCAAAATATTATCCTCCTGCATTTCCGGGACAAGCTGAAGGATATCTTCTTTGTATCGTTCATTGGTGACAATCATTATGTTTTCCGGCTCACAGATATTTTTCAGCCGGTCAAAAGTTTGTTCAATCAAAGTTTTTCCGGTATCTAAAATATCCAGAAACTGCTTGGGCCTGTTACTTCGGCTCCAGGGCCAGAAACGACTCCCAACGCCACCTGCCATTATTATGGCGTAATTATTTTCTTTGCTCATAGTGCTTTTTTTGATTGTGCTAAGTTAAGGTTTTAAAAGAATTCAAGCAAATAGTCTGAGGTTTTTTATGGATGGAGCATAACTGCCTTAAGTTATCCGGGAAATTGTTTTTAAAAAGTACTATGGTTAACCTGT
Source organism: Bacteroidales bacterium (assembly GCA_021738505.1). GTDB lineage: Bacteria > Bacteroidota > Bacteroidia > Bacteroidales > PWNQ01 > PWNQ01. Next base: position 10,506 of record JAIPBW010000040.1, on the reverse strand, counting down.
TATATCTGCCATAAAACCACATACAATAGCTTAATTTAGTCATTATATTACGAGCACGGATCAAATTGGATGTTTTTAAGAAAACACACAAAAAATATATTCTAATTAATCGGTGATGTCTTTCAAAAATTGCTAAATTTGAAGTCATTTCATAGTAATAAAAAAGTTATGTGGATTCGAGCGCTTTTATACTGGTGGCCTGTACCGGTTTTTCATTTTGCTAATATTGTATTAAGGGAGTATATTCTTGAACCGAAGTTAGGGGATAGTCCTGCAAATGTGCTGGCTATTAGTGTTCTGGTTTTGTTTGTTTTGATTTATACATGGCTTGTAATAATTAAGCTTTATCCGAAAAATACGGTTCATGCATTGCAATATGGAAGTTGGTGGCTGCTTTTTACTGTGGTTGCTCATCTATTGCTAAGTGTCATTTTAAAAGGCTGGACGCTTCAATATTTTCTGAGCAGTTTTCAGTTGCAAAACCTCACGTTTTGGCCTGTTGTATATTTGTGTATGCTACTTGCACCGGTAATTATGTTTCAGATACGTAAAAAGAAAATAAAGATTTAACACTTTCGGGAACGGGCATTAACTCTGGATTGCAATATTTTATCAAGCTTCGGTAACTCCCTGAATTTTCATGTTGAGATTAATTCTATTATCGTTTAGCCAAAGCCTGTATTTATCTTTATCTCTGAGCGAATAAAAGCGCACAGGATGATTTGCTGGTTGATATGGAATAGAAATGGGGTTTTTGGTTTTGAATTACTCAAAATTAATGATAAGTACAAAGGTTTATTTTCATTCAAAATAGTTCCATGTATATGGCTTTTTATATATTTGACGTTTTAAAATAATAATGACAGTTCTAAAACCATAATGACAGACATTACGAAAAAGATGTAAGTCCTTAGTAAAAATTAATTCAATGAAACAACTATTTAGTGTAGGCATATTTATTTTTTTATTAGTTGCCGGTATAAATGCACAATCCGTAAATAAGAATGAGATACAATCTGCTGCTTTAGGATTTATACAGCAGCAAGATGAAATTACTGTAAATAAACAGCCGGGGAGCCTGGAATCGCAAGCAGTTATGTTGGATGGTGAAGAGGTAGCACGTCTGGTAAACATAAACGATAGTGGTTTTGTGCTAATGGCAACAGATAAACGGCAAAAGCCCGTCATCGGTTATTCTTTCAGGAACGACCTGGATACTGAACAGATGCCTCCTGCTTTAAAGAGTTGGCTGAAAGGAAACAGCCAGGTTAGTCTGCAAAATCGCAGTGAGCATCCGGAGTGGCAACAGTTTCTTAGTGGTCAGAAAAAAAACCGGAGTTTTCCGGAAGTGCCGATAATGCTTTCTTCTGTTTGGGCACAGAGCTGGCCTTATAATGCGGCTTGCCCTGAGCATGCAAGTGGTTCTCACGGGCACACTTTAGTGGGGTGTGTTGCTACGGCAATGGGCCAGATTATGAATTACTGGGAATATCCGGAAAGTGGTGAAGGTAATGCTACCCATTTCTGGGGCGAGTATTACACGGTTCATTTCGATCAGGCGAATTACGATTGGACAGTTATAGATGATTATATCAATAATTACAATCAGGATGAAATTGCAGAACTTAACTATCATGCAGCTGTTTCCGTTAATATGAATTTTGGGCCTAATGCTTCCGGGTCTTCAATTAGCAAGGCTAAAGATGCTTTGAAAGATCATTTCAAATATTTACCGACTTTACGTTTTCTGAATCGTAGCAATTATGCGTATGACGAATGGAAAACAATGATGCAAAATGAAATGCTAAGTAATCGTCCTGTGCTTTATGCAGGAGTGGATTCAACGACCCAGGGAGGTCATGCTTTTGTTATGGATGGTTTTCGCGACAGTGCATATTTTCATTTTAACTGGGGCTGGGGAGGTTCTGCTAACGGATATTTTCATCTGAACAATATGGCTTCCGGTGGTGGTAACTTTGCTATGAATCAACGAGCTGTTATTGGTATCATGCCTCCGGACGCTAGTTATTGTGGTGACCATTGGATGACGGCCGGACAATATGAATTTGATGATGGTAGTGGATATTCCTTGTATAAAAATAACAGTGCATGCACTTATTTAATCGAACATCCCGATGCTGGTGCTTTGAAATTGCAGTTTACAAAATGGAGTTTAGCCGATGCCGGGGATAAAGTTACCTTATATGACGGGGCAGATAAGAATGCACCTGTCTTAGCATCTTTTGACGGGTCGCAAAACCCTTCTATGATTACTTCTTCTTCCAACAAAGTGTTTATCGAATTCGAAACAAATGATAGCGGAATTGATCAGGGCTGGAAACTGAACTACTTCCCTGCAACGACTGCAGCTGAACGAAACCAGATGGAAAATCTGCAGATTCTGCCAAATCCTGCTGATGATGTAGTTTATATAAAAGGAGCCGTTAAAGGAAGTTTAACTCTGTATAGTATTGACGGTCATAAAATACTGAAGAAAAATATCTACAACAGCCAGCAGAGTATCGATGTCTCTGAATTGACTCCCGGATTTTATTTGCTGAATATTACTTCAGAAACCGGATATCGTAAAGTTAAGAAGCTTATTGTTAAATAGTGGTTGTCCATAATGTGCGATTTCTGCGTTATGCTTATGTGGTAGGCAGAATTTCTTGCTTTGCTGCTTATTCTTAGTGTTTTCTTTATAGTCGTTTTGTTTCTTAGGAGAAGGAAATCCTGAGAACTATGGTTGCATGAATCTGCTTACGGGATTACAAGAAGCGCCGGATCAGCCAGAAAACAAATGACAGAATAGCACTGAGCAAAATCATGCTGGTGATTGGGATGTAGACTTGTAGGTTTTCGCGTTTAATACGAATATCTCCCGGAAGATTTCCGAACCAACTGAATATATTTCCAAAGGCCCAGATCAAACCACCGAGAACTACCAAAACCAATCCACTGATGAGGATAATTTTTCCGATGTTATGCATAGTTTAGAACGAATGAATAGAAATTACACGGTTCAACAATTCCTTTGGACAAATATAAACATGATCATTGAATAGGCAGAGACCAATGGGAACTATTGTATAACAAAGGACAAAAGCATAAAGAACACTTGTAGCCTTGAGGGTAGTTTGTATGATTGACCAGCAACTATAACGAATTTTTATGCTTGAGCAATAAATATAATAGGCTAATCTCTCTATGATTTAATAGGCGAATAAAAATTAATACATAATCTTTTTCACCTGAAATATTTTTATATCTTTGGTTTTCCTAAACCTAAAATAAAAAAGTATGAAACGTTTATTTATTGCAATGCTTCTTGTGTTTGCCGTTTGTATAACTGCTGCACAAGAGAATGTAGATTATCAAAAACCTTCGAAAGAAATTCTGGATTTGGTAGATGTGCCTCTGGCTCCATCGGTATTGCTGGATGATGCACAACAATTTATGTTGCTTATTTACCGCGATGCGTATGGATCAATTGAAGAGTTATCCAAGGAAGAGCTTCGGCTCGGTGGATTGCGTATCAATCCGAAAACCAATATTGGTAGCCGGACCAGGTATTACAACAACATTAAAATAAGGAATTTGAAAAATGGAGAAGCTCAGGCAAAACAAGTCAGCGGCTTACCCGAGAAACCTATGCTGACGAATTTTTCCTGGTCGCCGGACCAAAAGCAAATAGCATGTACTCATACCACAAATACAGGAGTTGAGCTATGGGTGATTAATATTGAAAAGGCCTCCGCGAAAAAGTTAACCAAAGATCGTATCAATGCGAATATGGGCAGTACGCTCAAATGGTTTGAAGATGGAAAAGCATTGCTTGTGAAAATGATCCCTGAAGACAGAAAAAAGTTGATTGATGCTGAAGAAGCTGTTCCAAGCGGACCAACTGTTTCTGTCAGTGAAGGAGAAACAGCTCAAAACAGAACATATCAGGATTTGCTCTCCAGTGAAATTGATGAGCATAATTTTGAACAGCTGGCCCAATCATCTATTTATAAAGTTTCCCTAAACGGGGATAAAGAAAGGTGGCTGGAAAGTGCTATGTATCGGGGAATTAATTTCTCTCCCGATGGCAAATATGTGATGGTAAGCGCGATTGAAAAACCTTTCTCTTATCTGGTTCCTTATTATCGTTTTCCTTATAAAACGACTATCTATACCAAAGATGCCCAAAAAGTGGAAACAGTTGTTGAAGTTCCTTTGACGGAGGATTTACCAAAAGGATTTATGGCTGTGCGAACCGGCAAAAGACAATTTAGCTGGCGTAATGATAAACCGGCCACATTAACTTATGTAAAAGCTCTTGATGGAGGCGATCCTGCTAAAGATGTGGAATATCGCGATGAAGTTTTTCAGTTGGAAGCTCCTTTTAATGGAGAAGGGAAAAGCCTGATCAAAACCCAAAATCGATTTCGCTATATTATGTGGGGTAGAGAGGACCTGGCTTTGGCTTACGACCGTTGGTGGAAAAACCGCAATACGAAAACCTATCTTTTTGATCCGTCTAATCCTGATAAAGATCCGGAAATTATTTTTGACCGCAATTATCAGGATCGATATAATGATCCGGGGCGTTTTGTGACCGAAGAAAATGACCTGGGGCGTAATGTTCTGGCGATGAAAGGAGATCATGCTTATCTTACCGGATCGGGGTATACCAAAGAAGGACAGTTTCCTTTTGTTGATAAAATGAATCTGGAGACGAAACAAACCCAGCGGGTATATGAGTCTGAGTATACAGATAAGCTGGAAAATCTGATTCGTTTTAGACCTGAAAGTGAACGGATGTTGGTGCGCATTCAATCTTCAACGGAATATCCGAATTACTTTTTCAGAAATCTGGAGACTTCCGGATTAGAGCAGCTCACAGATTTCAAAAATCCGTTTAAGAGCATACAGGACGTACATAAAGAAGTGATCACCTACAAACGCGACGACGGACTGGAGCTAAATGCCACTTTATACCTGCCTGTTGGTTATGACAAGGAAAAGAAAGAGAAAAAACCCATGATCATGTGGGCATATCCGCGGGAATACAAGGACAGAAGCAGTGCCTCACAGAACACAAAAAACCCCAATAAATTTACCTATCCCTTTTGGGGATCACCGCTTTATTATCTTACTCAGGGTTACGTTATCTTGGATGATGCATCTTTTCCTATTGTAGGTGAAGGAGATAAACAGCCCAATGACAGTTTCCGGAAACAGTTGGTCTCTAATGCCAAAGCAGCAATAGATGCTGTGGATAGTAGAGGCTATATCGACCGGGAAAAAGTAGCTGTTGGAGGACATAGTTATGGAGCTTTTATGGTGGCTAATTTATTGTCTCATTCTGATTTGTTTGCTGCCGGCATTGCCCGGAGTGGAGCTTATAACAGGACATTGACGCCTTTTGGCTTTCAGGCTGAGGAGCGAAATTACTGGGAAGCTCCACAAGTATACTACAAGATGTCACCATTTATGCATGCCGACAAAATGGATGCTCCGATGCTGATGATCCATGGTAAAGCAGATAATAATTCGGGGACGTATCCGATGCAGAGCGAACGGTATTTTAATGCCTTGAAAGGTTTGGGAGCAACAGCCCGCCTGGTAATGCTTCCCAAAGAGAGCCACAGCTACAGGGCCAAAGAAAGTATATTGCACATGCTCTGGGAGCAAGAGCAATGGCTGAAAAAGTATCTTAAAGATACTAAGGAGTAAATGATAATCGATAAATGAAAACGCTGCCGGGAGTCTTTCCGGTGGCGTTTTTTTTGGGAAAAATCTTTATAATATCATAGCGATGTGTCAATTCAGTGTGCTCAACCTGAATGTTTCTTGTAATGAGAATTTCCCTATTGCTTGGGAATAGCTTCAATTAATGTTTTTGTATAATCATTTTGAGGATGGGCATAAAGCTCATCAGCTTCGTTGGACTCGATAAGTTTTCCGTCTTTCATTACCAGCACACGGTCTGACATATAGCGAACTACCGAAAGATCATGGGAAATAAAGATGTAAGTAAATCCAAAATCTTCTTTTAGCTCGTTAAAGAGATTCAAAACTTGAGCCTGCACAGACACATCCAAAGCAGAAACTGATTCATCACAGATGATAAACTCCGGTTGCATAGCTAATGCTCTTGCTATACAAACTCTTTGCCGTTGTCCTCCTGAAAATTCATGTGGATAGCGATTGTAATGGTTACTGTCAAGTCCTACCTTATCTAATAATTCCAGAACTTTTTGCTTGCGTTGCTTCTTCCCTTTAACTAATTGATGCACGCGCATGGGTTCTTCAATGGCACTACCTATCGTAATCCTTGGGTTTAGCGATGAATAAGGATCCTGAAATATGATCTGAACCTTTTTCCTTAACTGGCGTAATTTATTGGGAGGTAAAGAAGTGATGTCCTGGTTTTTATACAAAATCTTCCCTTCATTGACTTTGAGCATTCCCATGAGTGTACGACCTAAGGTTGTTTTTCCACAACCGGACTCACCTACCAGACCTAAAGTTTCACCGGGATAGACATAGAAGTTTGTAGAGTCTACGGCAGTGAAGTATTCCCGTGATTTGAATAATTGTTTGCGTGTGGGAAATCTCTTTACCAGATTTTGAATTTCCATGATGGGTGTTTGCGCATATAGCCGCTCGTGCTTTTGCTTTCTTTGAGCTTCTGATACAAGTGTGGGGTGCTGTTTCTGGTTTTCTTGTTTTGACTGCATGAAGTCTTTTATGGTAAGCAATTTTTCCGGACGTTGGTCCAGCGGAGGCCGGCAAGCCAATAAGCCTTGCGTATAAGGATGTTGCGGATTATTAAAGATTGTTTTTGCTTCTCCGCTTTCAACAATTTCACCATTAAGCATCACGGCTACTTCATCAGCAATTTCTGCAATAACTCCCAGATCATGAGTGATAAAAATTATTCCGGTATTGTATTTTTCCTGAAGTTTTGCCATTAGTTCCAGTATGGTCTTTTGTACCGTTACATCCAGGGCTGTTGTTGGCTCGTCGGCGATGAGAATATCCGGTTCACAGGCCATTGCCATGGCAATCATTACGCGTTGTTTTTGTCCGCCTGAAATTTGATGGGGATACGAATGATAAATCTTTTGGGGCGAAGGCAACATCACTTCCCGGAAAAGTTCCAATACCCGCTTCTTCATGGCATTTGAACTCATTTTCCGGTGGCGTTGTAGTATCTCAGATACTTGTTTTCCACAAGTGACTACCGGATTTAGAGCTGTCATAGGTTCCTGAAAAATCATCGATATCCGGTTGCCGCGAGTATCCTGCATTTTCTTTTCCGAAAGATTTAACAGACTGATCGGTTTATCCTCATTGGAAAATAAAATCTCTCCGCTGGTAATAGTGCTTTGTTTTTCGGGCAAGAGCCGGATAATGCTTGAGCAAGTCACGGACTTCCCGGAGCCGGACTCACCTACAATGCCAAGTGTGCGGCCCTTTTCCAGTGTAAAGGATACGTTGTGAACCACCTCTTTAGAAATTCCTTCACTCTGAAAGGAAATACTCAAATTGTTAACTTCCAATAATGCCATGAAGTTTGTTTTACCTGTTTACCGATGAAGCGATATGTTTATAAATATACTGGTGAATAACTAAACAAAAAAGGATGCATTGGGGAAATTCCGCTCAACACATCCTTTTTATTTTTCATAAAACATGCCATAGTTCCCGGGCAGGTTTTATCCCGGAAAACCGGGTTGCTTTATCTGTTTAGACACATGTGAGCTATTCTTTCATCTTTAACTTATCACCTGTGTCTTCAATAATTCTCTTGTAAAACTCTTTACTATAACCGGGTTGCTTCAGGTGCGGATTTTGTTGATCCGGATTCGGTCGTTTGATATTGCCATCCATATATTTGGTGAATAAATAGCCATAAAACTCTTTCCATTCATTTACCAGGTCGTTTGCTGTGTTGCTTGAATAATCTGTTATAAACTGAGCAGCCAGCTCTTTGTCTTTTTTGTAGAGGTTTTCAGCTGCTTTGTCTACTGCCGGAGTATAATTAATAAACTTGTTCTCCAATGCTTGTTGTTTTTCATGGATTTCCGGTTGCACTCTGTTGTAGAAAAGGTATGCAAAGTTGGACACTTGGTTGAAGACCCAGAATGCGGCATCATCTTTAAATTCCATTAAAGAACCATAACCTTCTTCATATTTTTCCGGAACATCTTTTACGCCGCAATAGATCGGAGTGTAAACCGAAGAAGCAGCATCGTCTACTCCAAACCAATTGATTCCGCCGATGGCATCAGGCAGCCAGTTACGGGACTGGGTTACAAAAGAAAATCCTGTTTGCTGTGTAGCTGTAGCTCTTTCATTTACATAGGTTTGATCATCGACTTCCCAGGTAAGGGGTCTCCAGCGGTATGGACGATCAAAAGGACCGGCTCCGACATCTTTTCTCATGTCTAATTCGGTGCCTTCCAGATGGTCACGCATAGCATTCATTACATCGTGTACGCTGAGTTTTTTCTCTGGTTTTATCCACAAAGGCATACGGTTGGTTGCATAGTCATGCTCGCCACGTTCTATATCACCTTTAGCGTAATCAAAATGCTTTTCCATGCCACTTTTGATATCTTTGAAGAAAGACCAAACACGAATTTCGCAAAAACGTGCGCCACCAAAAGTTACCGGAGCATAAGTGTCCGAAAAGCTAAAGTCTTCATCACTGCCATCATAGTAATCCATCTTCCGTGCAAAATCAACTACGTCAGGAGAGTGGAATGTTGTTTGATCCTTGTCAAACCAATTGTTTTCTTTTACTTTTGGGAAAGTCGTAATGCGGGCCTGGTTTGCATGAGCTGCAACGTATCCGTCAGGGATCATGCGGGCAACCCACACTGCTCCTTTTTCTTCCATTCCTTTACTGATCATTTCGAGAATCCATACTTCGTCTTCATCAGCAATAGAAAAAGACTCACCGGAGGAATAATAACCATATTTATCGACAAGATTCGTCATGACTTTAATTGCTTCCCGTGCTGATTTTGCGCGTTGTAAAGTGATGTACATAAGACTACCGTAGTCAATAAGTCCGGTAGTGTCACGCAGTTCACTGCGACCGCCATACGTTGTTTCTCCTATGGCTACCTGGTGTTCATTGATGTTGCCAACAACAGAGTAGGTATGTTCTGCCTGAGGGATTTCTCCCAGATATTTACCTGTATCCCATTCGTAAATGTCCATCATTGTTCCTTTTGGATAATCAGCAGCAGGGCGGAAATACAATTCTCCGTATAAGACATGAGAATCGGCTGCATAACTGATCATAGTAGAGCCGTCGGTGGAGGCCCCTTTGGTTACTAAGAAATTGGTACAGGCACTTGCTTGTTTTAGATTTGCACCCATCAGGATAAATACCAGCATGGCAATGGCTAATGGGCCGGAAATCGCACTAAGTTTCTTCATAATTGCTATTTTGTTAATTGTTTTGCACAAAAATAATTTATTTTTTTAATTTCCTGATAAGAGGTTTTATGAATCAATAGATAGATAAAATTCGCTCTAATCAAAGAAACGAAATGTATTTTAATCTTGAGCTTTTCTAATGGCCCTATTATCAGGGGTTAATGTAAGATTAAACAAATACCTCTATGTTTAATGTGTACGATTATTTACTGGCAATTATAAATAACGCTTTTATGTGTTAGAATTCTTTTTTGTTTTTTTCTTAGATAAGAAAATATTTAAGCGAAAAGAGGCAAATAGCTTCGAATAGGTGCAGAATATGTTAAAAAAAGTTATTTTTAAATGGTTTGTATTCAATCATTTTGTCAAGAAATGTGTTATATATTTGAATTTATGTATTTTTGTAGAAATATAAGTTGGTTTAATATGATAACTAATTTTAACTGAATCGGGATATTTGCCAGTAATGCGTTGATGCGATGATGCGATAATGCGAGGAGGCGAATTGTCGGAAGACTAAGTCATTGTGCGGTGGGCTTCCCCTTTAGAGACCAGGGGTGCGCGAAGGGAAAAGATGCGTTGATAATGAGCGACTTTAGAGTCCCGATAGCTATCGGGATTAGCGAACGAAGAGTCCCGATAGCTATCGGGATAAGAGAAAAGCGAACCCCGGTGAAACAGCTCCAGCCGTCGCGTTTCATCCCGTTTGATTGGAGTAAAATCAATGGGACAAGCGGGGCAAGCACAACACGGAACAACGAACAAGGAACACGGAACAAAAATTTAAACATCTGAACAAAAATTTAAACATATGAAACACCCATGGCGGGGCGTTCGGCACACAGGAGGATGATTAAAGGGCTGGACGAGTTGGATAATGCAAAGAAAACAATGACATTTATTGTCATTAATAGTCATTAATGGTCATTTTCTATACTTCTGTGTCCGGTTGCTGTCAAATATAACCGTCTCAGAAAGCCCTTAAGTAAATGACTTAGAGTACAGTAAAGCTAAATGACGCGCGAAGCGCAAATGACTACAAATGACGCGAAGCAAATGACA
>JAIPBW010000108.1 GCA_021738505.1 Bacteroidales bacterium | reverse complement strand
GCTGACTACGCAACACTCGGTTCTGGGGGCTGGTTAGGCTTTCCCAGGTAGGAGTGGTTACCTACAGGTTTCTGTTGAAAAGTTTCAAAGATCTATGCTAATTCCCTTTTTCACGGGCTTAGCTTGGCGCAATTTGTCTGTAAAGTCCGGAGGATGCATGCTGGCGAGTTGGCGAAAACCCTATTGCTCATTACTCTTGCTCCACACTGTCTTTCCTCTGTGGGTTACATATTAAGACCGGAATGCAGCCGAATTGCAAATTCGGCTGAGCTGGGATTTGGCAAGCTGGCGATGAAAGAAAAATAAGTTTAGAATGAAATGAGTGTGGCTATAGAAAATGAAGGAGAAGGATTAGGAACGATGAGAAACGAATCAGGAAAACATGAAAACCCTATTGCTCAACACTCTTGCTCCACACTGTCTTTCCTCTGTAGGTTACATATTAAGACTGGCATGCAGCCGAATTGCAAATTCGGCTGAGCGGGGATTTGGCAAGCTGGCGATGATAGAAAAATAAGTTTAGGATGAGATGAGTGTGGCTAAAGAAAACGAAGGAGAAGGATTAGGAACGATGAGAAACGAATTGAGAAAATACGAAAACCCTATTGCTCATTACTCTTGCTCTAACCTGTCTTGATGCGAGTTGGTGAGCTGGCGATGGAGTAAAAAGCATGCAGCCGAATTACAAATTCGGCTGAGCGGGGATTTGGCAAGCTGGCGATGATAGAAAAATAAGTTTAGGATGAGATGAGTGTGGCGTTTGTTTGTAAAGTCCGGCGGATGCGAGCTGGCGAGTTGGCGAAAACCCTATTGCTCATTACTCTTGCTCAATACTGTCTTTCCTCATTTCCCAAAATACTTTTCTATCATTGCCTGTAATTCCATTTTATCAACCGGCTTAGCTATATAATCGTTGCAGCCTAATTCTATTGCTTTTTCCCTGTCTCCCGATAGTCCGTAAGCTGTTTGTGCGATAATAATAACCTCTTTGTTAAACTCACGGATTTGTTTTGTCGCTTCGTATCCTCCCATCCAGGGCATACGAATATCCATCAAAATCAGATCAATGTCAGGATTGGCACGGCATACTTCAACTACTTCAGCACCTGTCCTTGCTTTTAATATTTCCTTGCCAACCATTTTGACTGTTTCATCCAGCAACATTTCCGATACCTCATCATCTTCAGCAATCAGGATTTTTAATTTTCTAATCGTTTTGTCTTTGTCAGAAAGCCCAAGTTGGCGTTCATTGGTTACTGTTTTTTGTTCAGTATTGTATGGCAGGGTAAAATAAAATGTGGAACCTTTGCCTTCTTCGCTTTCTAACCAAATTTTACCACCAAGCATTTCCACATACGCTTTAGTGATAGCCAACCCCAGGCCCGCACCCTGATGTGCCATTTTATCATCAACATCAGCCTGTATAAAACGTTCAAATATGGCTTCCTGCCGGTTTTGTGGAATTCCAATCCCTGTGTCTTTCACATAAAATTGCAGAGACGCCATGCATTGCGACTCTATAATTTCATAACCAAATTCAATGGCTCCCTCCTGGGTGTATTTGATTGCGTTTTTCACAAAGTTGGTAAGAATAGCATATAATTTTTCACGGTCGGTTTTAATAGTTGCTTTATCCGCCGGCAATGAATTCTTAAAAGAAAGTTCTATTCCTTTGGCTTCCGCTTCGGGCTTAAAGAAAGTGTAAGTATACTCGAGTTGCTCGTTTACATTTGTCTCTTTTATATCAAGTTCCATCAAACCGGCTTCGATTTTAGAAATATCAACAATGTCGTTAATGATATTTAGCATGCGCTTCCCGCTTTTCTCTATAATTCCAATATATTTCTGTTGCTCATCTCCTGTAAGTCCGGGCTCTTTCAGTAAATTGGCAAACCCCAGGATACCATTCATGGGAGTACGAATTTCATGACTCATATTGGCCAGGAAAGCAGATTTAAGCCGGTCGCTTTCTTCGGCTTTTTCTTTGGCAATAATAAGCTCCTGCTCTGCTTTTTCCCTTTGGTTTATCTGCTGTTCCAAGTCATATGCGTATTTCTGTAAACTGGTATAATTTCTGACATTGTCGATGATATGTACTGCCTGGTTTGCAAATGCCTGAAGCAACATAAGATCATCAGATGTACAATTCCGGGTTGTTTCAACTGAAGATAAAATCAATGCCCCAATGGTCTTTTCCCTTATCATAATTGGCTAGTAAATAATTGTTCTGAGCTTTCTCAGGTCAGCAATTTTCTTTTCCTCCGATGTTAGTTTAGCCGATAATGCATCCTCCATCAATACATGCTTACCGCTGCGTAATGCCTTATTCAAATGCGGGTGATGCTTTAAATTGGCAATTCGCAAATCATCGGGGAAATTATTAGGCAGAACCGGAGTTATAGCTGAAAGACTTATGGTTTCAGCATCGTTTTTCATGTAAATGGCGCCTGTGTCCAGCCCTATGAGCCTGGTGGCATTGTCCACAATCATTTGCATGATCGTATCCTTATCGATGGTTGAGGTAACTTTTTGGCTTATCTCAAGCAATGATTCGAGTCGCTGATTACTTTTGTGCAATTCTTTTTCCGCCCGCTTGCGCCTGGTGATGTCTGTAAAAGCGGCGAGCAGACCCGTATAAACTCCTTTATTAACGTTTGGAACTCCCCCAACCAGAACAAATATCCTTTCTCCGTCTTTTCTTACTAGTTCCAGCTCATACTGATCGGATTCACCTTTTTCGCGTCGTTTATTGGCATTCTTAACCACTTCAATCTGATCCTCAGGAACGAAACAATTCCAGTGTTCACCAACCAGTTCGCTTTCTTTGTATCCTAACATTTTCAACATAGCAGGATTGGCAAATTGAATTATACCATCATCATTTTCAAGAATAACTCCTTCAGCAAGATTTGTTACGATTGATTCGTTGAATTCTTTTAGTTCTAAAATCGACTCTTCCGCCCGCTTGCGCTCGGTGATGTCTCTTGTGTTAAAGAGTATTTCTTTGGGATTTCCGTCATTATCAGAAATTAAAGTTCCAAATGTTTCAAACCATAAATAGGAGCCATCTGCACATCGGCCTCTATACGTAGCATTTCCGGATGATTTTGGGTTGGTTATAAAACCAGCAAATTTCGCCTGCACTTCCGGTAAATCATCAGGATGTAAAAAATCCATTACATTTTTTCCTATAATATACTCAATTTCAAAACCTAATATTTTGTGAGAAGAACTGGCGAATTTAAAATTTCCTTTCAGATCGGTTATAGCAACCAAATCAAGCATGTTGTCGGATATGGTCTGCAAGGCATCTTTGGCTTTTTGCAATTGCTCTTCCGCCTGTTTACGCCGGGTTATATCTTCATAAACGGATACAATTTCACCGGATGAAAGTTTATAAACATAATTATCCTCCCAACTGGTAATCCTGTTATCTTTATACATAACAACAGGATAATATTGGGGTTCCCCGGTTTTCCAGACTTCCTGAAATACCTTAAAAAGACCAAATTCCTTAACAGCCGGGAACATCTCTGTCACTTTTCTTCCAATCAATTCTTCCCGCTTAATATTTTCAATTTTCTCACCGGCTTTGTTAAAGTCTTTGAAAACAAAACCTTCACCATCATCTACTGCTTGAAAAATAGCAACTGCATTGGTCATATTTTCTATCAACTCAGAGTATTTTTCTTCACTTGCTTCTGCTTTTTCTTTGGCTCTTATTAATTCATGTTCATTTCTCTTTATATCACTTACATCCTGATGTGCCCCCAACATACGGATAGCTTTCCCGTTTTTATCACGGATTGCCATCCCACGACAGCGTATCCAAACCGTTGAACTGTTTTTGTGTGTATATCTTACAACCTGATCATAAGGATGATTTGGATTTTCGCAATGTTTGGTAAAATTTTCCATTGCAAGCTTCATATCATCTTGATTTATAATATCTTGCCAGGCACTTGATTTATGCGGCATTTCATCGGGATTATAGCCTAAGACCGTCCAAAATTTGGCATTCATCCATTCATTTTCGGGGTTTTCCAAATCCCAATACCATAAACCATCTAAGGCACTTTCCTGAATAAAATCAAAAATGCTTTCGTCAGTTCTTATTAATCCGTAAAGTTCTTTTTTTAGATACATAACTTTGATTATATTTTCCGGGCATGGGCTATAACATTCCGGCTATACCGGCAGTTGCCGATTTATAAGCTCATCATTATCAAGTTTAACCTAAGTAAAAAAAGTCATAAATGTTCCAAAATCCTCATTGTCCGGCAATTATCGTTGATACGCTGTTAAACTAAATCCCGCTTTCGCGGAATCGTTTGTTCCCTCAAAAATACAAAATCTTTGGATAAAGGAATCACGTATATCTGAAGGATTTAACCATAAAAAATTTAAGATATGCGAAAAAGAACATCGGCAACAATCCAAAAAACATAAAAAAACGTCGTAAAATGCATAGCCAGGGAATGGATTTTTATCCCATGGATTTTTTTTCATTCCACGGGGTAAACCCTGTTGAACGAAAGAGATTCCACGGGGTAAACCCCGCTGGAATAATTGACAATTCCACAGGGTAAACCGGGAATACTCGCTGGGTTCCCGGGAGATCGGGACAGGGTCTGGGTGCCGCTTATATTCCTATATATTAGCAATTGTTTATTCATATGTTTCAATATCAAAATGCTTCATCAAAGGGTCTCTTCTTTTTATTTCTTCCTTTATAACCTTCAGGGAGTCTATTTCATTTCCGGCTTTATAATCTTTAAATTTCTCTATCAGTAGTTCGTTTGATGGAAAATAGCATCCCTCATATAAATTGTCGGTATGATAAATTAAGCAATTAACATTTCTACTCATAATAATGTTAAAACAAACAGAATCCTTATTAATATCAGTGGGCAAATCATTTGGAACTTTTATAATAAATGAAACAGAGTATTTGAATCTTAATCCTTTTTCAGGAATATTTTTCCATTTCTCTCTATTTTGATTAAAGACATTAATAATGGAACTTTCAAAGCCTAAGCCAATTTCATTATTAAAATTAATAAGTATAGTATCTTTCAGAACAGTACATTCAAATAGTACTAATGCCTGTGAACAGAGTTCGATTGCCTCCGAAGGATAATTAATGTTTTTAGCCAAATCATATTTGAGATTTATTGCCCCTTTTTCATAGTGCTTATTAATTATTGATGAATCTGTTTTCCATTCATAATAGTTTTGATTCTCTGTATTATAGGTGTTTTCTTGACCAAAACCAGAAATGAAATAACAACTAATAAATATTGAAATGAGTATTACTTTCATAATAATTGCTAACGTTTTGCAGCTACACGAATGCAGGGATTTTAACTATTGAACTTCCTACGAAGCACTGCATTTCAGACTTACTACTTCCCTGTCCTACGATGCACGAAACCCCTGCTTGCGTATAGGTGATGTTATGCGGTCGGCTTTCTTTTTCTTGGTTCATTTTCAGTCTGTTTTGTATTTCTGTCTGTTTTCTTCGCTAAAAAATATTGGCAAAACCCAAGGTCGTCTTTCGTGTTGTCCACGTCTGTAAAACACGTCCCATTCAGGAATAGATTTCACGACTTTTAATGCTTCTTTGTCATAAGTTTCATTAAATCCTTTCATTACTTTCAAACTGTCAATTATTCCTTTTTTGTTCGCTGAAAATTGAACAAATACTTTAATTGTCTTGTCTTGTTTAGGCAAAGTGTCCCAATCTATGTTTGAATAAATAAAACTTCGTAAAACGCTGTCTTCACTAAATTTTGATTTTTTTGATTTACTGTTGTCATACGTCTCAATTCCTTTTAGTTGTCCATTTACTATTTCATAAACAACTTCCTTCTCATAAAGCGATTCATAACCCATATGAACATAGTAAAGCTGTTTTCCTTGTGGCGATAAAATTTTTGCTGTCACCCAATCTGCTTTTACTTTGCCGTTTATGTATTTTTTGGGGAATAATTTTTCTAAGTCTGCTTGTATTTTGTCTTCATAAAAGCAACAACTGTAAATTCCAATCAGATAAAGTTCATTGTTGACTATTTCCCACTTAGCTTGATATTCTCTCCAACAAGCTGTTGAATAACACTCTTGTTTGTCAACAAATAATTTTGGTCGTAAACTGTCAATGTTTGGATGTTGCTCCAATGGGTTTGAAAAAATTGAAACTGTGTCACCTTTAATAATCAGTCTGTCTGAAATTTGAGCAGTCCCAAAACTCTTGAAGTGGATTGTTGTCAAGAGTAAAAGTGTCAATATGTAATTTCTAATTTTCAATATTCTGTCGTCTTTTAAGCTGCCGCATAACGGAAAGCGGTCGAGTAGGCAAGGGGAATTTCACCCCGAGCCTCTCACGGAACCGTACGTGACAGTCTCCCGTCATACGGCTCTTGTTATACAAATCTAAACACTTTAGTGCGAGAATCCAAATTGCCAATGATAAAACAAATAGGG
>JAIPBW010000039.1 GCA_021738505.1 Bacteroidales bacterium | reverse complement strand
ATCATTTTAAGATCATACATAATTCAACTTATAATATCGAGCCTACGGCTCTTGGGGTGCATCGCGTATTCTTTAACTCTCTACCATAATGCCGTACCTCCGGCACTTGCTTTGTGCACTTTAGATAAGCTACAGTCGGTTATATTCCTGCTTTTGGCATTAATTATTTTGACTGACATAACAATTAATTCCATCATCAAAGCGCCGTCAGGTGCGACATTATGGTAGCCGGAAATTTAGGACAAATTACCCGAGCGCCGTAGGTGCGACATTATTCTTTAGGCGTTAAACATATTTTTAAGATCACCCATAATTCCATTTATAATGTCGAGCCTACGGCTCTTGGGGTTTATCGCGTATGCTTTAACTCTACCATAATGCCGTGCCACCGGCACTTGCTTTGTGCACTTTAGATAAGCTACAGTCGGCGATATTCCTGCTTTTGCCATTAATTATTTTGATCGACAGTGAATTAATTCCATCATCAAAGCGCCGTCAGGTGCGACATTATCACAACTATCGAATAATTACTTTCTTCATTATCTGCTTGTCATTGTTTTGCATCCGGATTAAATATAATCCCGGCGGTTGTTGACTGAGGTCGAGCTTTATTTGTGATTCCACCTTGACACTGTTATAAATCATTTTTCCGTCTGTGTTAAACACTTGAATAATGGTAGATTCCGAAAATTCCTGAGGCATGTCTATTGTAAGATTTCCGTCACCTGGATTGGGATACAGGCTTACACCCTGACTTTTTTCCGGTTCATCAACAGAAGTATTCAATATCCCGGTATTACAATCAAAAGTATTGCGTTGTGTCATTGTTCCGTCTCCCATTTGTCCTGTATAATTGGCACCGGTAGCACAGATAACTAAGGAATCCTTTTTCAGTCCCATAGTATGAAAACCAAATAGCATATTCTGTTGAATGAACCCACCGGAAGCTTCTATAAGAATCCAGTCTTTAGATGTTTTCACGGGTTCAGGACTATTGTAATTGACATTGTCCCCTGTTCCGAGATTACCATATGGGTTAGCTCCCCATGCATACAGCGCGCTGTCTGCTGCAATGGCCAAACCAAAGGTTGAACCTGCTGAAAACGATGTCCAGCTATGGAGTGTGCCAATCTGTCCCGGCTGATGGCTTTCGGAAGTTGTACCATTTCCCAGTTGTCCGTTTCCGTTGAAGCCCCAGCTATAAAGACTGCTATCTGTTTTTAAAGCCAGGCTAAATTCAAATCCGGCTTCCACCTCCTGCCAATTTGTATCTATCCCGATTTTTCCCGGTACTGTATTGCTTGATGTTGTACTATTGCCTAATTGCCCGTTACCATTATATCCAAACCCCCAAAGGGTATTATCCTCTTTGATAGCTAATGAATGCAATCCGCCGGCAGACACTTGTTTCCAATTCTGATCTGTTCCCACCTGAACCGGATAATGCATATCGGTCGTACTATCAATACCCAGAGCCCCGGCATAATTGTATCCCCAACTCCACAGCGTACCATCGGACTTTATGGCTAAGCTATGTGCATAACCGGCGGATACACTTTGCCAGGTTGTATCGCTGCCCACCTGCACGGGCTGATTACGATCGTTCTGATCATCCAAACCGAGCTGTCCGTATGCATTTAACCCCCAGCTCCATAAAGTGCCATCATCTTTGATGGCCAGACTATGAAATGCTCCGGCAGAAATGCAGCGCCAGGTTGTATCGTTGCCAATGCGCTCAGGTTCTAAGTATTTTTTATTGTCTCCGGTACCTAACTGTCCGTTTCCATTAAAACCCCATGCCCAGAGAGTTCCGTCTGAACGTATTGCCAGATTAAATTCCGGGCCACAGGAAATATTTTCCCATTTAAGTGAAGCCTGTGCTAAGGAGACCACAGGTATTAAAAGAATTAATAACAGGGAAAACAGTATAAGTCCTTTTCTTTTCATAATACACACTATTTATTTTTTTTATTGTTGATTATATTTCACTGTTTGAAAGGATATTGCATTGATGCTTTTATTGTCATTTTTCTTCGACCAGTTTCCAGTCGGCATAATGATCGGTAACTACAAAGGTTTTGGGTTCTTTCTCATAAAATTCATTCGAGTTATAGGTCCATTCCATAGTTTCGGAATTTCCTCCGCTTTGAGTTGTTATCAAAAAGCGATTATCCAGGGAGCCAAAAGCATCAACCTGTTCTCTGGGACTATCTTTATCGCCTCCGCTGGGATCTACCGGTATCCAGCCATATCCGGGCATATAGATTTCAGCCCAGCGATGATACACATCATCCATGCTGGAACGATCGCCGCGCACAACCACAGAACCTACATAACGAGCCGGAATGCCAGCGGATCTGCACATGGCTATATAAGCAAATGCATATTCCGAACATGAACCGTTTCCACGTTCAAGCACGGCCGGAGCTGTATTCCAACCTCCTACCATTTCATAATACATGTTGTCGATCAAATAATTATATAATTTCCGCGCTATCCAATACGGATTATTTTCATCTCCCACACTTTGTGAAACAGCATCCTGAATAACAGGATGTTCATATTGATACTTTTCATTATTCCTGAGGTACTTTTCTTTAACCTCCTCAGGGATATTATCTAATGAACCGACTTTGGCGGGATCGATAAAATAGCGTACCTGATACAACGTAGCTTCAGCAGTCATGGAAGCTTTAAACACAGAACCTGCTTTCATGTCTTCTTGATGATAATGAGCTGTTTTCTGATCCCAGTGATCTTTAGGCATATCCGACATTCCTTTACTAAACTCTACTTCTCCGTGAATATCCTGGCTGTCTCTATCCCTCGGCACAGCCAGATGAATATCGAGAGACTTTAAAAGACCCGGGCCAAAATTCGTAGCCTTATGAGTATGTGTTACCTTAACTTTGCGTGGATTAAAACGTTTAAGTTCTTCGTTATCCCGGGCAACGAGTTTATAAATTTTATCAGATTCGGAATCTACCGCCCATAAATATTCCCCGTCAAATGTCAGTCCGCGGGTATATTTCCCGGGAGCATTCAAAATTTGTATGACCGAACCATTTTCAGGAGAAACCATATAAATTTCATCGCGATAGCGATCCGACACATAAAGGTATTTACCATCATAAGTAAGTCCGTTGGAATGTTTGGTGGGAGCCTTGAAAGAAGTTATTGTGGTACCGTCATAAGCATTAATCCGGACTATTTCATTACTTGCATTATCCGTAACCCACAGGTATTGGCCATCCCATGCTAGTCCTGTAGCTTTTTTTACCGAGAGTTTAACCGTACGCGTAACCTGATTATTCTGTGGATTTATCCTGTATACCACACCTTCATAGTTTTCACTCAAAGGTAATCCGCCTTTGACATCCACATTCCACAGGGCTTCACCATCCCAGGTCATTCCCTGCGGCCACCAGGCCGGTGCCTCCAAAGTCTTTTCAACTTCGCCGCTTTCCGGGTTTATGGCATATAACTTTTGGGAGTCCCTGTCAGAAACCCATAGATATTCGCCGTCCCAGGTTATTCCTGTACTGATATTACCGGGAGCATTGAAAGTTTCCAACACTTCGCCGGGCCAGGCCATAACATTGGATGTCATGAAGAAAAACATGATAAGCAGACCCGAAAGTCTGATTATGTTTTTTTGCTGAAAATAAAAACGGCAAGCACGAGTGATTTGTGCTTGTTCTACCCGGAATAGTTTTCGTGTTTCCAAGTGAAAAGTAAATAAATTCATAAACAGAAAGGTTTGGTTTCGCAGTGTAAATATAATAAAATCTATGCACGAAAAAAGCTTTTATATTCAATTTCATGCATTATCAAGACAAAATGCCAATAGATTATTCTTGCATTAAGTTTAGGCCAAATGCAAAGTAGCAAAAGTTGTAGATATAGTAGTCTGTTTCAAAGCTTGCCCCATATTTATGAGAGACTTTCCTCTCCTCCTCTCCGGGGCAGGTGGCCTGAAATTAATCCACTCTTAAAAAATAAAAAAGGTAAAGCCTATAAAGAATTAGCTTAATCTTTAATACACCGGATACATGCTCCGGAATTTTTGTTCAGTTCTCCCATCTCAAGATCTCCGGAGTCATAGGTTAAACCGGTAGCGACAACCGTATTTCCAGTCAATTCATTTGTAGTAAACCAAAATCCGCCAAATCCTAATCCGTTATAATTTCCGCCACTTTTGCGGTAACCTGCGGGAAGACCTGAAAAGCCAAAGTCATTGGTTCCATAATGCGTGGAATGTCCGCTCCACCTGGGATGCTCCTGGGTATCACATGAATCTCCCAGCGGGGAACCATCCTGCCGGCAGGATTTAAGCTTATTACCCACATTATTGCTGGTAATAACATCATATTGATCAATCAGGTAATTGCCCAGCTGTTCCCATTCGTATTTGCTGGGAACATGCCATCCTGAAGGACAGACCTTGCGAATGTCGTTAACGACATGCCAGTTATAAAACAATCCATAACTTTCCAACATAGAAGAATCATTATTCCAAAATGAATAAGCTCCATCCGTTGTGCTGCTCCATTGATTATTATCCTTGATAAAAGGAATTGAATCTCCATTGTTGTACCTGGTTACTTTAAGATTTTCAGCCATCCATTCCTGAGCTCCAATTGTGATCGTTTTATACTCATTTCCATCAATGTCAGTGACCGAACCGTAATTAATATCAAAATCAATCTCACCGTTACCATTTCCGCCATTGTCATCAGTGTCATCATCTTCTTTATCACAACCTATAGAGACAATTAAAAAGGCTGCGCTAAGGATTAGTGCTGTATGCTTCCAAAAATTGCTTTTTTGTATCATGTCAATAAAGTTTTAATTATTAGTATATTAGTTGATGTTATCCTAAAGTTTTACTCTTATAACATAAGCTCTGCTAACCTAATGCCTCCTTTAAAAATGGCAACGACTCTATTCAAAATTGAACTATCGGTTTTGGTGTTTTTACATTGTAATACAGATACAAAACAAATATAATAACCGAACCGGCAAAATCCAAAAATCCCTTCGGATTTTTATTATTTTCTATGATTTAAACAAAATAATAATCAAGCATTTAAAATAAAAAGTACTTACTCATAGTATCTCGAGAAACAATTTAAACTAATTTTAAATATCAATTTGCTCAATAGAGAATTTTGTATTAATTTTGACTACTTTTTAATCGGAATAACGACTACTTTTTAAACAAGCCATAAATATGAGCACATTCAGCCGAAACATCAAACTAATGCGTAAAAGGAAAAAACGCACCCAGGACGATGTAGCCTTTGCTATGGACATAAAGCGCTCCACGCTCTCGGGATATGAGAATGATGTAGCTCAGCCCAGTGTGGAAACCCTGATCGCCTTCTCCAAATATTTTAACCTTGCCATTGACACGTTGCTAAAAATAGATTTGGGTAAGTTACCGGAAAGTCAACTATCGCAGATTGAGCGTGGTTATGATACGTATATCAAAGGAAGTCAGATACGAGTTTTAGCTACAACGGTAGACCAGGACAACAACGAAAACATCGAGCTTGTCAATGAAAAAGCAAAAGCTGGATATCGCACAGGGTATGCGGACCCGGAATATCTCAAAGTTCTGCCCACATTCCAGATGCCTTTCTTGTCGCGCGAACGCAAATACCGCACATTTCAAATCAGCGGAGACTCTATGCTACCGGTACCTCATGGCTCCTGGGTAACAGGAGAATTTATCCAGAACTGGCGCACAATCCGCTCTCAGCAACCCTATATTATCCTTACTGTTGAAGATGGAGTTGTATTTAAAATCGTGGAAAATAAACTGGAAGAACGCCAGCAACTGCGCCTGCATTCTCTAAACCCGCTCTACGAACCCTACTACATTGATGCTAAAGATATCCGGGAAGTATGGAAATTCGTTCATTATATCAGCTCAGAAGTGCCAGAACCGAATACACCTAAAGAACAGATTCTGGATGCTGTAAAAAAACTGGAAAGCGATGTGAGAGCCATTCAAACTAAATTAGATATATGAAACCTCCATGGCGCGGCGTTCGGCACACAGGAGAATGATTAAAGGGCTGGACGAGTTTTGGATAATGCAAAGAAAACAATGTCATTAGTAGTCATTAGTTGTCATTGATGGTCATTGGTAGTCATTAATGGTCATTTTCTATACTTCTGTGTCCGGCTGCTGTTAAATATAACTGTCTCAGAAAGCCCTGAAGTAAATGACTTATAATATAGTAAAGCAAAATGACGCGCGAAGCGCAAATGACTACAGATGACGCGAAGCAAATGACAGTAAGAGATAAAAACAATAAACATAATAATGACATTATCAATATTTTGAAAAATTTAAACATATGAACAATGATTTGCCTTGCAAGTTTTATTTTTGAAACATTTCAGGATATCTTTTTGGAATAGGTTTACGTCATAAACTATTTTATTATTTTCGCATCTATAATCAACGAAATATTTTATTGCATTTTTCCGTTTAAAATGCAGTCAACAAACAAGCAAAACAATTCACTAATTTCACGAAGTAAGCTTATTTGCAGCTAACAAAAAATCACTATCATTTCAAGCTGTTGCATGTAAGTTTCATCGTATAATTAAAATCAATTATGAAAATGAAAAAATTAATCGGACTGCTTATGGCCTCAGTCATTATGTTTTCTGCCTGCGGTGATGGCAAAGACAAACAAAAAGATAAAGGAGAAAAAGAACCCAATCCTTTATTACAAGAATGGACAACCCCGTTCAAGGTGCCTCCTTTTGAAGAAATAGCACCCAAGCATTTCATGCCGGCATTTGAAGCCACCATGAAAATACACAACGAAGAGATTGAAGCTATTGTCAAGAACGAGGAAGCACCCACTTTTGAAAATACGATAGCTGCGATGTCCCTGAGCGGACAGGATTTATCCAGAGTTTCGTCCGTATTTTTCAACCTCAACAGCGCAAATACGAATGATAGCCTTCAATCTATAGCTCAGGAAGTTTCACCTATGTTATCATCTCATGAAGATGAAATCAAAATGAATGATAAGCTTTTCGATAAAGTCAAAGAGGTGTATGAAAACCGCGAAAAGTTTGATTTAAATGATGAACAATCCTATATCCTGGATAATGTTTATAAAAGCTTTGTGCGTAGCGGTGCCAACCTCTCCGATGAAGATCAGAAAGAATTAAAAGAAATCAATAAAAAGCTTTCTAAAAAAACATTGCAATTCGGGCAGAATGTCTTGCAGGAAACCAACGATTTCAAACTAGTTATTGAAGACAAAGAAAACCTGGCCGGTTTGACGAAATCTCAGATACAAAAAGCTGCAGAAACTGCTAAAGAAGCCGGCATGGAAGGTAAATGGGTGTTTACTACTCAAAAGCCCAGTATGATCCCGTTCCTGCAAAATTCTGAAAAAAGAGAATTACGCGAGAAATTGTATAAAGCTTATTTGAATCGTGGTAATAATGATAACGATGCGAATAATAATAAGTTGTTGTCAGATATTGTAAAACTCAGAGTTCAAAAAGCGCACTTGTTAGGTTATGAATCCCATGCCGATTACCGATTGGAAACCCGTATGGCCAAAAAGCCTGAAAACGTAAAGGAATTATTGGATAACCTTTGGGAAAAAGCACTTCCGGCTGCTAAAGAAGAAGCAAAGGAATTGCAAAAATTGATTAATGAAGAAGGAAAAGACTTCGAATTGAAAAGCTGGGACTGGTGGTATTACACCGAAAAACTCCGCAAGCAAAAGTTTGATATGGATGACAGTGACCTTCGCCCCTATTTCCAACTGGAAAATGTTCGCGAAGGAGCGTTTGATGTTGCCAACGGACTTTATGGAATAACATTTGAAAAAATCAATGACATTCCGGTTCCACATCCTGAGGCAACAGCGTTTGAAGTAAAAGACAAGGATGGTTCTCATTTAGGCGTGTTGTACATGGACTTTTTCCCACGCGAAAGTAAACGTGGCGGTGCATGGTGTAGCGACTACCGGGAACATTTTATCAATGCCGAAGGGGAAGAAGTTCATCCTGTAATGACGGTTGTATGTAACTTTACAGAACCTTCAGGTGACAATCCTTCCCTATTAAGCCTGGATGAAGTGGAAACTCTTTTCCACGAATTCGGTCATGCTCTGGACGGGCTTTTTGCCAAAAACACCTACAGAAATACTTTTGTAGCCCGCGATTTCGTAGAATTGCCATCGCAAATTATGGAGCACTGGGCTACGCAACCCACCGTTTTAAAAATGTATGCAAAACATTATGAAACGGGCGAAGCTATACCGGAAGAATTGATCAAGAAAATCCAAAAGAGCAGTAAGTTCAATCAGGGATTTGCTACAACAGAATACCTGGCAGCTGCCATGCTCGATATGGCTTATCATACGATAACTGAAGTGAAAAACGTTGATGTTCCGAAATTTGAAAAAAAATATCTAAACAAAATCGGACTAATCGATGAGATTGAGCCAAGATATCACAGCACTTATTTCCGCCATATCACAGGTGGATATGATGCAGGTTATTACAGCTATATCTGGTCGGGCGTGCTTGATAGCGATGCGTTTGCCGCATTTGAAGAAGCCGGATTGTTTGATAAGGAAACAGCTCAAAAATTCCGTGAAAATGTATTGGAGAAAAACGGAATTGAAGATCCGGAAAAACTGTATCGCCAATTCCGCGGCCAAGCCCCGGATGAAAAATATTTACTGGAAAATCGCGGATTAAAATAAATGAAGTTCCATAATATTTAAATTAACAATAAAAAAGCCGGACGAAATACTAAGTCCGGCTTTTTTTTGTGATTAACCCCGAATTGTAAGTAACCGCAATCGTTCCGGTTCCAAAACATATATTTTCTTACCTTCAATACGAATAATCCCATCCTGACGGAATTCAGACATAACACGAATAACATTCTCAGTGGATACTCCCACCATCTGGCCAACTTCTTTTCTGGACAGGGGCAGTTCAAACCCCGTTGAACCAAATATTTCAGTAGATAACTCATATAAAACGTAAGCTACTCGTCCATGCATTTGGAGTGAACGCAAATTATAAGAATCTTTTAAAATATGATCTACGGCTATACTCATGTTTTTTAATAACTCCCGCGCGAAAAAACCATTATTATCTACCAGTTGTTTGATGCAATCTACCTCAATCATGCAAAACCGTACATCAGTAATTGCTGACATGGAATATCGGTGATGAGTATCCGAAAAAATATTTAATAAACCAACAAAATCACGCGGGCGGGAAATACTAATAATCTGCTCGCGGCGGGAATCACTTTCTGTAAAAAGTTTTAACAAACCTGACTGCAAATACAAAAAATGCGTGATTTTGTCACCGCTTCTCACTAGCTGCTCACCGGGTTCCATAACAACTTCTCTCTTATTCAGGTGAACACAAGACAATTCTTTTCTTCCCAACGATTCAAATAAACTGGATCGTAAAGGACATTGCATACAATTTGTGGGCGTATCTACTGATTTCATTAGTGATATTTAAGCGATATGATATTTATCATACTCCAAAACTTAACCTGGCTTTTGTTTTTGCGTTAGTATTGTAACAACAAAAGATAGGTAATAAATGTTCCATTACCAATCGAACAACTATATCTATTTTAATCATGTACAAAGATGAAAAAAAAATAACATATAAAAAGGTTTACACCTGATAACATACGGGGAACCGAATAAAATTTAGAACACTATGAAAAAGATACTCATTTTAGGTGGCGGAACAGCCGGCACAATGATGGCGAATAAATTAAGCAAAGAACTGGATCGTTCTGAATATGAAATCACCATTGTAGACAAAGACAAAACGCATTACTATCAACCCGGCTTACTATTTATTCCTTTCGGGATATACAACAAGCATGATGTTATTAAACCCAAAGCTAATTTCTTTCCACGCAATGTAAATGTTGTTTATGGCGACATCGATTACATCGACCCTGAAAACAATCAGGTTTTTATGCAAAACGGTCGCAAGTTAAATTACGACTGGATGGTATTGGCTACAGGCACAGAAACACGCCCGGAAGAAACGCCCGGTTTGAAAGACAAATTATGGAACAAAAAAATATTTGAGTTTTACACTCTGGAAGGTGCAGTAGCTCTGCGTAATTTCTTCAAAGACTGGCAAGGCGGAAAAATGGTTTTAAACATAGCTGAAATGCCATTTAAATGTCCGGTAGCGCCACTGGAATTCGTCTTTCTGGCCGATGCCTATTTTACAGAAATTGGTATCCGCGACAAAGTAGACATCACTTATGTAACACCCCTTCCGGGAGCTTTCACAAAACCCAAAGCAACAAAAATGCTGGGCGAATTAATGGAAGAAAAAAATATCAAGGTCGTGCCGGAATTTTATATGGAGCGTGTTGATAATGACCAGCAAAAAATCATCTCTTATGATGAGAAGGAAATCCCCTTCGACGTACTGGTAAGTATTCCGACAAACATGGGTACCGATGCCATTGAGCGCAGTGGCATGGGAGATGATCTTAATTTTGTACCTACAGATAAGTACACCCTGCGCTCGAAAAACTACGAGAACATTTTTGTTTTAGGTGATGCTGCAGACATTCCTACTTCCAAAGCAGGCTCCGTAGCCCATTTTGCTTCCGATGTAGTCTTTGAAAACCTGATGAGCGCATTGGAAGGACGCGAATTAAAAGCCAAATTTGACGGGCATGCCAACTGCTATATCGAAACAGGGTTTGGGCAGGGTTCCATTATTGACTTTAATTATGATACAGAACCCTTACCAGGAACATATCCTTTGCCGGGTGTCGGACCTTTTGGCCTGCTAAAAAACACCAAAACAAACCATTATGGCAAAGTGATGTTCCGCTGGATATACTGGCACATCCTGCTAAAAGGAAAAGAAATGCCGCTGGAATCACAAATGTCGATGGCCGGCAAAAAAACATCGTAAAACAAGGGACAAGTTATGGAAAACCAAAATATACAAGATCAGATAAATGATCTTAATAAAAAAATGGATCAGGTTTTAGACTACATTCATGAGCAAAAACAGCGCAATGAAGTTGTAGAAGACCTGGCTGAAGACCTTTCTATCGTCTCTCGCGATGCCTACAAAAGCACTGTGGAAGAATTGGATCAGCAAGGAATTGAACTGGACATTGATGAAGTTAAAATGCTGGTATTTAAATTCATGCGGAATATAGACAATATTTCGTCTGTAATCGATTCATTTGAAAGCCTTAATGACCTCATTAAAGATGCCGCTCCGATATTGAATGAAGTAGGAATCGATGCGATAAAGAAATTGCATGAATTTGAAGAAAAAGGTTATTTTGAATACCTTAACGAGTTATACAAACTGCTGGGTAAGATTCATGAATATTATTCCGTTGAAGATTTAAGAGAGCTAAGCCAAAATATTGATAAACTTTTCAATATTATGAAAAACCTGTCAAGTCCGGAAATGCTGACAATGGCGGAAAAAACGACAGCACAGTTAGCTCATATGAAACCGGGAGAAGAAGATAAAAAATCTACCTTTGGATTGCTAAAAGAACTTAACAAACCTGATACTCGCCAGTCCCTGGCATTTTCCCTCAGGCTCCTTAAGACAATGAGCAAGGAACTACAAAATGGTAATAACCAATCAAAATAATATAAAACAACAAAAAACAACAATATTATGGCAACACAAACAATTGCAGGAAAAGAAGTCGATCTGAATGAAGACGGATATCTGACAGATCACACCCAATGGAATGAAGCCATTGCAAAAGAACTGGCAAAAGAAGAAGGTATAGAATTAACCGATGAACACATGAAGGTTCTGAATTACCTTCGCGAAAAATACGCCGAAGGCGAATCGTTGTCGATCAGAAAAGTAGGCAAATCCGGAATTGTAGATATCAAAGGCTTATACAAGCTTTTTCCCGGCGGACCTTTAAAGATTTCATCACGTCTGGCCGGTATTCCAAAGCCCCAAAGCTGTGTATAACAAAAGAAAGACCAGATTTTAGTTATTGAAACGAGCCTTGTTTTTACAGGATCACAGCAATAACTAACAAATGAATAAACCTACACGAAAAACTATCTATTATGGCAAAAGAAGAAAAAAGAAAACTGGATAAAGTACTGATAATATGCTCTAAGGGTAATCTGGAAGATGTTTACGCGGCGCTGGTTATGGCTAACGGAGCCGTAATGGAAGGGATAGAAGCTAAACTGTTCTTTACTTTTTTCGGTTTAGATGCTCTTATCAGCAAACGACAAAATAAGCTCAAAACAGCTACAGTTGGAAATCCGGCCATGCGTATGCCCGGCGGTGCACCATTCCCTACATTGCTTGGTGCATTACCCGGGGTGGAAGCCGGTGTTTCATCTATGATGAAAAAACAAATGGAAGAACTGGATGTGCCTCCTGTAGATGAATTTTTGGATATGATCACTGCCGGCGGCGGCGAAGTTTTTGCCTGCCAAATGGCTTTCGATATGTTTAAATTAAAGCGGGAAGACCTCAGTGAGCATGTAAAAGACGTGATTACAGTCGGACAGCTCTATGAAATGGTAGATACCGACAATACACAAATCGTTTTTACATAATCCCAAAAAATTAAAAGAATCCATCGGTAATTGCGATGGATTCTTTTTTTAGCAATTCGTATGAGCTGCGACTCGGCATAAAGCTACTAATGACTTTACTTCACCAGCAACTTTTTCGTCACTGCCGATTGGTCAGCGGTTTTTAATTCCAATAAATACAGGCCGGGAGACAAATCGTTTCTTTCATAGCGAATTTCCTGCCTATTCTCATACTGCCGTTGCTCTATCAACTGCCCGGTGGTAGTTAATAATCTGAGCCGGATGTTTTTATGGGTTTTGCCGAGTTTGATATTCACCTTGCCATTGGTGGGATTGGGGAATAAAGAAAACCCTGCTGAGTTTTTTTCTTCCACACCTACATCAGTGCTTAACTCAACGATCCAAACATCTTCTTTTCCTCTGTTAAAGCCGGTTTTATTCCCTGTTGATCCGGACAAAGAATATCCGAAAACCATATAATTATTAGGAGCTATTTGAAGAATTTTTGATGGAAAATCCCAATTAAATCCACCTAAAACCTTTTGCCATATTATGCTACCATCTTTGGAAACCTCCTTCAGCCAATAATCTGAACCGGGAACGCTCCATGCAGGTACTGTTTTATTGCCGGAAACTGGAGATGCTGAATTTCCCGCTATAATTAAATTTTTTCTTTCATTTAAAATAAAATCTCTTCCTACGTCATTCTCTGTACCTCCAAATACAGTATCTTGTAAAAACTGGTGGTTATCATTCATATATTTTAACCAAATATCTTTTTGTCCAAAGTTTAAACTGGTTTTATTTCCTGTTGCCTGAGAATAAGAAAACCCCAAAATAGCTATTGTATCATTTAATAATAAAACATCTCTGCCTTCATCCATTAATTGTCCACCTATTGTTTTATCCCACACAATCTGGCCTGTCGTATCCATTTTCACAATCCACATATCACCACCCCCGTAACTTGCCTCACTTTTCTCACCAGAAATATCAGAAGATGAGGCTCCTATTAAGTATAGATATTTGTCTTTTTGTTTAATCGTATTAAAGTTGTCCCAATCATTTCCCCCAACAGTTTTATCCCATAATAAATTTCCACTATCATCTAAGCAATAGATCCATCCATCTTGAATACCCCGGCAGTTTTCACTTTTCGTTCCCGAAGAATCAGAGTCCGAAGAACTAAGCACAAAAATACGGTTATCAACTCTTATTGCATCTGAAATAATTTCCGAACCCAACCCTCCAAATACTTTTTGCCAAATTATATTACCCTGTGTATCTATTTGCATAATCCAATTATCCTCACTTCCATAATTAGCAACCGTTTTGTCTCCAGATTTAAGAGAATCACTTGTGTATCCTGCAAGTATATATCCTTGCTCATTTTCTAAAATCGCTACTATCCCGTCAGTTTTTACACTTCCAATTGTTTCCTGCCATTCAATATTTAAATTGTTGTCCAATTTCATAATCCACCAATCAGTAAAACCAATTAAGGAATCGGTTTTATCAAAAGTCATATCAGAATGTGAAATTGCAGCCAGTAAAAAACCATCATCTTTGGTTCGAATCGCATCTCCTAAATAATCACTGTTTGCTCCACCTATGGTTTTTTGATTGGTAATGGAGACATTTGTCTGCGCAATTATGATGAAAGGAATAAACATCATTAAAAGAATAAAACAGAATTTTTTCATCAGTATAATTTTTAAGGATACATCGAAAGGTTAACCTTCCGATGTATCCCGGATTAAACAATTATTTCATGGTTAATTTCTGAATTTGGGACCCATCGCTAAAGGTAAATGTATTGACCAGGACACCCTGGGGTATGCCAACTTCAGGTTCAACTTCAATATCAACATTTTCGTATGCGGTAAGTTCAATTTCACTTTCATATATCAGGTTACCATCAAAATCATACAACCGATATATTGTAACAAGTTCTTCAGAATATGACGATTTCAGGTTGATATAAAAATAATCCTCCTGAATTGGATTTGGGTAGATTTTAGTAGTTAGCTTGCTTGCTAAAGTATTTGTATTCTGGTTATCTCCATCTCCTTTTACATTCATGATAATAGGAACATAACCTTCTTCTTTTGTCTGAAGATTTACACAGTACAACCCAGGACTTAATCCAAAATTTTGTGTAGTATCTCCGGATTCCACCCATGAACTTACATCAAAAGAACACATAGTTCCACTAAGATCTGAAACACTGGTGATACTAAAACTTACATAATTTTGATAAAAATTTTCGCCTCCGGGAACTTCATGAATTAAATCATCTGCATCTTTCAAAATATCCCAGGGCCAAATGATTGTATCATTTCGTTCAAAGTCCTCTTCATGATCTACCCAATCCCAATCACTCGGGCAATTCGGATCATTCGGATTTGCACTACATTCCATATCAGGAATCAAATCTCCATTATTGTTGTCATTTTGATCGATTTTGTTCATCGCAACTGGACGATCATTTGACGTTAAAGGAGATAATGTATAATAATCTGTCGTATGGTTAGCGTATCCTTTCGCCCACTTTCCTAAAGATTTTCGCACACCATATACAGAATTCGAAGTAATTAGATTACCATTTACATTATAATAATTCTTGTTAGAAGAATTCTGCAGTTTTATTACATCAGGAGACACAGTTGTATTTATATCGTTATCACTTGCACCATAATATGGATTTGGAGCACGAACATCAGTCCCATTAAAATCATTTTCTGGCATTGCCTGCTGAAAAGTTGCAAATGCAGAAGATGAAAAATACCGATAGTAAGGAATTACCGGGGCATTTGGATTATCTTGATTTGGTTGCTTAACAGCTGGGCTTAAAGAAAAATAACTCGTACCGCTATTATCATCATATAATTGATCAATTTCCCAAGCATAATCAGGCCCATTACATTTAAAAGTTGCTGCAAGAGAAAACCCATCTTCTGGGCCCCATCCATAGGGTCTCATATCAAGATCATACTTATCTGATACGACTTCTCCATCATTCGTATGTGCAATTGCCTGAAGTAGATATACCCCATTGTTTATGTATTCTCTGGGAATTTTTTTATAGTTTTTTCCTGCTAATTCATAGTGCTCAATAAGTTCGTCACTATACCCCTCGGAATTATAAAATCGTTCAAATATTTTTATTTCAAAATATTCTTCATCATAAGCATCAGAAACATCTAAAACCACATAGCCCTGACCAAGATGTGGATCCATACTTATTAATTTTGTTTCTTGGCTATATGATGTTATTGAAATACATAAAAATATTATTATTATTGATGTGATTGTACTTATTCTTTTCATTGTTAACTAATTTTTGATTTCCAACAATTGTTTTATTTGAATTTATATGTTTAGTTTGTGTAAAAAAACTACCCTTAAGTAAACACAAAACAAAATTCTTTTCCCATATAAATTTGCTGTATAATACAATTGCAAAAACATCTAAACCACTGAAAAACCTGCGTTTGTAGAGAGAGAGAGAGAGAGAGAGAGAGAGAGAGAGAGGTTTGTAGGCAATTTATTGTGGATAGCACGATAATCCTTTATCCAAAAATATAAATGGACAAGTAATAAATTGGCATAGTTTTGCAGCAAACACAATAATGAATTTTGCAAACATCCGGATAAATCGCTATAGAACAAAGGCTTTTTCATAGGATTTATTTTTACTAATTCAAATATAATAATCTCATCAAGCAAATCCAAATTTTATAATGATTTTTTTCAATAAATTGAAATTATATAAAGCCAAAACAACCCTTTGGGGAGGCCTGCGGGAAGATTGATAATTTTAGTTACCTATAAGGCAATACATAAGTCGTTTTTACATAATCCCGAGAAATTAAAAGAATCCATCGATAATTTCGATGGATTCTTTTTTTAGTAATTCGTATGAAGCTGCGACTCGGCGTAAAGCAAATCATAATTTTACTTCACCAGCAACTTTTTCGTCACTGCCGGTTGGTCAGCGGTTTTTAATTCCAATAAATACAGGCCGGGAGACAAATCGTTTCTTTCATAGCGAATTTCCTGCCTATTTTTATATTGCCGTTGCTCTATCAACTGCCCGGTGGTAGTTAATAATCTGATCCGGATGTTTTGACGGGTTTTGTCGAGTTTGATATTCACCTTGCCATTGGTGGGATTGGGAAATAAAGTGTATTTATCCAAACTATATCTTTCCTCTATGCCGGTAGTAACATACGTAGTATCGCAGGGTTGATCATTGAAGTTGAAATTTACCGAATCATCCTCATAACATCGTAACCCGTTAATATGTTGTCCGTCGGGTGCTGCATTGTATTTGCATTCTGCAAAAATATCCCGTGGGAAAAAGGAATAAGTATGCCCGATCCCTTTGATTATTTTACCGGAAAAATAATTGTGTTGATCGGAGATGTACAGATTTTTCATCGTTGTCCCACTGTAAGTTGAGAAATTTATCGAGTCAACCACTACTTGAAAAGTACAATCATACACTTTAATCATCCAGGTATCTCCCTGACTTGCCCCATAATCATATAACAAGGTGAATTCCTGGGCATATCGATTGAACCAATAGACGCTATCATTGGATTCATAGATATACTCTTTATCATACTCTGTATCATTTACAACAGGTTTACTATTGGTTTTTGAAACAATCTTGGAAGTATGTCCCTGAATTAGCGTATCACCGGTAATTTCAAGTATTTGATAACCAATATCACAAGGGATTGCACTCACGCCACATTCGGTTTGGTAATGCCATACGGCTTGATCATTAAGAGCTTAGGCTTGAGACGAAAACGCAGTAATAATCAATAAAATAAAGAGGATAGCTCTTTTCATAATCGTTTACTTTTTTAATGAAGAAGGCTCAGAAAGGATGAGCCTTCTTCTGTATGTTTAAATTTCTAAATCCCAGGATTTATTGACATTATATTTCAAATATAAAAATCCCATCAAGCAAATCCAAATTTTATAATGATTTTTTTCAATAAATTGAAATTATATAAAGCCAAAACAGCCCTTTTGAAAGGCCTGCGAGAAGATTGATAAATTTAGTTACCTATAAGACAATACACAAATCGTTTTTACATAATCCCCAAAAATTAAAAGAATCCATCGGTTTTTGCGATGGATTCTTTTTTTAGTAATTCGTATGAAGCTGCGACTCGGCGTAAAGCAACGTTTACCTTCACTTCACCAGTAGCTTTTTTGTCTGACTGTTTTACCTCATTCTAGAAATCATCATTACACTCTTTCCAATTTTGATAAAACATTTCCCATAGCGAAATTCGAACAAAAGTCAGAATGTTTATAAACCGCTGTATTTCTGTCCATTTCATTTAAAGGCACATCCTTTGTATGGTTATT
Source organism: Bacteroidales bacterium (assembly GCA_021738505.1). Taxonomy (GTDB): domain Bacteria; phylum Bacteroidota; class Bacteroidia; order Bacteroidales; family PWNQ01; genus PWNQ01. Next base: position 11,933 of record JAIPBW010000039.1, on the reverse strand, counting down.
TGTGGTATGATAAATAGGCAAATACAAATAATTTCATTTTTAATTTTATTTATTTCAGTATATAGTCAGGGGAATGCAGCTATTACAGACTATACACTGAGTGAAAACGTACAATCTTATACTTCCCTGACAAATGTTACTACGATTAGTTTTAGCTCACAGGTTGATGCAAACTCTGCGGTTATACCTATCGGTTTTGACTTTTCGTTTGACGGCAACCAATATTCAAACTTTTCGGTTAACAGTAACGGGCTGATCAAATTAGGAAGTACAGCTATAAGCGGAAACAACTCCGCAAATGATTTAAACAACAATATTGCTTCCGGTAATTATCCGGTTATTGCCCCCTATTGGGACGAACTTATGTTACCGAATAGCAACTCATCCGTAGCTTACACTACGACGGGAACTGCCGGAAACCGGATACTGAAAATTGAATTCCGTAATGTTGGTTTGCTGCAGGGAAATGCTAATAATCCCAAACAAAGGGGAGAATATAGTTTCCAGGTTTGGTTGTATGAAAGCAATGGAAATATTGAATTTTACTACAATAAAATAACACCGGACAACAAGGAATACGGCTCTATAGGCCTTGCCTCGAATAATGGCACTATTGCCGCAGACGCCAATTATAACAAGACCACCACAGACCCGGCAAATCATAGCTTCCCGGCTACTGATGTCAAACTTATCTTTTCTCCCGACATTATGGCAATTGATGAACAGGAAACTATCCACCCGGATTTATCCGATGTTGCCCCGGGCAGTACAAACAAACAGATTTTGCGGGTCAACATAAAAACTACCGGCAAAAATCAACCCATTACCATTGATGAAATGGCATGGAATTTAAACGGAACGGATGATTTATCCGATATAGAATCTGTTAAATTATTCTCAACAAACTCTTCATCTACATTCGGTACTTCTAATCAAACGGGGAACACAATTAATTCGCCAAACAATACATTTTCTTTTAATAATCTTTCCTTAACCCTGGCTGAAGGTGATAATTATTTCTGGTTAGTTTATGATATTAGCTCAAATGCACCATTAGGCAATTTCGTGGACGGAGAATACCTTTATGCTACGGACACCCAGGGAAATCAATATGCTCCGGCTATTGGTGATCCGTCAGGTTCAATAGAAGTTAGCGGCCCAATGAGTTTTGAAGATGCTACAGCTTTTCATCAGGGACAGGATTTATATATAGACTCTACAGATAATCCCGTTTTAAGGCTCGAAATAAATACTACCGGAGCGCAAAACCCTTTAGAAATTACTGAATTTACCTTTAGTACATCAAACTCCGATAATCCTGCTGCAGATATTACTCAGGCCCAATTGTTTTATACCGGCTCAAATACAACATTTAATACAAACCAGCAATATGGAAATGCCGTTTCCGGGCCAAACGGAAACTTTAGCTTCCAGAGTACTCTGCAACTGGAACCTGGCAAAAATGTCTTTTGGTTGACATACGATATTGCTCCCTCTACCTCTGCAACTCCCGGTAATATTGTTGATGCGCTGGCCGAATCCATAACAATTGATGGAAACACAGAAACAATTGCAAACCCTGACTCTCCAAACGACAACCTCATTGTAGAGGTTGATTTCCAGTGGGTCGGTGGACACGGGAAAGACCCTGTATCCTGGAATAACAAAAAAAACTGGAACCCCGAACAAGTTCCTTCGGCCACGGATAATGTTGTTATTCCGGATAATGTAAATTATATGCCGGAAATATATAGCGGAGATCAGGGAAACTGTAACAATATGTCCATTAAACAAGGAGCCGAGCTTACCAATAATGGAACTTTGAATGTAAATTCCTCTATCCAAAATAATGGAACAATCAATCAATTGCCGAATGCTGTTAGTTATGTTACAGGAAATATTACAAATGACGGTAGCGCTAATTTGAGTTCAATAGTAGTTCTTAACGGCAATAAAGACCAATCCATACATTCCACTAATGAACTGACATTTGAAGAATTTGTGATTGATAAATCCGGAGGAAATGTTTTAGCCCATACCAATATTCGTGTGAAGAATCAAATGAATATCCAGAACGGAAAATTGGTTCTTGGAAATCAAGATCTTATTATCAATAAAAATGCTGACATCATCAATGCATCAAATAGTTCGTATATTATTGCTACAGGCCAGGGTAGGTTAAAACAAAAAATCAATCAGACAGGAACTTCCCGGAATTTCCCGGTAGGAAACAATAATAGCTACACTCCTTTTGAAATTACGATCAACAGTGCATCTTTAGATCCGGAAGCGAGTATTGCCATCAATATAACATCAAATGCCCATCCGGAAATGAAGGATCTATCCTTTCTTAAGCATTACTGGAGTGTGAAACCAATCGGGATTTCAGGCAATATAAACTATAACGTTAGTTACCAATTTGACCCAAATGACATTATCGGCATTTTACCAGAGTTAATGCCCACGAAAGAGAATAACGGAACGGTAACTCAAGGGGGTTATGTTGATGCCAACAATTACGAAGCGATCTGGACAAACATCACGAGCTTTAGTAACTTTTCATTAATGAACCAGAGAGATGATGATCCCCTCCCGGTAGAATGGCTTGAATTTCAGGCAAAAAACATTAACAATGGTGTTGAGTTACTTTGGAAAACTGCTTCGGAGACAAATAACGAATATTTTTCTGTAGAACACTCTGAAGACGGACACCATTTTGAAGTCATCGGTAAAATTGACGGGGCAGGAAATTCAAATGGCGTCAAAACTTATACGTACAATCATACACCCCAATCCTCCGGGACACATTATTACAGAATAAAACAGGTGGATTATGACGGTCAGTATGAATATAGCTCAATTGAAACAGCCACAATTGAGCAAAACGAATCAATTACCGTTTATCCCAATCCTGCAGTAGTAAATCAAGAAATCACATTGGATATACCGGAAACCATTGAACAACTGCGCATTGTCAACGCTTCAGGAAAAACAATTAAGCATATCACACAACCCGGTAATAAGGAAAAATTTCTTCCGCCAGCCTCCGGAATGTATTTCATCCGGTTCTCCGACAGTCAGCAAACACAAACAAAGAAACTACTCATCCACTAAACCATGCGTTTTATCAGGCGGAGTTTGTGGGAGTATTCACGGGCATCGCGGTTATAGATACCCTGATGGTCTATATTATCAACTCTCACCTTTCCGTGGGCATGAATAATTTTATGACTTCCGATAAATATGCCTACATGAGTAATATTTCCTTCTTCATTATCAAAAAACAATAAATCTCCCGGTTTTGCATTGGAGATAAAATCAACCGTTTCTCCTTCGCCGGCCTGCTCCGAAGCATCTCTTTTAATCCGGTATCCGGCAATTTTAAATACGATCTGCGTATATCCGGAACAATCCAGACCATAAATCGATCTTCCGCCCCACATATACGGAGCCCCTTTAAACATATCAGCAATAGCCGGAATTTGCTTGGCTAGTTTAACATTGATAAGATCACCGGCAGGTCCTTCATAACTAAAATCACGGCCTGCCATCACAAAATTCATATCTTTATCCGGTTTTGGCAAAGAACTCCCTGCCACAACCGGTATCAACTCATCTGCTGATTTATTCTGAACGATTTGCGATATATCTGTGCTAACATAAATATCTTCACTGCTTAAGCGAGTATATTCAGTTTCTCCTATACCCACCATTTGTTTTTTATCAATCCAACCTTTGTAATTATCAAAAGCAGAAGCAATGTATGCCCAATTACCCTGAATTTTTTCCACCTGAAAAACCTCTCCGAATAAAAGCTGGTTTACCATTTCTGCTTTATCATTAGGTGCTTCGCGCACCGGAATCATACTTAATAAATTTATACCATACGTCATAGTATCTTTTTCTTTATTAGATCAACTTTATTCCTCTATTTTTGTTATTAAATTTGCCTGAATACAAAAGTAATATACAATTACAATAAAAGAATGATTTTTTTAAAGAATTACACACATTGAAAAATTCATGTAAAATTAATAACTTTTCAATGAAATGTTTAACTTCGTAACCTGAAATGAAAAAAATAATCTCATATCTTCATCATCATTACCAGGAAATATATAAGATATCGCTATTTATCTTATCAGTGGTAGCGATTGTATATTTTTTTCCGAATGAAGCGAAATTTAAATATGACTTCCAAAAGGGAAAACCATGGCAGTATGAAGACCTGATTGCACCCACGGCTTTTCCTATTCAAAAGTCAAAGGAAACAATTGAAAAAGAGAAAAAGGAAGTATTAAAAAACCTTCGTCCTTATTTTGAATATCAATCTAAAGTATATCCATCATCCCGTGAAGAATTAAAACAAAAATTTCAGGAAAAATGGGATGAGCGACATCCACAAAAAAGGCAAAACTCCAGAGATTATAATAAAAACCAAAAAAAATTATTATGGCTCTATGATAGCATTGGAAACCGTGGTTTAGTAGATATCAACGAAAAAATAAAAGCGCGTTTTGAAGGAAATTCTTTAATCCTCATAAAAAACAAGTTTGCCCGGGAATATCCCTACTCCTACTTTTTCTCTCCAGAGTCGGTCGATGAGTTTATAGCCAAAAATCTGGATAAACAAAAGCACGACAGCAGTCTTATCGTCAATACCCTGAATCCCTATTTAAACCAAAATATAACTTTCGACCCTAATAAAACCCAGCAGGAACGCGAACATTTACTAAATAATATCTCGAAAACCCACCGGATGGTGCAAAAAGGAGAATTGATCATAGGCCAGGGGCAGCCTGTCGATGAAAAAACTTACCAAATATTAATTTCGCTTAAAAAAGAATATGAAGAAAGCTTACTTAGTGCAGTAAGCCTAAATTATATCATTGCCGGCCAGATTATTTTAGTATCCATCGCAATTCTGGTGTTGGTTCTCTTTTTGTATTATTTCTGGCCCAACGTTTTCGACAATAACCGCAAGATCATCCTTATTCTTCTCATGCTGATCCTAATGTCATTTCTGACAGGCTGGATTTCGGAAAGCTATCCGGCCAGCTATATTTACCTGATCCCGGTCTGTATTGTGCCGATTGTCATCCGCTCATTTTTTGATACGAGGCTGGCTTTGTTCGTCCATCTGATCACGATTATTGTCATTAGCTTTATCGTACCCAACAGCTTTGAATTTGTTTTCATCCAATTAATCGCCGGTATCATAACAATTATTACAGTGGTTGATTTACAAAAGCGATCTCAGTTTTTCATTACTTCCATATTTATATTTCTTTCCTATTCCATCACATATATCGGTGTAACTCTATTAAATTCTGCCGACATCAATGCTATAGAGCCCATTCATTTTGCCATGTTTGCGGGCTCAGCTCTGATTACAATGTTCTCCTATCCTTTGGGTTATATTCTGGAAAAGCTTTTAGGCTTGATCACAGATGTGTCGCTAATGGAATACTCCGATTCGAACAGCAAACTCCTGCGGAAACTCGCGGAAAAAGCGCCCGGATCGTTTCAACACTCCATTCAGGTTGCAAATTTAAGCGAAGAGGTCAGCCACATAGTTGGAGGAAATATTCTGCTGGTTCGCACCGGCGCCTTATACCATGATATCGGCAAGATGAAAAACCCCATGTATTTTATTGAAAATCAAAACGGAAATTACAATCCACATGAAGAGCTCTCGAATACGGAAAGTGCAAGAATTTTAATTGAACACGTTACGGAAGGAATAGAGATTGCAAAAAAGAATAAACTCCCCGAGCAAATCATTGATTTTATCCGTACACACCACGGAACAAAGAAAGTAGAATACTTTTATCAAATGGAACTCAAGGATAACCCGGATGAGGAAATTAATATCAAAGATTTCCAATATCACGGCCCTGCACCTTTTTCCAAAGAAACAGCTGTAGTTATGATGGCGGACTCGGTTGAAGCTGCATCAAGAAGCCTGAAAGAACCAACAGAGAAAAATATCAACAGCCTGGTGGACAACATCATAAACAAGCAAATGCAGGAAGAGCAATTCTACAATGCGGATATTACGTTTTCAGATATTTCAGCGGCGAAAAAAATTCTCAAGCGAAAATTAAAAAATATTTATCACGTCAGGATTGAATACCCTGATTAGCCATTTCCTTTAAATAGAGCACACTTTCCGGACCTTTATTAAACAGCAGATCTAAGATACTTACCCTGGGATTAAAGCCATGCTTTTCATCAAAAACCTGCTCCCAGGGTTTTAGTGGTACCTGAATGGGTTCTTTAGGATGCAAGTTATAACGCATATCCAATGCATTCTGGTAGTTTTTAACAAATTTTCCTGTATATCCCACAGAAACATCCAGCTGCAACAGCGTTAAAATAAGCTGCATTGCATCCATATTAAATTGAAATAGACAATTGTATTTTTCGAAAAACAAAGATTTCAATTCATCCTGATAAAAAAGAAAATAGGCCGAGCTATTATAAGCCGCAAAAATGGCTCTCCAGTATTGCCGCTGCCAGGGATAATTGTAATCTATACCGACATTGGTTATCTTTGTTTTCCGGTCGTGATTGCGTTTCACCGGAATAACTTGTGATAGCGGACCATTTGCAGCATTTATAATGTAACGATTTCGATAGGTTTGTTTGTTGAAATGTTCGTCATTCTCGACAAAGACACGGCCAAACCTGGCCATAAAAACAAAATATTCCACAGGAGGAAAAACAGCAGTAGACAAAATTAGGCTATCACCACGATCAATAGAATTCATTTATACAGTTTATAATTCTTCAATAATAGTTTTAATTTGAGGGATTAAAAAATGATTTCCGTCATTGACAATAGTGTGATCGGCAAATTGGCATTTTTTTTCATCACTCCACTGATGTTCCATACGCTGAAGCACTTCCTCACGGGTGGTTTTGTTGCGCTTCATAACACGTTCTATTCGCAGTTCCACCGGAGCACTTACTGTTATAACAGCATGAAATCTATTCTGAAATCCGGCTTCAAAAAGCAACGCCGATTCCTGAAACACCATTTCGCTTGTCTGGTTGCACACCCACTTCTCAAAATCCTGTGCTACAAGAGGATGAATTACAGCATTTACTTCTTGCAATTTTTCCGGATCAGCAAAAATAACCCGCGCCATAGCTTTAATATCAACCTGATTATTCGAATCAAATACCTTGTCCCCTATCAAATTATAAATCTTATCTTTTACGGGCTGATAATAATAAAACTGACGGGCATGCCAGTCGGAATTATAAACGGGATATCCTAAAGTTTTAAGTATTTTGGCAACAGTTGTTTTGCCACTTCCGATACTGCCGGTCAGCCCAACTTTTGTTTTGCTACTCATCGGTTTGAATAATATATTCTACGTATCTGGGTGTTACTCTCAGGTTTTTCACATAGGAAGGAAATTGACTGGCGTTCACTTTTACTTTATCATCCGTTGAGAAAGTGTCTAGTGTAGATGCATCTATTGAAGCAGCAAATTGCCCCGGAGATATCTTTTGATAATCTTTCAGAGCAACCCAAAAAGAAATTTTCACCTTCTTCGGAAATGTTTTAATCGAACGCCCCCTGCCATCTACGATATTCGCTTTCACCGGTACTTCCAAGGAGGTTTCCGTGAATTCTTCCACATCAATATTAAGCGCCACTGTATTTTGTTTGGATTCCGTTTTATCAGGCAAAATAAGTTTTAATTGACCCGAAATATCATCGTCAACTTCTTCGGCCTGAAAAGCTTCTGTATGTATTTCCGTAAGTGTATCAATAATTCCGCTGGGACCGGAAACCCTGACGCTATCAGGCTCTATCTCAATATCACTATAAGGTTGAAATTGAGACCTATAAGAAATATTCAGTTGTGGTTTGACAACTACTCTCTTGCTGCTTTTTTCGTCCATCCAAAGATAGAGCGTATCCGGGCGGATATCTTCTATTTTTGTAATCTCGCCTAATTGCCGTTCAACTTTCGAAATTGCCTCATCCGGCAAAACATAATAATTATACTGATTTTCCGAATAATATGGTGTCATGAACGTATGATCGACACTCATTTTAACTTCATGCGACGAGCTAAACCATTTTATATCCAACAATTTAAATCCACTACTTTTTACTTTGATAAAAATAGTGGAATCAGAAGCTTCTGCTAAAATCTTATCGCTTGTATTGTTTTGATATGTCAATGAATATTCTACTTCTGATACATAAGCATTGCTCAGCTTAATAACCAGCCATAAGAACAGCGCGATCAAAAAACATACTGCAAATACCGTAAGTCTCTGACGAAGTTTTTTTTCGTAAGACTTACGGAAATTCACAGGTAATTTGGGAAGTATTTTCCCCTTATTCATGATTTTTTTTATTTCAGACTATTGTCTTTGAGATACACCGGCTTCTTCTTTATACTCATTAGAAATAGCGGCTTTATCCATTTTCAGACGGTTCTGGTCTTCTACTTCAATGGTCACCGTATTATCATCTACAGAAACAACTTTTCCGTGAATACCACCGATGGTCACAATTTTTTGTCCTTTTTCCAGGTTTTCGCGGAATTTTTTTAATTCCTTATTTTTCTTCGTTTGTGGACGAATAAAGAAAAGCCAAAAAACAACAATAATTAAGGCCAGAAAAATAAGGCTTTGTAATCCGCCTTCTCCACCAAATCCTGATTGCAGGATAACATTTAGTAATTGCATATCTATTTATTTAAAATTTGTGATTCTATTTCAAAATGCCCCGGTTTTTGGGGAATAAACCTGTGTCTTCACGCAACAAATATATGTTTCCATGATACACAAGCCTGTTTTATTTATGACCCTAAAGAATGAGGTTGATAAACCTTAGCCTTCAGTTCTAACTCCACTTTATTAAGAACCGCATTGGTTAGCACTGTCGCTGTTTTATGATTAAACCCCTGCCGGTGTTTGGAGTCGAATTGCAAATCAACATACCCTTTTTCGCCGGGTTTCACCGGTTTTTCAGGGTATTCTGCAACAGTACAACCACAATCGGCATCTACGGAAGTAATGATCAGGTCACCATTTCCTTTATTCGTAAATTCAAAACTATAACTGACAATTTCTCCATCGATGACTTTTCCGAAATCATGTTCTGTCGTTTCAAATACAATTTTTGGCTGCTCGTCATTATTCTGCTTATCATTTGCACTCGACGGATTATTGATCAAGTCAGTAGACAAACTGCCATCTCCCTGATTGCAAGCAGACACAGCAAACAACACCGTAAATATTAGTAGTATGTTAGTAAATCGTTTCATTTTTATGGGATAAATTTAGTTAATTTTAGATTGCAAAGATAAGAAAACAAAGAGAAAAATAGCAACAGTATTAATTTGGGTCTGCTAAAAAACACAAAATAAACTGATAATGCTTATTTTATAAAAACAAGCGTAATGCAGAAATCAAATATTACGGACACACACTAATTATCAATTAGCCCTCTTCCCGTCTTGTTAATTTTTTTCTCTTCTTTGAATTCGATAATTAACTTATCCAAAATACCATTAATAAACACCCTGCTTTTGGGTGTACTATAATATTTTGAAATTTCAATATATTCATTCATTGTTACTTTAATGGGAATAGAATAAAAATTAAGAAGTTCTGCTATTGCCATTTTTAAAAGGATAACGTCAATTTTTGCGATACGTTCAAACTCCCAGTTTTTAGCTCTTGATGCGATAACATCCTCATATTTACTCCCTTGCGCAACGGTGCTTCTATAAAGATCCACGGCAAACTGTTTATCTTCACTTTTGCCAAGATCATCCAGGTCTTTAAACACCGGTGGGAGTTTTTGAAACTCATCATCATTGGGTTTTATTGACTCTATAAAATCGATGAGCATCATATTGACAGCATAATAATCTTCCTCCCAAAAAATATTTTGTTCTTCATAAATATTCATCAGAGACTGACAATCGGAAATAAATTCCTTGACAATGTAGACCAACATTTTTTGGTCTTCTTTAAAAGAGCTTTCCTTTTTGTCCATATAATTTTGATACCCGCTATCTGTTCGGATGTCGTTATAAATTTTACGGACAATATCATAATGTTCGTGGCGCCAATTTATCTTTAACCTATTGTAATTGTTGATATAATCCCGGTTATTTCTGATTTTGTCAACCAGGCGGTTTTCAATAAATTTTGTATTCGGGTCCAGATCGTCCCTGTCGGGTAACAGTTTGTTTTTACCTTCTTCAATTTTCTTTTCAGCAAGATCAAAAACCTCAACTAAAAATGAAAGCTGGTAAACAAACAGGTCAAAGAGCTGCTCAAAACTTTTCAGCATTTTCTTTTCTCCCTCTCCTATCGACTCCTTCTCAATACTTTCGTGAGCATATATGGCTTGCATCACTTTTATTCGCAAATGTCTTCTTGTTAACATCGTATTTTTTTGCTTATTAACGCTGGCAAAAGTAATGGTTTTTATCAACGAAAAAATAATTTTCCTCTGATATTATTCCGGGGGAAACAAACATCTTTTATTTACGCACTAAATTCTGGTTATCTCTATAAATAGTGTCTGTCTTATAATGTCCGATTTCTGCGTTACGCTCGTATTTTATCACAGTCATCCCGATGTTCCAATCGGGACTCCTTGGTTTTAAACACTTCGCAAGCCCCCCGATAAATGCGGGGTAAACTTTGAACTCGAACATTATCAACTAACCACTGACTTTATTGACAGACTCTAAATAATTTTAGACTAGACCAGTGGTCAAATAGAAAATTCCTTTAAGTCAGGATTTTGTCAGCCCCTGGTTCATCATTTACCGCATGGCTGCGGCTCTCGTTCTGCCTTGTAGCTGGGGTTCTCCTTGCTTTTTCGGCAAATTCCTTCTATTTCATAAATTATACATGCAATAACATCATTTTTCATTTTAGCAATTTTTTATTGTATGAGAAAGTTTTCTTTATATATTTGCCATTAAATAGTTTAACAGTAAACATCAAACAAGGATTGAATTATGGCAGAGAACACAGGGAGAAATGAGATTTATGCAAATGCTGTTCGTGCGGGGAAAAGAACATATTTTTTTGATGTAAAAGAAACCCGAAAAGGCGAATACTATTTAACCCTTACAGAGAGTAAACGTAGATTCAACAAGGAGCAGGGCAAGTTTTTCTACGAAAAACACAAGATTTTCTTGTACAAAGAAGACTTTGAAAAATTCTCCAATGCATTAGAAGATGTAATGGAATTCATCAGAGCGCGACAGTCCGTAGTGGAAAAAACGCATGATCATGAAAGTTCCGGTTCAAATGACAGCGAAAAGAAAGAAGAGAATAATCAGGAAAACGACAATTCTTCGGAAAGCTCTGATTTCTCGGATATTAACTTTGATGACTTAAACTCAGGAGAAAACGACAAAACATATTAATACAACATAAAAAGCCTAAAAAAAATTTGGTGCTGGCAAGTTTCTTTGTCAGCACTTTGCTTTGATTCTCAAAATGAGTTCCTGAAACAGTCAAATATTTCTGTAAATTTGCACCATTACAAAAAAAGAAAGCAATAAGTCATTCTGTGATTTGTTGAAATTTAATCAAATTTAATCATATGAAACCTCCATGGCGACAATTTCTTCGACACACAGGAGAATGATTAAACACGAAGAGCAAGAAGGCGTTGATGAGATGATGCGATGATGCGATGATGCGAATTGTCGGAAGACTAAGTCATTGTGCGGTGGGCTTCCCCTTCAGGGGTTAGGGGTGTGCGCAGGGAAATGATGCGTTGATGCTGAGCGAACGAAGAGACTTAGAGAAAAGCGAACCCCGGTGAAACAGCTCCAGCCGTCGCGTTTCATCCCGTTTGATTGGAGTAAAATCAATGGGACAAGCGGGGCAAGCACAACACGGAACAACGAACAAGGAACACAGAA
>JAIPBW010000107.1 GCA_021738505.1 Bacteroidales bacterium | reverse complement strand
CGGTTCTGGGGGCTGGTTAGGCTTTCCCAGGTAGGAGTGGTTACCTACAGGTTTCTGTTGAAAAGTTTCAAAGATCTATGCTAATTCCCTTTTTCACGGGCTTAGCTTGGCGCAATTTGTCCATAATGTCCAATTTCTGTGTTATGCTCGTATTTACAACAGTCATCCCGATGTTACAATCGGAACTCCTTGGTTTTAAATACTTCGCAAGCCCCCGATAAATGCGGGGTAACCTTTGAACCTGAACATTATGAACTAAACACTTACTTTATTTACAGCCACTAAATAAAGGTCAACCAAAAAGACAAACCTTATCTTTTCCGGCACATAAACCCCTTTACTTTCAATTTTTTGAACATACTACACCCCTGATATTCTGTTAAATAAATATTTTTTTAAAAAAGTATTGTTGGAACGAAAAATATTTTCTTATATTTGCACTCCAATTGCGAGAATGTCCGATGGTGTAATTGGCAACACGTCTGGTTTTGGTCCAGAAGAGTCCAGGTTCGAGCCCTGGTCGGACAGCAGAGAATAAGTTAAAATCTCTCCGTAGTGAGAGATTTTTTCATAATAAGGGGTTTTACTCCTTATTTATTCAGAAGGGATTGCTCAGGAGGGGGACAAATGTCCCCTTTCTTTATAGAATAAATTTAGACTATGATTGATAAACAACATATAGAACAGCTTGTGAATCAGAAATTATCCGGCACGGAATATTTTCTGGCAAGTTGCGACGTCACCCACGACAATAAAATTATTGTTGCTCTTGATGGTGATAGAGATGTTAGTATCGATCAATGCATTCTGGTCAGTCGCTTTTTGGAGTCCTCTTTGGACCGGGATCAGGAAGATTTTGAGTTACAGGTCACTTCTTATGGAGCTAATATGCCTTTGCTCAATCAGCGTCAATATAAAAAGTACCTTAATCGTCCTGTACATGTAACTACAATTGAAGATAAAATCCTGGAAGGAGAACTTCTGAGCGTCGATGAACAGGAATTGAAAATTGAACCTGTAATTAAACCTAAGAAAAAAGGGCAAAAGCCCAAAAAAGGTGAAGCAGTTGTCCTGCAATTGGCAGAAATAAAAGAAATAAAACCGGTGATGAAGTTTTAGATTCACGCTTTATAATCAAAGGAACTATGGAAAACATAAATCTTGTTGAGTCGTTTTCGGAATTTAAAGATTTTAAAAACATTGATCGCGCAACCATGATGCGCATCCTGGAAGACGTATTTCGCCATCAGATCAAAAAGAACTATGGTACGGATGATAACTTTGACATAATTGTTAACATTGACAAAGGGGACCTTGAAATCTGGCAAAATAGAGAAATTGTAGAAGATGGCGAAGTAGAAGATGAAAACAGCCAAATAGCATACTCTGATGCCGTGAAGATTGAACCGGATTTTGAAGTCGGTGAAGAAGTTTCAACAGAAATGAAAATTGAGGACTTCGGAAGAAGAGAAATTTTGGCTATCCGTCAAAATTTGATCTCCAAAGTCCAGGAATATGAAAAAGACAGTGAATACCGTAAATATAAAGACCGAATAGGAGAAGTTGTTACCGGAGAAGTCTATCAGGTGTGGAAACGGGAAATCCTTGTTGTTGATGATGAAGATATTGAACTGGTTTTACCTAAGTCAGAACAAATCCCGTCTGACTTCTATAGAAAAGGGGATACCATTCGAGCCGTAGTATTAAAGGTTGATATGCGCAACAACACACCATCGATTATTTTATCCAGGACTTCACCTGTATTTTTGGAACGTTTATTTGAACAAGAAGTTCCGGAAGTTTATGATGGCTTGATTACCATTCGCAAAATTGTTCGCGAACCCGGAGAAAGAGCAAAAATTGCTGTAGAATCTTATGATGAACGTATCGATCCTGTAGGAGCATGTGTTGGAATGAAAGGTTCACGTATCCATGGTATTGTGCGGGAATTACGCAACGAAAATATTGATGTAATCAATTATACTGAAAACACAACTTTATTTATACAGCGCGCTTTAAGCCCTGCAAAAGTTCAATCCGTAAAATTAGATGAAGATAATCAACGGGCTGAAGTGTATTTAAAACCAGATCAGGTATCTATGGCTATCGGAAAAGGTGGTCACAACATTAAACTGGCCGGACGCCTGGCAGGTTATGAAATAGATGTCTTCCGCGACACAGAAGGTGATGCTGAAGATGTTGACTTACAAGAATTCTCTGATGAAATTGACCAGTGGATCATCGACGAATTCAAGAATATCGGATGTGATACTGCTAAAATGGTATTGGATTACGACATAAACGATCTGGTCACACGCACGGATCTTGAAGAAGAAACCGTAAACGAAGTTATTCGTATTCTTAAAGCAGAATTTGAATAACAATGATTTATTTTGCATTTTTGGGCTTTATTCCAAGATGGTAACTATAAAGAATTTATATGGCAGCTAATAAAAAACCATTAAGACTTAGTCGGGTAGCTCGGGAATTTAACCTTGGCCTTCAAACGATTGTTGAATTCCTTAATGAGAAGGGTATTGATGTTGAGGCAAAACCTAACACCAAAATTACCCCGGAAGCATACGATCTGCTGATTCAGGAATTTGAATCGGATAAGACGGCTAAAGAAGAGTCTAAAAAAATTGGCCTGAGTCACTCGAACCGTGAAACTGTAACGCTCGAAGAAGAAACAGCAGAACAGGAAGAGACGACGCCGTCAGAAGAACCGGAAAAGGAAGCCGAAGATAAAGAACTCTCCACTCCTCAAGAAGAAGAAGCGGAAACACCATTGGCTGTGGAAACGGAAGAGACGACAGAACCGGTAGAGGAACAACCCGAAGAAAAGGTTCAACCTGAAAAAACCGCTGAAAAACAGGAAGATACTGTAAAAACAGAAGGTAAAGAAGAAGACGATTCACAAGATAAAGCTGCCCCGTCAAAAACGGAATCGGAAGAATCTCAACCGGAAGAAGAACCTGTTCAAGAAGAAAAGACTGAACAAGAACCAGAACAGGAGAAAAAAGAAACTTCCGAAAAACAACCACAAGAATCTGAAGAAAAAGACAAAGCTATAGAAAAAGAGACAAAGGAATCAGAAACGAAAGAAGAACAAACTAAGGAAGCTGAACCTAAGGGAAATGGCCTGAATATTCAGGGAAAAATTGATCTTGACAAAATAGACAGCTCCACACGTCCGGTAAAGAAGAAAAAGAAAAAACCGACGCAAACAGCGAAAAAAGAAGAAGAAACGAAAAAACCGGACCAAAAAAAGACACCAAAAAGTAAGCCGGAAGCTGAAAAGCAAGCAGAACAATCGAAAGAGCAACCCAAGGAAGAAGCCGAAAAGAAAGCTCCTAAAAAAGAGAATGAATTTCTGAAAACAGAATTTGAAAAGCTTAAAGGTCCTAACATCCTTGGAAAAATAGACCTTCCGGAATCAAAGAAAAAAGAAAAAGACTCAAAAAAGAAACCTGTGGCATCCTCTTCTGAGGATAAAGCAAATAAAAATAAGCGTAAGAAGCGTAAAAGAATCAAAAAGGCTGTTGATCCTAAAGATGTTCAAAAAAGTGGAGATAAGAAAGATCAACAGAAAAAAGCGGAGGAATCCAAACAACAATCCAAGCGCCAGAAGCGCAAAAGCAAAAGGAAACAGGTTAAACAGGAGCCTTCGGAGGAAGAAGTACAAAAGCAAATTAAAGAAACACTGGAAAAACTCTCTTCCAGCGGAAAATCCAAAGCAGCAAAATATCGCCGTGAAAAACGGAAAGTTGCTTCGGAAAGCCGCATAAAGGAAGAAGAGCAAAAAGAACAGGAAAAAGAAACGCTGCAGGTAACCGAATTTGTTACAGCCAACGATCTTGCTAATATGATGGACGTGGATGTCAACGAAGTAATTTCATCCTGCATGAGTATGGGTATGTTCGTATCCATTAATCAACGTTTGGATGCAGAAACCATTACGATTTTGGCCGATGAATTCGGATATGATGTGGACTTTGTCAGTGTAGAAGAACAAGAAGAAGTAGAAGTAGAAGAGGAAGATGATCCGGATAAACTACAACCGCGTGCTCCTATTGTAACAGTAATGGGTCACGTAGACCACGGTAAAACTTCCCTTCTCGACCATATTCGCAGAACAAATGTAATTGCCGGTGAGTCCGGAGGAATTACCCAGCATGTTGGTGCTTATGAGGTAGAATTACCGGATGACCGTTCCATTACTTTCGTAGATACACCCGGTCACGAAGCATTTACAGCTATGCGTGCTCGTGGTGCTAATGTAACGGATATTGCCATCATTGTTATTGCAGCTGATGACAGGATCATGCCCCAAACAAAAGAGGCCATAAATCACGCGCAGGCTGCCGGAGTTCCCATAATTTTTGCGATTAACAAAATCGATAAGCCCGGAGCCAATCCGGAAAAAGTAAAAGAAGATCTGGCAAATATGAACCTGCTTGTAGAAGAATGGGGAGGTAAATATCAAAGTCAGGATATTTCTGCCAAAAATGGCGTAAATGTCGATGACCTTCTTGAAAAAATATTGCTGGAAGCAGAATTACAAGAACTGAAAGCGAATCCGGACAAACAAGCTATAGGTACCGTACTTGAATCCTCCTTAGACCGCGGACGCGGATACATTGCTAAATTGCTTGTTCAGGGCGGTACATTAAAAGTAGGCGATATTGTCCTTGCCGGAAGCCATTATGGTCGAGTTAAAGCTATGTTTAACGAACGTAACCAATCTGTGGAGTCAGCAGGGCCAAGTGAACCGGTACTTATGCTCGGATTGCATGGTGCTCCCAATGCAGGAGACCGATTCTCGGTTATGCAGGATGAGCATGAAACGAAGAATATTGCTTTAAAACGTCAACAACTGCAGCGTGAACAAGGAATACGTTCACAAAAACATGTTACTCTGGATGAAATTGGTCGTCGTATTGCCATTGGTGAATTTAAAGAACTTAACATTATTGTAAAAGGTGATGTGGACGGTTCTGTAGAAGCCCTCTCGGATGAATTACTGAAACTTTCCAATGAGGAAGTACAAGTAAATGTTATTCACAAATCCGTAGGCGCCATTATTGAATCAGATGTGCTACTTGCCTCCGCTTCGGATGCCATTATTATCGGTTTCCAGGTTCGCCCCACTAGTGGAGCTCGTAAGCTGGCTGAACAGGAACAAATTGATATTCGTACATATTCAATCATCTACGAAGCAAAACAACAGGTTATGGATGCCATCGAAGGTCTGTTAGCACCTGAAGTAAAAGAGAAAGTGGTAGCCAACCTTGAAGTTCGTGATGTCTTTAAGATTTCTAAAGTAGGTACAATTGCAGGATGTTATGTTCTTGATGGAAGACTACACCGGAACAATAAGGTTCGCCTTATCCGCGATGGTATTGTAACATATACCGGACGACTCGGCTCATTGAAACGCTTCAAAGAAGACGTTAAAGAAGTCGTTAAAGGATATGAATGCGGATTGAACATTGAAAACTTCAACGATATCAAAGTCGGAGACATTATTGAAGGCTTTGAGACTTACGAAGTAAAACGTTCCCTTGATGATATGAAAACCGGTAAAAAAGACCAGCAAAAAGATAAAGGGAAAAAAGACAAAAGATAAATACGGTTTGCTGAAAAAAATATTGGTAATGTTTATTATTTGTCTTTAGCACATCATTTTAAAAACCAATTAAAACCTCTTTATTCAAGGATAAGGAGGTTTTTTTATGATTTTACATTTTTGATTTTATTTCTATATTTGAAATTATTTCTATACAGAGCCAATCATTATGAAACGTCTTTTTATCGCTATACATGTCAATACTTCATCAAGTTTAACCGATTTTACTAAAAAACTAAAACATATTGCTCCCTTTCCGGCTGTAAAATGGGTTGACCCGGAACAATATCATTTAACATTAAAATTTTTAGGTGATTTCCCCGAAAATAATATCCGCTCATTGATTTCCATTTTGAAGGAAATAGCTGGCCGGCATCAAAGTTTCGATTATACGATTAAGGGAGCCGGTTATTTCACCAACAGGGAAAATTTGCTGAAAGTCCTATGGGCAGGAATTAAACCTTCCAAACCTTTTTTGGATATCAATAAAGATATCAACACTGCTTTGGAAGAAAATGGCTTTTCAAAAAACCATGATCATTTTAAACCCCACCTAACTTTAGGACGTATTAAAAAAAATAATCATGATAATGAATTGATCGATTTTATCTATGGGTATAATAATTTTACCTTTGTAGAAGCCAAAGCCACAAATTTTGTTTTAATCGAAAGTAAACTTACACGTAAAGGCCCTGTTTACAAAACAATTCAAATCTTTAACCTTCAATAGTATGTTGCATAAATCTATCAAAGAAGAAGCGGAAAAAATATTGACCAAATATTATAACGAACCCATAACAATTACCAAAACAACTTCAATTAGCGGAGGATCAATCAGTGATGCCTGGCGCCTGGAAACAAATGATGAACCCATCTTTTGAGCCCACTCCGAAAAGTCCAGCAAGCAAATTTATAGTATGACTGTTGATAAATTTGTTGATAAAATTAGCATATATTAGATTGTTATATAGGTAATTATAAGTTATTTTTTATTATTTTGCACCATAAAACCAA
>JAIPBW010000106.1 GCA_021738505.1 Bacteroidales bacterium | reverse complement strand
ATCATTTTCCAAACGATATTCGAGCTCTATAAAACTGTCAAACGAATTTTTAAGCAAAATGCAAGTGATTTTGCTTTCTGGATTGCTTTATGTATTTTTAGTCGAAATTTTAAAACCTACTTTTTGGAGTAGGCTCAAGGATGAATAAAAAATATGAAGTTATTGTTAAATCGGCGATAAAACGGAAGTCCGGATGTCTAATTTTTTTTATATTGGCAATATCATTATTATTTTCTCTTCTTTTTATTTCTTAATGTCATTTGCTTCGCGTCATTTATCCATCTTCGACGGATGTCATTTGTAGTTTACCGGGTAAACTATCAATGACTTTGTTTTTCCTGTTCCCGGTAACTTTCGAAATGGCCAGCCAATTTTATTATTCTCCAGTGAGTCTAAAATTTCTCACCATGGCGATTTTAAATCTATTTTTCATGACAGGATTACAAATGCTGATAGCTAGACTTATTCAGAGATAGAAAAGACAGAGTTATTTTGTCAAAATGTCAGTTTACTTACGATGGCATATACTTTGACAGGGTTGCATTTGAAAAATTTTTAAACCCAAAAGATATGGCTAAAGGAAAAATAAACGTCGAGTCGAAAAACATATTCCCCATAATCAAGAAGTTCCTGTATTCAGATCAGGAAATATTTCTGCGGGAAATGATCTCAAATGCGGTGGATGCCACCCAAAAAATTAAAACATTAGCCCGCACGGGAAAGCTGGATGAAGAACTGGGTGACACAACTATTCAGGTGAGTTTTGATGAAAAGGCCCAAACAATAACCATTTCCGATCGCGGAGTTGGCATGACAGCTGAAGAAGTAGATAAATACATTAATCAGATAGCCTTGTCGAGTGCGCAGGAATTTGTAGAAAAATATAAAGATGCGGATTCGGATACATTGATAGGACAATTCGGTCTTGGATTTTATTCTGCTTTTATGGTAGCCGAAAAAGTGGAATTGGTTACAAAATCGTGGAAAAAAGATGCTCAACCCGTAAAATGGGAATGCGACGGTTCTCCGGAATATTCTATTGAAGAAACGGAAAAAGAGGAACGCGGCACGGATGTCATTTTGCATATAGGAGAAAACGGGAAAGAATTCCTGGACGATTCACGCCTGCTGGAATTGCTGAAGAAATATTCCAAATTTGTTCCTGTTCCCGTACAATTCGGTACTGAAAAAGTACAGGAAGAAATTGAAGGCGAAAAAGATGAAGAAGGTAATCCTAAAACCAAAGAAGTTGAAAAGCCAAGGCTTATAAACAATACCGAGCCGGCATGGACAAAAGCTCCTGCAGAGCTCAGTGATGAGGATTATCAAAATTTCTATCGCGAACTCTATCCAACCACTTTTGAAGAGCCCTTGTTTCATATTCACCTGAATGTGGATTATCCGTTTAAATTAACGGGTATACTTTATTTCCCGAAGATCAAACAGAATCTGGAAGTCCAGCGTAATAAAATTCAGCTTTATTCCAATCAGGTGTTTATTACCGATTCTGTAGAAGATATTGTACCTGAGTTCTTGACGCTCCTACACGGAGTTATTGACTCTCCCGACATTCCGTTGAATGTATCGCGTAGCTATTTACAAAGCGACTCCAATGTCAGAAAGATTTCCAACCATATCATGAAAAAAGTTTCTGATAAGTTGGAGGAATTATTCAAAAATGACCGGGAAGACTTTCAGAAGAAATGGGACGACATCAAAGTTTTCATCGAATATGGAATGCTTTCTGAAGAGAAATTCTTCGACAGAGCAAAAAAATATACGCTTCTGAAAAATACGGAAGGCGAGTATTATACATTAGATGAATACAAGGAGAAAATTAAAGACAATCAAACTGATAAAGATGGCAATGTAATCCATCTGTATGCTACGGATCAGGAAACTCAATATACTTACATTCAGTCTGCTAAAGACCGCGGATATGATGTGTTAATTTTGGATGGACCGATCGATAGCCATTTTGTTAATCTGTTAGAACAAAAACTGGAGAAATCTTCCTTTAAACGTGTGGATGCCGATGTTACAGAAAAACTGATCCCACAGCAAGACGAGGAAATGCCTTCCAAGTTAACGGATGAACAAAAAGAAAAGCTTAAACCACTATTTGAAGAACATGCGGACAGCTCCAAATTTAATGTTAAATTTGAAACGATGAGCGAGTCTGAAATGCCTGTAATTATTACTCAGGATGAGTTTATGCGACGCATGATGGATATGCAAAAAACCGGAGGAATGAATTTTATGGGTGGTATGCCGGAGAGCTATAACCTTACTGTAAATGAAAACCATCCGATTATAAATGAGATAGTGGAAGAAAACGATTCGGAAAAACAATCCAAAATCGTAAAACAAATTACCGATTTAGCGTTATTATCTCAAAACCTTTTAAAAGGTGAAGAGTTAACAAAATTTATTAAACGTAGCGTAGATAATATTCGGTAATATACGCATAAATAAGTAGATATGTTTGTTGTTGATCCAAATAATGAAGTTTTCTCGGAAGCAGAAAAAGAGGATATCAATCAGGCTGTTAAAAATGCAGAGATCGACTCCTCTTGTGAGTTTAAAGTTCATGTAGATCGTCAATGCAAAGAAGATACCGCCAAACGGTCAGAGGAATTGTTTTACAAATTAGGTGTAGATAAAACAGAAGGACATAACGGAATTTTGTTTTATGCCGTTCTGGAATGTCGCAAATTTATCATCCAGACGGATAAAGCGCTGAAGAATACTCTTCCGGAAGGGTTTTGGGATGATATTTATCACATTATGCTGGTGAATTTCAGAAAGGGACACTATGCTTTAGGGCTAAGTGAGGCTGTTCAAAAAGCCGGGGAAAAGTTAAAGCCCTATTATCCCTGGTTAAAAGATGACCGCAATGAGGTATCTGACGATATATCCATAGGATAATATCGTATGCATTAAATTTAATAAGTGAAAGTTAAATTAAGAGCATTCAACTCCGGTTGGTGCTCTTTTTTTTGATTATTACTAAAAATAGTTATTTAGACTACAGGGCATGAACCAATTCAAACTTTAGGCCGGGCTTGCTTTTCGGTATATGTTTTTTTAGTCTATAGTTATCTTATGAAGTAAAAAAGCAAATACTATTTTACATCAAAATAAAATTATGTATTTTTGGTAACACGTTAACAAAATGAATATTTTTACTAAAATTGTCTAATTTGCTATGTCCGGTAAGAAGCCCAATGTCTTCAAACGTATATTTGATTTCTATTATGAAGGATTTAAAAATATGCCTTCCTGGGGCATAAAAGCCTGGGCTTTAATACTGATTAAGCTGTTTATTATGTTTGCCATTCTCAGGCTGTTCTTTTTCCCCAATATTATGTCGGAAAATTTTGACAATGATAAGGAAAGAGCGGATTACATGATTGAAGAATTAACAAAACCCATATCTTATGATTGAAAACATTATGCTCACTGATCTTTCCCTGGTGAATTGGTCCCGAGGACAGTTTGCACTTACTGCCATGTATCATTATATGTTTGTGCCACTGACTATGGGATTAGCTTTCTTAATGGCGATCATGGAATCGTTTTATGTAAAGACAGGGAATCCGGAATGGAAAAGGATGACCAAATTCTGGATGACGCTTTTCGGGATAAATTTTGCCATCGGAGTAGCAACAGGATTAATCCTGGAATTTGAGTTTGGTACGAATTGGTCTCGTTATTCCTGGTTTGTAGGAGATATCTTTGGTGCTCCGTTAGCAATAGAAGGGATCATGGCTTTCTTTTTGGAATCGACCTTTATTGCTGTGATGTTTTTTGGCTGGAAGAAAGTCAGCAAAAAATTCCATTTGTTGTCAACCTGGTTAGTGGCAGTAGGTGCCAATCTCTCAGCCCTCTGGATCCTAGTGGCTAATGCCTGGATGCAATATCCCACCGGCATGAATTTTAATCCGGATACGGCACGAAACGAAATGCTTAATTTCTGGGATGTTTTTCTATCCCCGGTAGCGGTAAACAAATTCCTTCATACAATCACATCTGCTTATGTACTTTCTGCCCTGTTTGTTATAGGTGTAAGTGCCTGGTTTTTGATGAAAAAACGACATTATGCTTTTGCAAAGAAAAGCATGGTTATAGCAGCTACCTTTGGCCTGATATCGGGTTTTTACCTGATATTTACCGGTGATGGGTCGGCTTATCAGGTAGCCCAAAAGCAACCCATGAAGCTTGCTGCTATGGAAGGGATGTATGATGGACAGGAAGGTGCCGGATTGCTTGTTTTTGGAGCGTTAAACCCCGACAAAGAATGGGACAATGATGAGAAGACGATTTATGGAAAAATAGAGATCCCCAAATTGCTTTCCATTCTCGGATATCGTGATCAGGATGCATTTGTGCCAGGAGTGACAGACCTTGTCGAAGGAGGATATGAATACACGGATGATAAGGGAAATACGCAGGTAGCGCTATCAGCCGAAGAGAAAATAAAACGTGGCCGAATTGCACGTACAGCGCTTGGCGATTATAAAGAAGCCAAAAAGATCGAAGACGAGCAGGCGATGGAGGAAAATCTGGAGATTTTCAGGGCTAACTTTCAGTATTTTGGTTATGGTTTCCTAAATGAACCCGATGATATTATTCCCAATGTCCCGCTTACATTTTATAGTTTTCACATTATGGTCGGGTTAGGGTTTTATTTCTTATTGTTTTTTGTACTTGTTTTATTTTTCTTATACAAAAACACGCTGCATAAAAAACGATGGATGTTATGGTTAGCCATAATAACCATTCCGTTACCCTATATTGCCTCCCAGGCCGGATGGATCGTAGCGGAAGTAGGGCGGCAACCCTGGGTCATTCAGGATCTGATGCCTACGGTGGCTGCCGTGTCGCGTATTGACGCTACTACCGTGCAAATTACTTTCTGGATGTTTGCAGCCATTTTCACAGCACTAATCATTGCAGAAATAAGCATATTGACCAGACAAATTAAAAACGGACCAAAAACAGGAGGGGAGTAATTATGTTTGAAAGTTTATCATATCTCGCATTACAGCAATACTGGTGGTTTATCGTTTCCCTGCTGGCAAGCTTGTTAGTCTTTTTAATGTTTGTGCAGGGAGGTCAGACGATGATCTACACACTTGGTAAAAATGAGCTGGAAAGAAAAGTGGTTGTCAATGCCCTCGGGCGTAAATGGGAGTTTACTTTCACAACGCTGGTGACTTTCGGCGGTGCCTTTTTTGCCTCGTTTCCATTGTTTTATGCCAGCAGTTTTGGCGGAGCCTACTGGGTGTGGATGGCTATTCTGTTAGCGTTTACCATACAGGCTTTTTCTTACGAATACCGGACAAAACCCAATAACTTCCTGGGGAAACGAACCTTTGAAACCTTCTTGTTTATAAACGGATTTCTGGGGACTATTTTGATCGGTACTGCTGTAGGAACCTTTTTTACAGGAGCCGAATTTGTGATTGATGATTATAATTTTGTAGAATGGAAGGGAGCTGCCTATGGCCTTGAGGCTATTCTGAATATACAGAATGTTGCCCTTGGACTGGCGGTCTTTTTTCTGGCCAGAACAACAGCAGCACTGTATTTTGTCAAAATTATTGATGACAAAGCGATCGAAGCAAGAGCACGCAAGCAAATTATGCGCAATGCCATTCCTTTCCTGTTTTTCTTTTTGTTTTTTGTTATCAGATTGATGACGCTGGAAGGATTTGCTTATGATATGGAAACAATGGCCGTATCTATGGAACCCAATAAATATTTAAATAACTTTTTGGAAATGCCATGGGCACTGGCTCTCTTTTTAATCGGTGTTGTTCTTGTGTTATATGCTATTTTTAGAACATATTACAAGGGCGGCTCACGTGGATTTAATCTGGGAGCTGCCGGTGTTGTTATTACCGTTTTATCCTTGTTTTTGAATATTGGCTACAACGGAACAGCATTTTATCCTTCATCTGTAGATATGCAAAGTTCATTAACCATACAAAATGCATCTTCAAGTGAATTTACTTTGACCGTTTTGTCCTATGTTTCCCTGATGGTTCCCTTTGTTATCGCTTATATTTATTATGCGTGGAGATCTATTGACATTTCCAGAATTACTCAGGATGAAGTAGACGATAAAAATGAACATTCGTATTAAAAAAAGGAGATAAACTATGTATAGTTATACAGCATCCGTATTTTGGCTATTAAGCTGGCCATTGTTGATATTTGTCGCTTTTCATATTACACGCTGGGTGGTGAAAAAATATTTACCCATAATTGATAGCGATGAAGAAACAGGACAAGAACAAGAAGACACTGAGCCGGAACCAAAAGAGGCTTAAACGTTTTAAGTTAATATATGAAACTTCCATGGCGAAGCGTTCGGCACACAGGAGAATGATTTAAGGGCTGGACGAGTTGGTGATGATGCAAAGAAAACAATGACATTTATTGTCATTAGTAGTCATAGTTAGTCATTTGTAGTCATTGATGGTCATTGGTAGTCATTGGTAGTCATTTGTTGTCATTAGTAGTCATTGGTAGTCATTGATGGTCATTGTCTATGCTTCTGTGTCTGGCTGCTGTCAAATATAATCGTCTCAGAAAGCCCTTAAGTAAATGACTTAGAATATAGTAAAGCAAAATGACGCGCGAAGCGCAAATGACCTTGGTGAAACAGAAAAAGGTTTCACAAGGTAAACTAC
>JAIPBW010000105.1 GCA_021738505.1 Bacteroidales bacterium | reverse complement strand
TCCGTGTATAAGGATGAAATTTCAGAGAAGTTCAAAGGTGCTGTAAGCCTTTTGAAAGACAAGATTGCAACATTTGAAAACAAGGTAAAGCAGGAAAAGAAACAAAACATTGAACGCTACTTCGCTGAACTTTGTGCCGATGCAAAAATTGACTTCCTGAAATTCAGCGATACCGGGATTGATATTAACCTGTCAACTTCTGAGAAGAAGTACAAAGAAGAATGCCAGGCATTTGTCAACCGGGTTCAGGATGATATTCTCTTAATCGAAACAGTGGACTATCCAGCAGAAACAATGACAGAATATAAATCAAACAGTCTGAACGCATCTAAGGCTATTAAGGCAGTATTTGAGCGCAAAGAAACCGAGAGACTGGAAGCGGAAAGGATTAAGCAGGAAGAAACCGACCGCAGGGTTACTATGCTGAACAGGTTGGCAGTGGTTTACCACGACATGACCAAAACATACAATTGGGTGCGGGACGATTCAATAAACATCGACCGGAAAGACCTCGAAAATCTTCCAAAGGATGAATTTAACAAGCGGTTTGTGGCAATTGAGGCAGAAATCAAAAAGAGAACCGAGGAAGATATGAAAAAACGGACTGCCCTGGAGCCGGAAGAACAACCGGAACCGGCAAAGAAACCGGAAGCAAAACAGCCGGAACTGTTGAAACCTCCGAAAGAAGTAGCCCAGGAGCCAAAAACAGAGAAGAAATACAAAGCCTCATTTGAAGCAGAAGGAACAATGGCACAGCTTAAAGCATTGGGTCAGTACATGAAAGACAATAACATTAACTATAAAAACATTTAGGATTATGGCACAAAACAACACACCGGCCACTCAGTCAAAATCAGTGGCTAATTTTCTGGATTCTCCAAAAGTATCTGAATACCTGAAAAGAACATTACAGGAAAAGAAAGGCGAATTTGTCAGCAACCTGATAACACTGGCCGACAATGATGCAATGCTGGCACAGTGCGAACCGGGCGATCTTATGAAAGCAGCCCTCAACGCAACAGCATTAAACCTACCGTTAAATAAAAACCTGGGATATGCCTACATTATCCCGTATAAAAACGGCAAAACAGGCAAAGTTGATCCAAACTTTCAGGTCGGGTACAAAGGACTTATTCAGCTTGCAATCCGTACAGGTTCGTACAGGTTCATTAATGCAACCGAAATCCGGGAAGGGGAAATCGAAAGGAACAAAATCACCGGGGAAATTAAATTTCATGGTGACAAACCAGGTAAAAAGGTAATAGGTTATCTTGCCTACCTGGAATTAACAAACGGGTTCACAGCTTCATTATATATGTCAGAAAATGAAATCGAGAAACACGCCATGCGCTTTTCAAAAATGTACCAGTCTGACAAACGGTTTAAATCTGCAAAATCAAAATGGAGCGACCCGGATGCCCGGCCAAAGATGGCCCTGAAAACAGTCCTTAAAAATCTTTTGGGAACCTACGGATTAATGACAACGGAGTTTGCAAAAGCATTTGAGGCCGACAGTGAGGAAGCAGACGGGGGATATTCGGGCCGCTCGGTTGAAGATGCAGAAGTAGTTCAACAGAATGAACCAGTCCCGGAGCAACCGGAGCCGGAAGAAACAGAAAAGGTTGAGATATAATGTACAACATTATTAACACTGGAAGTAAGGGGAATGCCGTAATTTATTTTGATAAAATATTATTGGATTGCGGGGTTCCCTTTTCTTCCCTTAACCCATACCTGTACGATATTCAATTGGTTCTTCTTACTCATATTCACAACGACCATTTTAGTTTACAAACGCTAAAAAGATTAGTGTTTGAACGACCTTCTTTAAGAATTGGATGCGGCCAGCACATGGTTGAATACATGGAAGGATTTAAAAACGTGGATATTTACGAGCCGGGGAAGATTTACGACTACGGTAGTTTTAAGGTCAGTCCGGTTATCCTCTGGCACGATGTTCCGAATTTCGGGTACAGGTTGTATCAGGATGATAAAAAAATCCTTCATGCTACCGACACAGTTCACATGGAGGGAATATCTGCAAAGAATTACGACCTGTATTGCCTGGAAGCAAACTACGATGAAGAAACAGTTTACGAAATTATCAGGGAAAAGGAAGCAAGGGGAGAATATGCACACCAAAAGGGAGCAATAAATTCACATTTATCTTTTCAACAGGCAAATGATTTCTTCTTCAAAAACAAAGGGGAAAACTCAATACTGGTAAGACTACACGAAAGTTCATCATCACTATAAAACTACGATATGGCAACAGACAACGAAGAATATTACAAGCAGCAAATTGAGAAGCTGGAAAACGAAAAGGAAGAACAGAAACAGAACAAAAAGTTTCATTCTCCCGACATTGAAACCACTACCAGTGAAATCAGGGCCACAATCCGGGAGATAAAACAGGAACGTTCAAAAATAAAACCGGCAGCAACCGAAAAGGCAAGGGCCATAAGCAATTTTAAATCAAAAAAGGCAATTACTGTTTTGAAGTTGAAAAACCGGCTTATTACTGAAATGACAGATAAAGACACCGGGGAGATTGTTGAAATCCCGCCACTTCCGGCCACTGTAATTACCGACATTGCAGAAGGTATCTGCTGGTACGAATTATTACAGAGAGAAGAATCAGAGGCAATGTACAAGGCAATTATAGCCACTCTTGAATCTATACGTGCAGAACTGAATGGTTTGCAATCCATTTCAAGGCATTTAGAATAACGACACTTCAAGTAGCCGATTCAAGGCTACGGGTTTAGTTGGTTTAGGTTTAGTTTATCTCCCCGGTTGTTGAGCCGGGGAGTTTTTACAAAAATTTCAATTTATGGATAAATTATATTTCCGGGAGCATGAAGATGAAAAATGCTACAATGAAAAGGCCCTCAAAATAATGATGAAAAAATTCGGATGCAAACAACAAAAAGTGTTTGAAGCAAAACGAATGACACACCATGATTATTTTTTCTGCAAAGAATTTGGCGAGATTGGAGAAGTAGGAGAATCATGCGGGAAAGAATGTCCTAAATACATTCCAAACAACGGTAAAAACGGAAGATGTAAGCATTACGGTTATCTGTACGAGAAAACAGAAAAATCAAAAATAATAAAGTTATGACATTAGATGAATGGATAATTTACGGACAGGTAGGAATAAGTTCTAAAACTATGTGGGCTGCACTGAAAGGCATTAAGATTGAACCGACATACGGAGATAAACCGTATGACCCCGGCGACTTTAGCCGATGTTACAGACTGGCAAAACAATGTGAATTAAGTAAACAAGACCTCAGCATCATTACTGAAAAGCTACCATACTGGCAACCGTATATTGACAATTGGGACAAACTTTGCAAAATGTATGAAGACAATAAGATCAACAATTGGAAAACTCATGAAGAAATAGGAATGTATGACTTCATGCAAAAGTTGCGCGAAGAAAGCGATAAGATTAAATACTCAAAATGAACCCTGACCTGGTTGGTTTCGCTCCGGTTCAAATCCGGGGCAGGGACAAATAACAAATCATAAAATCAATATTATGGACTTAACACCATTTGTAAATCACTTAGGAAAGACAGTTCTTCATTTAGAAGAAGAATATTTATCTTATGGCATAACAAGAGACCACATGATATGCCTGAACAGAGAAAGTAAAAAAATTCCAGTCCCATACATTGGAACAAAATTGGTATTCGAATCACAAGAGGAATTTAGAAACAGCGGAATGCTGTCTGGATTGTCAATTGTCCGGCAAAATGGAAAGTTTGTCCCGGCAATGAAAGAAACAGACATCGATAAAGAAAACCAAATCTTAATACTTGCCTGCCAGTGCGCTAAAGTCGATTTAGATGAGTTGAACAAAAACCACAAAAGCAAAAAAAGAGAACTTGTTCAGGTCAGACAAATACACATGGCAGTAAGACAACTTCTATCCCGGAATGAATCGTTACAAAAAACAGGTTACATCTACCATAAAGACCATTCAACCGTACTTCACGCAAAAAAGAAAATAGAACAAGCACTGGAAGGTTATGACAAAGATTTTTTAGAGAAATACAGAGAAGTTTTTGAACTGATAAAAAAGAAATTCGGAAGCAGGGCAACAAATAAATTTAAAGGACTTGAATACTTATGAAAAACGACCTTATGAACAAATTTCCAGAAATCAATCAGCTAAACAATTAAAGATATGAAAAATATATACAACGCTTATTTCAAAATTCGTGAATTAAAACTGAATTTAAAAGCACGACAAAGTGAAGAAAGAAAAAAAGGAAACATAGAAATAGCCTATGAATATGGCGATAGGGTGACCGTAGTTGATGAATGCCTTAGCATTTTAAGTGAAGAATGTAATTTAAAATTTGAACAATAGACCATGACTATACAAGTAGGCGAACTAATAAAATGCCAAAACTGCAAAACTGAATTTAGGTTTATTCCGAGAAATTCAACGATAAAGCCTAAAATATGTCCCAGATGTCAAAAACTCAAAGATTTTGAGAAGAAACGGGAGTATAATCAAAAGATGCTCGCCAAGAGCAACCTCATGAGCTACAATAAAAGAACAGACCCAAAGCCGGGCAAGTACACTCCAAAAAACAAAAGTGGCTTAAACGTGAAGAAAACGGCAAAACAAAACGCAAGAGATAATGCTGATTTATGGTTCAGCCGATACATACGCTGCAAATTCCATTTTCAGATACTTCCTGACGGAACCGTACTTTGCAAGTGTATTATAACTGGAACTGTTAAAGAGGCAAAGAACATGGATAACGGGCATTGTTTTAGCCGCAAGTTCCTGTTAACCAGATACGAAAAAGATAATTGCAGACCACAAAACAGGAGTAGTAACCGATTCTCAGGGGAAGCCGACCATTATAAATTCAGGGATAACCTCAAAAAAGAAATTGGAGAGGTACGGTTTAACCGGATTAATGAAATTCGAAGATATGAAGGAACCGATACCGAGGAATTTTACCGGGAGAAGGCTACAAGGTTCAGAGAACTCACAAACTTATATGTACAGGAATACGAAATAAAAAAATGGTGGTAATATGAAATTTAAACCTAAATATAAAGATTACAGATGATAAAAGGCGGGTACTATATAAAAGCAAGAAAGATTCAAAATAGTGAGATAGCTAATGCACCTCCACATGTCAGAGAAATTTGGGATTGGTTAATAAAAGAAGCAAACCATAAAGAAAAAAAAATACATGGAAACATTTTTAAAAGAGGTGAACTAATACGCTCTTACAGGGACATTCAGGAAGGATTGCACTGGATGGTTGGTTTTAGAAAAGAGAAGTATTCTAAATGGCAATGCGAAATGGCAATGAAGTGGTTAACGAAGCGGCAAATGATAACCACAACGAAAACCACACGCGGAATGATTATAACTGTCTGTAATTATGATTATTACCAGAACCCAGAGAACTACGAAAGCCACAAAGGAAGCCACAACAAAGCCACAACAAAGCCACAAGGTACAGACACTATAAACAAGAATGAAAAGAATGCTAAGAATGACAAGAAAAAAGAAGAAGATAAAATCTTATTGTCTCAGGTTGATGTCTCAACCCTCAACGACAGAGATAAAAAAAATTACCAGGTTGCGATCTCTTTTTGGGAATTGGTAAAATCAAATCTTTCTGAATTGGATATTAAAAGCCCGGCGACCGAAAAGGCAACTTATAAGTTATGGGTTGATCCTATCCGTCTTTTAATTGAAAAAGACAAACGAACGATTGAAGAATTTCGGGAAATTTTCATTTTCCTGCAACAAGATGAATTTTGGAAAGAACAAATCAGGTCAACCGCGAAACTCCGCAAAAAGAATAAAGAGAATATCACATATTTTGAAGTACTATTAACAAAAGCACGAAATGAACAAAGAAAACAAAAACGTTCCGGCAACAATCAATCAGGGGTTAGCGAAGATTACCGCAGATCAATTCTTGAAAGACTTCGCAATCCCAAAAATTCAGAAACAGTTAAGGAAGGTTAGCACAGTCCAGGCAGCACTGGAAGCAGAAACGCCTTCGCTTGCTGTTATAAATAAAAAGTTTGGGGAAGATTTCACCCAAGCATACATTGAAGGATGGATAGTTCATCTTCGGGAGTTTTTGAACATTGGAAGAAAAATGACCGATGAGCAGACACAGGAAACCGCAATGCTGATTCTGGATGAATACTACAACATCAGCATTGCCGACATAAATATTATCTTTAAACGTGCCAAATTGGGAAGATGGGGACAGATTTACGACAGGCTGGATGGCCAATTAATTTTATCCTGGTTTGATGAATACTTTCAGGAAAGATGCAAGGCATCACAAGAAAAATCAATACTGGAAGCAGATAAATACAAAGGAGATCCTTATCAAAGATTTTCAACACAGGCAAAAAACAAAGAACAAGCCGCAAAGGTAGGTGCATTTATTGAACATTTTAAGGATAAAAAGTAGGGAAACTAATACGCTGTTATGTGCCGTTTTTATTCACGAATTTAATTAATAACACTAAAATATAAAATTATGACAAAAGTTTCAAAAAAGAACGGAGGCAATAACGCTAATACTGTGTTATCACCCGTTTTCCCTTCTAAATTTAATTTCAAAGGATGGTCGGATGAAAACTACGAAAATCCTAAAAAAGATGGTGAGTATCTTTGTTTGTGCAAGTGGTATAATAAAGAACAATATCAGTATTATATTCTGCAATTTTCAAAGAAAGATAAATGGGAAGTTACAGATAGCTGCGAACATATTCTCTGGACTAATTTGCCACCAAGTCCGTTTTCTTAA
>JAIPBW010000104.1 GCA_021738505.1 Bacteroidales bacterium | reverse complement strand
CTGGTTAGAGCAATGACCAAACCTAAAGCTATGAAGACGGCAGTAATCACAAGAATTTTCCTGCGGTTGTCCCATAAAAATTTTATAACCTCTATGAGATCAATTTCATCGTCTTCTGTATTCTTTTTTACCTTCTGATCTTCCATGATCTATGTTTGTTTCAAGAAGACACATTGTGACTTCTTGCTCTCTTGTTTTTTAGATACAATTATTTTGATAACTGATTGACCAGCACCATCAGCGAAAGAAATGTTGTTGTGGCCTGCATTGTTCTGGAGTGCAGTTGTTCCCAGTCAACTTTATCTTCATCTTCCGGCGGTGGCGGAGGTTCAAAGCCTAACGAAATGGTACTTCCCGGTTGAACGTTCGGGTAGTCGTTAAAAATAAACAACCTGCGTTTCGTTCCTTCTACCTGCCCGTTGGGATGGGTCACCATGATACTTCTTTTGTCGGCCTCTTTGGCTAACCCGCCGGCATAGTTTTCAATATACCATTTGGCGGAGCGGGGACCCTGATACACCAGGTTGATTTTGCTGCTCTGCTGGCTTAATCCTGTTTCCGTTGTATCTTCAACAAATTCTGCATCCGGAATGACTCCTCTTGCTTTTAGCTCGCCTAAGCGGGTGGCATGCAGCCGTATCGAAACAACATTGTTGAATTTTGGTATGCTAACCACATCCCCTTCCATAATAATGGGATCATATTTTTTTTCTGAACTTCTGTCCAATGCTTTTCCAAGGTTAATTCCTACCGGTCCTGTATTTTGAAAACTACGGATTAATGTGGCATTTCTTAGATCTGCTTCATCGGTAGTGCCACCGGCTTGTTTAACAAGGTCGCTAAGTCTTGTTTTTCCGGTTTCCAGGGGATACGATCCGGGATACATCACTTCGCCATTAATTTGCACATTGCGGTCGGTATCGAACATCGGAATTTGGCGTACCACAACCTGGTCGTAAGGCATCAGATAGAAATCTTCATGTTCTGCAACCAGAGAATAGTTACTGTCAACTTCCAGGGAGATCACATCAAAGGAAGTGCCTTTGGAAACGTCCAGGTTAAGGCGAAACACATCTATTCGTTTGTGAGAAGCTTTTTCCGTAAGTCCGCCGGCCATTGTAAGCAGGTCTTTTACTGTGAGCTCATCGTCATATTTTGTTGTTAAGGAGTTGTTTACAGCTCCCTGTACCGAGATTTGCGGGATGTTCGTATAGGTACTTTTGTCGTATATGCGGAGTTCATCACCGGGTTGCAACATAAATTCCCAGTCTTCTACAATATTAACGGGGATATATTTTACTTTTTCGGGATTCATCAGATTACGACGGACGACATAACCTGTTTCAGCCGCTGTAGGGTTTGCTCCTCCGGCCAGCGCCAGGGCATGAGCCAGTGAAATCCGTTCATTATAGGGAAGATTACGCGCAAAAGTTTCGCGAACATTACCGGTTACCTTTAAGGTGGCCAGATTCCTGTATCGTTCTTTTTCAAATACCAGTATTTTGTCTTCCGGTTTTAGTTTTACTGTGTCTTGCGCTTTATTGTCTTTCCATTCTACCGGAATGATATCAATGCTGTTATCATTTTGTTGCCGTTCAATGAATATTAAATCGGTTTTGGCTTCCGGTTTTATCTGGCTACGGTTTAAAAGCGTTTGGAGATTGGAATTTTTCCGTAAGTCATATTGTCCGGGATAAAAAACGGCTCCTTCCACTTCAACATATTTTTTAAGTGGTTTGTCTACTTTACGCAAACGGATCTTATCTCCGTTTTTCACCTGTATTGTTTTATCTCCCTCTAATACTTTATCCAGTTCATGTTCCTCCAGCATTACTTCGCCATCAACAATGCGTTCTATTTGGATGAAGTTTGGGTCTGTATCGTAATTGATGCCTCCGGCAAATTCAATCAGGTCTTTCAGTGTTTCATCTTTTTTAAGCTCGTATCGCATGGGACGCTTAACAGCCCCTGAAATGTCAACGGTTTTATCTGCAACGGGAATATAAATAATGTCATTGTTTTCCAGAGCATAATCGAATTTTATTGATGGATCGTTCATGAATGCATACACATCCATCATTTGGGATTCTCCATCACTGATATGCTGAATTTCACGCACCGATCCGATATCTTTTACTCCGCCGGCTGCAGCAATTACGTTGAATGCCGTATTGAGAGCTGATACGTTGTAGCTTCCGGGCGTACTAACTTCACCAAACACGTTTACGGTAATGGTGCGGGCTGTATGCATGGAAAGCGAGAACTGGTTTGCCCGGAATGAATAATACTTCGAAAGGCGTCTTTGCAATAGATTGCGGGCTTGAGCTATTGTAATACCTTTAAGGTAAATCTGAGGCGTTTCTGCCGGGCGCACATAGCCTTCCTCGTTGATTTCTAATAGCATATCGGTCTGGGACTCGCCGAAAATGTTTATCCGGATTTGATCTCCGGGGCCAAGCACATAATTATCAGGGGCCCGGGCGCCATCTGTGGTATTGAAAAAGTCAATGGTTTCATTGACGAAAATGTTATGGCCATATATATTTGATGGACTTTCCTTTTCTTTTGGGGCTTGTTGTGTCTTGTCAGGTGATGTTTTTTCTTTCTCTATTTCAGTGCCTTCCTTTTGCGGTGTTTCCGGTGCCGAATCGGACTCTCCACTTTCCTGCTTATTCTCTTCTTCAAGTTCACGGACGGTTTCCATTATTATGCCCTGGTAATTGGGTAATTCACCAGGGGAAATATTGTCTATATTTATTCCTTTTTCCCGTAAGCGTGTACGAAGCTCTGCCTCGGTAATGTTGCGTTTTGCAAGTTCTTCCTGTATCTTTTTCTGATCACTTATTGATATCTGTTCTGTTTGAGCAGAACTATATTGTGTTGAGCCTGCCAGCATAAATATCATAAGGAATAAAAACAATATTGTTGACTGTGGCTTTGCAGTTACGTTCATATATTTAAAATTTTCAAAATATTGATAATGTCATTATTATGTTTTCTTGCTTTTATCTTTTACTGTCATTTGCTTCGCGTCATTTATCCGTCTTCGACGGATGTCATTGGGTGGTCATTAAGTTGTCATTAAGTGGTCATTGGTAGTTATTTATAGTTTTTTCCAATGGTATTTATGTAATTATTGAGTTTTATACCTGTTTGATCAATTTTATTTTTAAAGTTTTCAAATTGTTCTTTTGTTATTAACTTCCTGTTAAATGCTTTCATCAGCCACGTTTTGGTTTCCAAAAGCGAACCTCTGGAATAATACAAAAAGTTTTTATTATCTTTAAAGTGGTATCTTCCAAAACCTTCAGCAATATTAGCTGCTATCGAATCAGCTGCCCGAACAAGTTGTTTTCCAATTGTATCTCTTTCAAAAAAATTCCATTTTTGTACTA
Organism: Bacteroidales bacterium; assembly: GCA_021738505.1. GTDB lineage: Bacteria > Bacteroidota > Bacteroidia > Bacteroidales > PWNQ01 > PWNQ01. The sequence continues at coordinate 3,441 of JAIPBW010000104.1, read as the reverse complement.
TTTGCCATATATCTTCAGCCAATTCCATAGAATTTTGATATATGTGCAAATCCTCAACTTTCATTTGATTAAAATTAAAAAAATACTGGTAATGTCATTATTATGTTTTCTTGCTTTTATCTCTTACTGTCATTTACTTCGCGTCATTTATCCGTCTTCGACGGATGTCATTTTTAGTTTACCTTGTGAAACCTTTTTCTGTTTCACCAAGGTCATTTGCGCTTCGCGCGTCATTTTGCTTTACTATATTCTAAGCCATTTACTTCAGGGCTTTCTGAGACGGTTGTAATAGACAGCAGCCGGACACAGAAGTATAGAAAATGACCATAAATGACCATCAATGACCATCAATGACAACAAATGACCACTAATGACTACTAAATGTCATAGCCATCAAAATGCACTCCCGAAGGCTATCGGGCCGTACTATCGCTTATTCATTCACTCTCTCCCGGATACAGCTCCGCTCCCTCAGTTACATAGGAAATGTCTGAGCAGGGCAAAATCAGGGGGTTAGAATTGAGTAGCGAAATTACTCGTAATAAATTTTCTGTGCAAGGAAATAATGCAAAAATTTATGTCAAAATTATTTAAACCGGGTTATTTGCAGTGATTGAGTTGATTAAGTTAATTGGATTGGTGGTCATTATATTGTCATTTCGTTGTTCTTTGCTCTCCCGATTTCGTACCTCATCGGGATTAATTCGACTTACATCTTTCGGTTCTCCGCCTGCCGGCGGATTCCGAAAGCTGAGTCTCATTAAAGGTGTTCTGTGTTTTGTGTTCGTTGTTCTTTGTTGGCTGATTCGCTGACTTATCGCTTATCTCTCATCACATCATTGCTTAAACACATCAACGCATCAACGCATCATCGCACTTTCATTCTCTTCGTTCGCTAATCCCGATAGCTATCGGGTCGCCAGCTCACAACTCACAACTCATTGCTATATTCGTATCATCGTACTATCGTACTTTCGTACTATCATACTATCATACCATCGTATCATCGTACATTCATCTCATAGTCTCTTCGTTCGCTTAAGAAGTGACATCCTCACCCCCGGCCCCTCTCCATGCTGGAGAGGGGTGAGGAGGTAACCGCTGAATTTTAACCCGCCAGGCCGACGTTTTCTCAGAAACTACCATAATTCCATATCTGGGGTACTTTTTTACGCAATTGTCCTATACTCCACACTCATCGCTCTCACTTCGTTCGCTAATACCGATAGCTCACTACTCACTACTCACAACTCATTTCTCATTGCTATATTCGTATCATCGTACTCCCGATAGCTATCGGGACGCACTATCGCAAGCCATCAGCCCATCACTTAGTCACTTAATCAACTAAATCAACTGAATTACTCAGTCGTTACCAATGACAACTAATGACCACCAATGACCATCAATGACAACAAATGACTACTAAATGTCACAGCCATCAAAACGTACTCCCGATAGCTATCGGGACGCACTATCGCAAGCCATCGGCCCATCACTTAGTCACTTAATTAACTTAATCAACTTAATTACTCAGTCGCTACTCACAACTCATCTCTTTTTCGTAATGCTTCTCAGTGCTAATCTGGGTAGGATTTTCAGACGGCGGTCGTTTTGCCTGAGCTGATATGGGCGAACTTTGTGGTATTCGATTTTTTCTTTATCCGTAAGTACACTGTAGTTTTTTAATTTAATCTTATGCACGGGGATGTATGATAATATGACAGCAGCCAGGAATTCGAGGCCAAACAAAATGTGCACATCAAGGAATCTTTCCAGCGTGATAGCTGCAACGATAAACAATGAGTTTGTAATAACCAGGATGATGGTAACATTTAAATGGGAGAGGTACAAAAATAACAGCCGGTGATGTACATGTAGTTTATCCGGACTAAATGGTGATCTTCCCATCGACATTCGAAGCAAAGCTACGCGGCCTGTATCGAAGACAGGGATAACCAGAAATCCAAATACAACGGCCGGTGATGCCTGAATCTGGTATGCCGAAGATGCTATATTTAGTTCCATAAACTGTATGGCCAGGAAGGATATGGAAAAGCCAAGTATAAGGGAGCCCGAGTCGCCCAAAAAGATTTTATTTTTCCCCTGCGAAAGGTTAAAGAACACAAATGCCGAATAACTTCCCATGATTGCAAAGCTGATAATAGCTAAACCGGTATGTCCGGCAAGTAAAAACCAGCTTCCAAAGGCTACAGTGGCCATAATTCCTACGCTGGCTGCCAACCCGTCAATACCGTCAATAAGATTAATGCTGTTCGTAAGCCCGACAATAAAAATAATGGAAAGGAACATCCCAACGGCGGGAGTTAGCTCATTAATGCCTAAAAAGCCGTGCAGATTGGAGATATAGGTGTGGCCGAAAAAGACAATTATAATGGCCGCGAGAATTTGTCCGGCAAATTTCTTATAGGGATCCAGGGCAATGATGTCATCTTTGAGACCAAGAAAAAATACGATAAACAAACCGGCCAGAAAAAAACTGCAGGGAATACATTTGTTAAAGTCAACAAAAAGCAAAGCTGCTAAACCCATAGCGGCAAATATTGCAACACCACCGAGACTGGGCACGCTACCTTTGTGCGAAGTTCGATTATTGGGATTGCTGACCAGATTTTTAATTTTTGCAATATTTACCAGGGAGGGGATGACAACAGTGGTTATACCGGCTGTGAACAGTACGATAACTATTGCAAGTAATAATGGGTAATCGTATATGTATTGCATAGGTGCTTATATGTTATTTTTCACTCGAATACCTTCATTCTATTACAAAAATATATAATTTTTAATTCACAAACTGTATTTTAATTTTTTTAGGGGGTAAAAAATGCTATTGGAAACTCCAATATTTATATAAAGTTCACTGTCAGTTTATACTGTGTTGAAATTATGCTTTTTATTGTTTGTTTTCTTTTGTTATGCCTGTTATATTAAGCGTAAATGTTTATGAATTATTGTAATTATTTAATGTGATATTTAGTTTTTCATGCATAATGGATTCAATTTATGCTAACATTTAGCTGCAAAAATACAACCTATATGCCAAATATTTTTCATTTTAAGTTAATTTATTGTATATTTAGAAGACATCATTTATAAAATTTCCAATAGGACGCTGTATTTCTTAGTTAGTTTAATTACTGTACCTAATGTTATAGCTTAATTTTGGTCTTTTTCTAGTGTATTTATAGCAAACATGGAGTTTCTGGATAAGTCCTCTTGTTAAATTCAAAAACCCTGCCATTAAAAATGAATCGTAAATGGCGTGAGTTAGAGTTCTGTTTGTTTGTATATCAGTTTTTTATAAAGAAGTGTTGTGTCGATTTCTGATTTGAGTTTATGCGCATCAGATAAAAACCTGCCTTTAGATTAGCCAAATCCAATATCAAAGACTGATTTTTATTCAGCGATAGTTCCCGT
>JAIPBW010000004.1 GCA_021738505.1 Bacteroidales bacterium | reverse complement strand
GTCGTGTCACTTCTTCTCGCAAGTGGTCATCTGGTATTAAATCTTTTAATTTTCTTTTTTCTTTTTTGCGTACCATATTTTTCAAAGTTAAAATTCTTATTTTAATTTAACTTTGACACACTTTTTTAAACAGTCTCCCTTCATCTTCTGCTTCCCCAACGCCTACACAAATCCAGTATGATAGCTCCGGTACTTATCAAATAAACCTTGAAGCATCGAACGCATGTGGAACAGCTAAAGACAGTCTTTCATTTGCAATTCATTCGCTTCCTACACCTACGGCAACAATAAATAAAGACACAATTTGTTATGGAGATTCCGTTATGCTTTCTGCCCAGGGCGGATATTCTTTCACCTGGTCTCCTGCAAATACCATATTACACCCCGACAGCACTACAACAAAAGCAAAACCTGCTTCTAACCAAATTTATACTGTAGAAGCCACTGATAGCAATGGATGCAAAAACCTGGATTCGATCTCAGTACATGTAAATCCAAACCCTAATATTCAAATAACGTCACTGCCGGATTCAATTTGTCCGGGAGACACTTCCCTGATAACAGCTTCAGGGGCATCCTCGATTTCTTTCCAATCCCCTGCTTCTTTAACATCCAATACACCAACCTCTGTTTATGTCTCAGACACTTCAGATACACCGGTTTATGTAACAGGAACAGACTCCAATGGATGTAGCACCACGGATACAACCATGTTAAATGTTAGAGAAAAGCCCGAACTCAAAATAACTCCAAGTGCACCAGAAGCTTGTCAAAATGATAGCATCCACATTTCTGTAAAGGGTGCAGACTTTTATGAATGGTATTATAATGGAAATTTGATTACGACACAAAATTATATTGATACCAGTTTACAAAAAAGTACAACTTTCATAGTTAAAGGTATCGACACCTATGGTTGTGAAGTAACTGATAGTGTCTTCATCAAAGTACATGATCTTCCAACAACATCATTAGGAAGTTATAAAGATACAATATGTGAAGGTGGCAGTACTACTCTCAGTGCAACAGGAGCTCACTCCTATTATTGGCAGTCAGCCGGAAATTTATCTTCTTCCACGAGCTCACAAATCACAGCAAGCCCGAATTCATCTGCTAAATATTATGTGACAGGCACCGACACCAATGGATGCAGTAGCATGGATTCAACTACAATAACTGTAATGCCCAAGCCCACATTATCCGTTACTCCGGGTACAACAGAGTTATGTAAAGGAGATCCCGTTAAACTAAAAGCTTCGGGAACATTCCCAAAAATTTGGAGCCCGGTGAACGGATCAAACTATACAGGCGACAGTATTGTCGTTTCTCCTGACTCCTCAACCTATTATCAAATAACAACAACCGGTAATAATGGATGTAAAACCATTGATACGGCAGAAGTTCATATTTTACCTTTGCCGGACATAAGCTATTCCCCACAATCCCCGGAGATATGTTACGGCGACACAGTGGATTTGCAATTTTCCAGTGCGCATTCATACTCCATTTATCCTTCAAAAGGACTTTCTGACACTTCAGGATCATTGATAAAGGCCTATCCGGATACGATGACAAGTTATCATTTAACAGGATATCACGCCAATGGCTGTTCAGTAGACACAAATTTGTCAGTTAATGTTTTCCCTGAGCTCCAGGTTGACATACAACCTTCCGATACAAGCATCTGTCAGGGACAAAGTGTAGAATTAATTGCCAGTGGAGCTCAGTCATACTACTGGACACCAGGAAGCAGCCTAAATGCTGCCACAAATGATACGGTTGTAGCTACACCCATGTCAACAACAACTTATTATCTGACAGGAACCAGTGCTAACGGCTGTAAAGCCAAAGACAGTATCACTATTGATGTAAGTCAGGGAAGTCAATTGTCAGCTGCCAGCACTTATTATAACATATGCGAGGGAGACACAATTAATCTTTCTGTAAATGGCGCATCCACCTACGACTGGGGTAACAAAAGCAGCATTGTTCAAACAAATGGAAATCAGGCGACAGTGTCTCCAAATTCCAATACGACCTATCAGGTCATGGGTACGGATAATTCGAATTGTATACATACCATTAATATTGTTGTAGATGTCAAGCCATCACCGGTTGTAACAGCCAGCGCTTCGTCTTCTTCAATTTGTAAAAATGACAGTGTCGATTTACATGGAACCGGAGCTCAAAACTATCAATGGTTCGCCAATGGTACATTTATATCTTCTCAACAAGATATTACCAAAGCACCGCAAAATGCCACAACTTATAAGGTAATCGGTACAGATACCAATGGATGCATGAATAATGATAAAATAAATATTAGCGTAAATCCAATACCTTCACTGAACATATCATTGAGCGATAGTACTATTTGTAAGGGAAACGCTACAAACATTACTGCATCCGGGGCCGACACTTACTACTGGACACCAGATAGTTCTTTAAACTCAAGTAACAGTAAAAGTGTAATGGCATCTCCGGACACAACTACTTTTTATAAAGTTACCGGGATTTCTTCAAAAGGATGCCAGGCACAAGATAGTATTTTGCTTACCGTTTACCCTTCACCTGATGTCAAACTAAACAGTAATAAAACGGACCTTTGTTATGGTGATTCTGTTATGTTATTTGCTTCCGGAGCTGATAACTATCAATGGGCTCATAGTCAAAGCACATCGGACAGTATCACAATTCAGCCGGATTCAACTTTTACTTATAAGGTCACGGGCAGCAACAATCTGGGTTGTGCAAAAGAAGCAACTCAAAAAATAACGGTAAACCCCCTTCCTACTGTTGATTTTGAAACAGACTCAATATTATGTCAAAATAGCAGTTTCACTATCAATAATAAGACTTCCAATGCTTCAAGCTTTAGCTGGGATTTTGGCGATAACACAACATCAAATGCCGCCAATCCAACGCATAGTTACCAAAACTCCACATACTATACCATAAAATTAGAAGCATCTGGTTCAAATGGCTGCGTAGATTCTTCTTTCAGCTCCGTCCAGGTCATTGAACAACCTGTTGCTAATTTCACCTCTATTCCTGATAGCGGTTGTACACCTTTATCAGTACAGTATAATAATCAGAGCACCGGCAATTATGTCAACTACCAATGGGATTTGGGAAACGGGACATCGAGCACGAATAAAAATCCGGGCAACGTAATGTATCAGGCCAACAGTATGGATACTAGTTACGCTGTGACACTCACTTCAACGAACAAATGCGGAACAGACACAAAAAAAGATACAATAAAAGTAAAGAGCAGGCCTAAGGCATCTTTTGGTATGAGCCCACACAATGGCTGCTCTCCGCTGCCGGTTCAATTGGCCAATAATAGTACGGGTAATCCGAATAATTTTCTCTGGAATTTTGGTGATGGCACCACTTCCACTTTAACCAATCCGGGCAATCACGTATTTTCATATACTGGCAATTCCGACACGACTTATCAGGTTCAACTAATAGCTTACAATAATTGCTCCTCAGACACAATAAATAAGCAAGTGACAGTAAGTCCACAAACTGTAAATGCATTTTTTAATCCTTCAAAAAACCAGGGATGTGCTCCTTTAACAGTTAATTTCAATAATTATTCCACGCCCGGAGCTAATATGTTTTGGGATTTTGATGACGGCAACATTAGTAGTCAGCAAAATCCGACTCACACTTTTACCAACCCGGGGAATTATTCGGTTAACCTTATTGTGACGGACAGCTGCAGTATAGATACAGTTACGAAAACGATCACTGTAAATGTGCCCCCTGTTTCAGATTTTTCTATGAGCAAGGATACAATTTGTACGGGCACGCAAGTTAATTTCTCAAGTCTGAATTCGAATTTAGCGAATATCCATTGGGATTTTGATGACGGACAAACCTCCTCTCTGACTAACCCAAACCATACTTTTAATCAGGCGGGAACGCATGAAATTAAAATGGTCATACAAGCTCAGGGCACTTATTGCAAAGATTCCACCATCAAACAATTATATGTTCACCCTACACCAAAAGCCGATTTTGCAACGTCAACCATAGCAGGATGTGAACCATTAACGGTGGATATTTCTGACAGTAGTAAGGCCGCAAATTATTATCTCTACGATTTTGGTAACGGCAATTCTTCCAACCAGCCTGCCCCTGCTATTGTTTATAACCAGGACGGAACATTTAAAATTAAGTTAAAAGTAGAAAACACTTATGGATGCCAGGATTCGGCTCAACAAAACATTACTGTTCATCCCAAACCGGTTAGCGACTTTTCATTGCCTTATACAGTAGCCTGTGATACGCCAGCTAGTGTACAACCCAACAACTTATCTTCAGGAGCAACTGGTTATGAGTGGAGCTTTGACAATGGCCTGTTTTCAACACAACAAAATCCAACGATCCACTATCAAACACCCGGCAATTATAATATTAGTCTGGTCGCTTCTAATATGTATCAATGCAAGGATACCAGTTCAATGAAGTTTACCGTTAGTGAGGCTATAAATCCCAAATTTACACTGGATAAGCATGAAGGTTGCGAACCTTTAACGGTTGTTTTTTTAGACAGTACTCAAAATTCAATAAAATCCCAATGGCTTTTTGGTGATAACCAATCAGCTAATAACACACATCCTAGTCATACTTATCAGACAGACGGAGTATACTCTGTTAAACTAATAGCTGAAAACAAAGATGGATGTATAGATTCCACCTCGTATAAAGATACGATTAAAGTATACCCACAACCCACGGTTGATTTTGATTATGAGTTAATTGATCAACCTCATCCCAATACGGGACAAGTGGTGTTCTACGCTAAATCATCAAGCGCGGATAGCTGGTTTTGGGACTTTGATGATGGTCAAACTGATACAACAGAAAACCCTGAACATCATTTTCCGGGAATGGGAACCTATAATGTGTATCTAAACCTAAGTAATAAATATGGATGTACGAACGATACAACGAAATCTATAAATATAAATGCAGTAAAAAGTCTGTATATCCCTAATGCTTTAGCTCCAAAAGACAGATCAAAAGGAGTTAACACATTTAAACCTAAAGGCAAAGGATTAATAGAATATTCTATAACTATATTTGATCGTTGGGGGAATAAAATCTGGTCTTCAACAGCGCTCGAAGATGGTCAGCCTGCTGAAGGATGGGATGGCACGCAAAATGGTAAATTGTTACCTGCCGGTGTTTATGTATGGAAAGTTGAAGCTGTTTTCGAAGATGGTTCGGTTTGGAAAGGCAAAAAAGGTAAAGATGGCAATTATAACAAATCCGGACATGTTACGCTAATTCGTTAAAAACCTACAGTAGCTAAAACGGTTTTTACAAAAAACCATCAAATACAATGTGTTAACTTTAAAGTGTGCCAAAAACCGTCTCATAATAAACATCAGACGAATAAGCAAAACGCAGTCAAAGAACTGATGGTTTGCCAGAAGCGAATAAAATATCACTTCAGAGAATGCAAAGTCTTATGCAAATAATTGTCGAAAAGTTTTTTTTATTCATAATTACCCTGTATGAATAGCACAGATGAAATATACATTATCAGCTTGTTTTGTATTTTCCAGCAAACCCTAATTTCTATTGGATTCTTTCCACGTTCGAATTAACCTCCAACAATTCGTCAGGATGTTTCCCTAATCAAACAAATAAAAAAAAGGCCATCAAAAGATGGCCTCAGAATTCACCCGTAGTATTTACTATCCTCCAATAGTTCTGTAAACAGGCAATCTTATCAAAATAACATATTATAACAGTTAGTCGTTCCCTGGATTTTATCTTTTAACGATCGTTTTTGCGAAGGGAATAAGGTTCGTGTATCAAAAGCGAAACTAACTGAAATTTCATGGGCCCCTGTCGTAGCTTTTGCGAGTTTGGAAATCGTAATATCGTAACTATACCCTACGTTTAATTCAATATCTTGACTTACAGATGTTTTTACTCCACCCATAACAACAGCAGCATTATAATTATCTCCTGTTTTGATCACTGTCCTGCTTCTCGACCATATTCCCAAATAGACCGGATCAAGCATAAAATTTAGCCCCATAGATAAAGTTTCAAACATTGCCTGATTTTCATATACGACTCCTGGCGCCAATGATACTTTTTTCTTATTCATATATCCCCATCGTAGAGGTATTACAGAATTATAATGAGCAACAAATTTCACTGGCCTTCTGGCTGATGCTGTTGCGATAAAACTCTCGTCAGGTCGTGTAATATGAGCAGCCGAAAAACCAATAACATGAGTTGTTCTGGCCTTGCCATTATTGAATTTTCCAACATTAAATTTCCCGGCTATTCCCGCATTAAAATCAGGATAAAATACTCGTTCATGATTTACTCCATGATAACCCGATGTATATATATCCCCATAGATGGGGTCCAGTTGATCAGAAAAAACATATCCATTTTGCTTTATATGTTTGCTCACGGCAGAAGCCTGAAGTCCCATTTGAATATAAAATTTGCGTCTGATTACCGGCAAACGATAACTATACATAGCGCCAATTGAATTTTCCCTGATATTGCGGACTCCTTCATTTCCGGATTGGATTATCAGCCCTAACCCTCCATTTACAGCAGGTTCTGCAATATCCACAGACACCATATAACTATTGAATCCATTGCCTATGGACGGCCACAGTTTTCTATAGGCAGTGCGAATATTCATTCCATTCTCAATACCTGCTGTTGCCGGATTAAAATATACAGGATTATTAAAGAACTGAGTGAAATTTGCATCCTGCGATTTTACGTCATTGCTAAAGTTACTAAGTATAAAAAGTAATAGTGCTAGGAAATGTAGTTGTTTCATTGGCTTAAAGATTTTTATACAAAATTAAGCCTTCCAAAAACAGATAGCAATATTTCTTCCATAAAATAGACCCTGGCTTCCCATTTTTGGAATTTAAACATAAGCCCTTTCTATATTGCAATAGAAAATGTATCAAAAAAATATGTATTGAAAACATTATATTAAAAACACAACAAATCCCATTTTGGGAAGCTATATGAGCTGTATATTTTATCATAGTAAAACATAGCCGGACAATGGTTTACAAACCACATTTCAAGAATCGAATATCAAGGCAAATATGGTTATTCATTCCATTAAGGCTTGCTGCGAATATTTTGTTACTTTTCAAAAAACTGGATTTACCCCCTTTACAGCAATGAATCAAATAAGCCCAACACATTATATACAACAACCACTATAGGCTAAAATACATCAGACTTTTGCTAATAGTTGCATAACCCTTTGCTTTTCAAAAAACATCCAGGATCTGATTCTTGCTATCCGTTCAATTCAACCATTTTAGCACTCAGTAACTGGTGTATAAAAAAAGAAGAGGCCATCAAATGATGACCTCTTGCATAATCCTGTATTATTTACTACCCCCCAATAGTCAAATTTACAGGTAAAATCTTAAATATTTTGTTTTAACTTTTTCGTTTGCCTTTTTACGTTTTATGTTATTTCGTTTGCAAAACTAAAAATTGTATTTATATCTACCAACACTTTTTTCAAATAAAATCCAATGTCTTCCCACAATGGGAATGCTTTTTACATAACATCCCGGAGGAATAAGAAATGGATTAATCCGACAAAGTTAATTTACAGCAACTTAAATATTGATCCGCTCCTGACTCCTGATAATTTAACAATACAAGCAATGTCTAGAATATCTCCTATTTATTCAAAAAAAATGCTGAAACTATATTTGTCGTATTTCTTTGTGAAATATTTCCAAATAGTCATTTCAGCATTTTGGCTGTACTTAACGCATCTATAATGCGGTTAGCTTTTTACCGGTTATTCTTTAAATAATTGATAATATTGTCTTCTACCCTTTTTTCGACATCAATAGAGGCATCAGCTTTTTCAAATGTTTTCCCAGTAATTTTCTCATACAATTCAATATAGCGTTCCGAAACACCATTTATGAAATCCTTGCTTAATTCAGGAACTTTTTGCCCTTCATGTCCATGAAAGCCTTTTTCTATCAGCCACGCACGAACAAACTCTTTAGAAAGCTGTTTTTGTGGTTCTCCTTTTTCAAACCGTTCCTGATAACCATCATGGTAGAAATAACGTGAACTATCGGGAGTGTGAACCTCATCAATAAGTACGATTTCACCATCAACGGTTCCAAACTCGTACTTTGTGTCCACTAATATCAGCCCCTTGTCTATTGCCATTTGGGTGCCTCTTTCGAAAAGTTTGAATGTGTACTCTTCCAATTTAGCATAATCCTCTTCCGAAACAAGTCCCTGCTTGATTATCTCTTCCTTTGAAATATCTTCATCATGTCCTACATCGGCTTTAGTCGTAGGAGTAATTATAGGGGTGTCAAACTTTTGATTTTCTTTCATGCCTTCCGGTAACGGATTACCGCACAATTCACGTTTCCCTGCTTTATATTCGCGCCAGGCATGTCCAGTCAAATACCCGCGGATAACCATTTCCACTTTAAAAGGGTCCGCTTTTTTCCCTACGGTTACCATAGGATCCGGAGTAGCTATTTTCCAGTTAGGTACAATATCTTTCGTCGCATCTAAAAAATCGGATGCAATCATATTTAGCACTTGTCCTTTGTATGGAACGCCTTGCGGAAGAACAACATCAAAAGCCGAAATACGATCCGTTACAACCATAACCAGCTGATCATTATCGACTGTGTAAACATCCCGAACTTTACCCTTATAAAAATCGGTTTGGCCGGGTAGATCAAACCTGGTTTCAATTAACGCATTTGCCATGTTTTATATGTTTTGGGGTTATTATTTCTTTTTTCTAATGACCTGTTATCTATTTCTTAGACGAAGAATCTTGCTTTGGTCGTTTTAATTCCTGATCTTTTTCATAAGCATTTATGATTTTAGTAACCAGCTTGTGCCGGATAACATCTCGCGAATCAAGAATTATAAAATCAATACCGGAAATATTATGCAGGTGCTCTTTTGCATGTATCAAACCTGAACGTTGATTCCTGGGAAGATCAATTTGGGTAACATCGCCGGTTACAAAAAAACGTGAATATTCACCCATTCTGGTAAGAAACATTTTAAGTTGATTGATACTTGCATTTTGGGCTTCATCCAAAATAACAATCGCATCGTTCAACGTTCTTCCTCTCATAAAGGCCAGCGGAGCAATTTCAATGGTTCCATCTTCCAGATAGGAAAGAAGCTTTTGCGGTGGCAGCATATCACGGAGGGCATCATAAAGAGGCTGCAGATAAGGATCAAGCTTATCTCTTAAGTCACCGGGCAAAAAGCCCAGGTTTTCACCAGCTTCTACAGCTGGACGTGTTAAGATAATGCGTTTAACTTCTTTATCTTTTAAGGCTCTCACCGCTAATGCAACAGCCGTATATGTTTTTCCGGTTCCTGCAGGGCCGATAGCAAAAATCAAATCGTTTTTATTAAAACTCTCCACCATCTTTTGCTGATTAATCGTACGGGCCTTGATTATTTTTCCATGCCGACCGTGAACAATGACATCTTTGGGGGTTTTGAACTCTTCGTCCATCGTTTCACTTTCACTTTCAAGCATTCGGGCAATATCCGGTTTTAATAAGCGTCCAAACTTTTCATAATAAAGCATCAATAAACGTATTTTCTCTTCGAATTTGGCCGTCTCCGTCTCGTCTCCGATTACCTTTATCTGGCTTCCCCGGACGCCAATTTTTAGTTTGGGAAAGTATTTCTTGATCAGTTCCAGATTGGAGTCATTTACTCCAAAGAATTCCACAGGATTAATATCTTCCAGTATTATTTCTTTTTCACCCATATTTTATTATTTAGTGCAAAAGTATGAAAAATAAGAAAGAGCAAAACCTTCTTTTCTATTAAGATTATAATAAATCAGTTGCAGAGATTTCGTATTATTAAATTCAATTAGCCAGCATCATTTCTAAATATGTTAATATTAACAACTTTATTATTAATGCATTATTTATTGTTAAAGCCAATGCAAAAAAATGAGAATTCCGGAATCTATTAATTGAAAAAGAATTCTTAATTTTGACAATTCATTTATCAGCTATGGCGATCGTAACATTAACAACAGATTGGGGAAACCGTGATTTTTACAATGGGGCATTTAAAGGCAAGCTCATAGCCTCATTGCCTGAAGTACAAATTGTAGATATTTCTCATGAAATAGAACCGTATAATATTGCTCAGGCAGCCTTTGTTTTGCGGCAAGCCTTTCATGAATTCCCTCCGGGCAGCATTCATGTTGTCTCGGTAAACGCCACTGCTTCCAGAAATTCTCCCCACGTTTTTGTGGAAATGGAAGGGCATTATTTTATAGGTGCCGATAATGGATTATTAAGTCTTCTTTCCAACGAAAGCCCAACAAAGATCATAGAGATTGATATTCCACAAGATTCGCCCTACTTTATTTTTCCGGCCCGGGATATATTTGTCAAAAGCGCTGCTCACATAGCCAAAGGCCATAAAGCTGAAGAATTGGGCTTTGTGAAAGATAAACTCCGAGATATCGTCCCTTGGAAATCCTCAACAGACAAAGACCCTGAATCCGGTCACGACCGGATTAGCGGACGTGTTATTTATGTGGATAATTATGGCAACTGCCATACAAACATTCACGAAGATGAGTTTTCACGTGTTCGTAAAAACCGGCCATTTAATATTCATTTACCGGCTACTACAATCGAGCAAGATAAGCTTTTTGACGCCTATGACGATGTTAGCGAAGGAAAAATGCTTGCGCTTATATCAAGCACAGGCTATCTTCAGATAGCTATAAACCAGGGCCCGGCCAGCCAACTGTTAGGTCTGGATGCTTATGAGTCGACAATTATAGTTGAATTTACAGATTTTGGCTAATTCTCCCGATTAAATTATCACATCAACGAAATTTACTACTTTTGCATCCGTTGTAAATAGATAAAATAGAACGTATATGCTTGCGGTATTCAGAAAAGAAGTCAATTCCTTTCTTAGCTCATTGATCGGTCAAATTACAATTATTGTTTTCCTGTTGATCAATGGTCTTTTCTTATGGATCTTTCCAACTGGATTTAATATATTGAATTATGGATATGCTACGCTGGATAACTTATTTATGCTCTCTCCTTTTGTCTTCCTGTTTTTAATACCGGCCGTAACGATGCGGACTTTTGCCGATGAGCGAAAAACAGGTACATTTGAAATCATAATGACAAGACCGGTGACCGATTTGCAGGTGATCACCGGAAAATATCTTGCCGGTGTGGTATTGGTTCTTTTAAGTATCCTTCCTACATTGGTGTACTTTTTTTCGGTCTACCAGTTAGGATCACCCGTAGGAAATATTGACACCGGCGGAACATGGGGTTCTTTTATCGGTTTGTTATTTTTGGCTTCAGGCTTTGTTGCAATCGGTACTTTTTGTTCTTCATTAACAGAAAACAACATTGTATCTTTCCTCCTTACCCTTTTAATTAGTGGGTTCTTTTATATCGGATTTGATTTTATTCATTCACTTTCAATCTTTGGCTCACTGGATTTATTCATTAAATCTCTGGGGATTAATGCCCACTACACATCAATGAGTCGTGGTGTTATTGATACAAGGGATGTATTATATTTCTTAAGCCTGATAGCCTTCTTTATTTTGTTAACCAAAGTTTCACTTGAAAGTAGAAAATGGTAGTTTATGAGCAACAAAAAAAATGTACGTAAACAAAATATCGTTCAGCTTTTACTAGGTTTAGCCATCATCATACTAGTTAATATTATCGGACAATATTTTTTCACACGCTTCGATTTAACATCAGAAAAGAAATATACACTTTCCCAGTCAACAAAGGAGTTAGTAAAATCCTTTGATGATTATGTAACTTTCAAGGTCTACTTAGATGGCTCATTTCCCGCAGGGTTTAAAAAGCTTCAGCGCGAAACGCGCGAGATGCTTGATGAATTTCATGCGTACAATTCCAATATCAATTATGAGTTCATTAACCCTAATGAGGTTGTTGAAGATAAAAAAAACAAAAATAGCTTTTATGCTGAATTAAACCGCAAAGGATTAGACCCCACAACTATTCAATCACAAGATGGGGCTCGTCAATCCCAACAAGTGCTTTTCCCCGGGGCACTAGTTACTTACAAAGCAAACCGTGAAGAAGCTATAAACCTGCTTGAATCACGTATGGATGCTTCCTCTGAAGAACAAATCAATGAGTCTATACAGGCTTTAGAATATAACCTTGCCAGTGCTTTGATGAAACTAAAAAGTGCTGAGAAGGATAAAATTGCATTTCTCCATGGCCATGGGGAATTACCCAAAGCAAATTTGGATGGAGCAGAAAAGGCATTAAGTGAATTCTATAATATCGATCATCTTATTTTGGAAAATAAGGTATACAGTTTATTAAAACGCACTGAACCTGATTCCGCAGGTAATGTTCATGTCTATCCCCGCTATAAATCACTAATCATTGCACAACCCACGCGAGCCTTCACTGAGAAAGAAAAATTCTTTATCGATCAATACGTAATGCACGGAGGTAAAGTAATGTGGCTGGTAGATCCTGTAGCCACCAGCATGGACTCTCTGCAGGCTCAATCCCGAACATTGGCTGTACCTGCTGACCTTAATCTGGATGATATGTTTTTCAGATATGGAGTTCGATTAAACAAAAATCTTATTCAAGACATGCGTTCAGCAGCGATCCCGGTTAATACACAGCCCAAAGGCTCAAAGCCAAAGTTTAAATTATTTCCCTGGCCCTATTTTCCGGTTATCTCGCCAAACAGCAATCATCCGATCGTGAAAAACCTGAACGGTATTAAGGGAGAATTTGTCAGTACTTTAGATACTATTAGCGGTAATAATGTCACAAAAACAATGCTGCTTAAAAGTTCTCAATATTCGCGGGTTTTAAGCACTCCTCACGCAATAAATTTAAATATAATCAACCGAAAACCTCAGCGTAGCCAATACAACCATGGAAGTCAAAATATTGGAGTTTTACTGGAAGGGAAGTTCTCTTCTTTGTTTGAAAACCGTATCCCGCCGGAAATAGCTCAAAATAAAGCCATGGCCTTCCGAACCGAAAGCGAAAAAAACCAAATGATTGTCGTGGCCGACGGAAACATTATAAAAAATGCAATCTCTATAAAAGGAGGCGAACGCAAAAAACTACCATTAGGAGTAGATAAATATACAGGACAACAATATGGTAACGAAGACTTTATTGTGAATGCTGTAAATTACCTTTGCGATGACTCCGGCTTACTTAATGTCAGAACCCGTGATTTGAAAATCCGGCTGATGGACAGAGCAAAAGTGCAAGAAGAACGCCTTAAATGGCAAATTATCAATGTTGTTATTCCTGTATTGCTCATCCTCATAATGAGCGTTATTTGGAATATCATCCGAAAAAGAAAATATACAAGACCCGGAAAATAAAATAGGACTTTAGTATTGAAAAGATCGTTTATTTTTCGATTATAAAAAAATAAGTACCACAATAAAGAAACATAAAAGAGCGTATTTATTTGCCCTGCAAGTTACTAATGCTTTACAATGAATATGCAAAATTACTTGCAACCAATAGGAAACGAACATGATAGCCTTAACCACACAGGAAAATGATTAATGTTAAGCTACTGCATGTAAGTCCCACGCAAATATGACGGGGTAACCATAACACAAAATAATAAAATGTAATTATGAATCATTTTTTGAAAAAAAACTGGGTATTAATTTTTTCCGTTGTTATCTTAGCTGTAATCGCAATCGTTTTACTGTTAAAACAAAGCAATAGTACAATCAACAGAGAAGGCAATGTTTTTGCTGTTGAAGATACATCGTCTGTAACAAAGATTTTTTTGGCGAAAAAAGACTCGGGCGAGGTTATACTTAACCGGAAGAATAGTGGCTGGTATGTAAATGACAACTATAAAGCATCGGATGATGCCGTGGGTATTTTGCTGGAAACTCTAAAAAAGATGGATATCCAACGGCCCGTATCCAAAAGTGAGCATGATAATGTAGTGAAACGCCTTTCTTCTATCGGCGTTAAGGTAGAAATCTATCAAACCAAACCCTTATTTACGTTTTTGAACATTGACTTCTTCACGAAAGAACGCAACACTAAAGTGTTTTATGTAGGTGATGCTACACAAAACAACAGGGGAACCTATATGGTTAAGGATGGTTCCGCAACGCCCTTTGTCGTTTATATCCCCGGATTTCGTGGATATTTAACCCCCAGGTTTAAAGCAAAGCCAGACAAATGGCGCGACCATACCATTCTGGCTAAAAACATCAATGAGATAAAAAGTATTGAAGTTCATCATCATAGTCAACCGAAAGAGTCTTTTAGAATTGAAAAACCAGATAAAAACACATTCAAACTCATTAAATTGTCAAGCAATCAAACAATTGCTCCTTTTGATACATTAAAGGTTTTGGATTTTCTATCCTCGTTTAGTTCAATCAATTTTGAGGATTTGTTAAATGATTTTGATAAAAAAGATTCCATCATCAATTCAACACCGCAACACACAATACAATTAACGGATGCGCAAGACAACAAAAAGACTATAAAAACATACTTACGCCGTCCGCCCAAAGGGCTTTCAAATCAATATTCACGTGAATTAAAGCACGATCCGGATCGACTCTATGCCTTGTTTAATAACGAGCAAGACTTTGCCTTAGTGCAATACTATACGTTTGACCACCTTACGCGTAGATTAAGCTATTTTCAGCCCAATATCACCAATTAACCAGTGATACAGCACAGCAAAAGAGTTTTGAATAGTTGTTGAAAAGTTTTTTATAAGATTTCGGTTTTAAATGCAAAAAAAGATTGAATAATCCGTAATTTTATCTAATGAATTATTTAAGATAAAAACTAAAACACAAGTAATATGAAATTCATTGTATCCAGCACTTTGCTGCTTAAAAACCTGCAATCGATAAGCGGTGTGCTAAGCACAAACAACACCATGCCCATTCTGGATGACTTTCTTTTTGAAATAAAAGAAAACGAACTGCAGGTAACGGCTTCCGATCTTGAAACAACAATGCAGGTCAGTGTGGGGATGACCCAAAGTGAAGGTGTCGGAAACATTGCTATTCCAGCAAAAATATTGTTAGATACGCTAAAAACCTTCCCGGATATTCCAATTACCTTTAATATTAACCTTGATGATTCGGCTATAGAGCTAAGTACGGACGAAGGTAAATTTAAACTTAGCGGTCACCGTGCTGACGAATACCCACAATTGCCTGTAATAGAAGAAGCTCAGGAATTTGAAATTAATGCAGATACATTAGCTATTGCCATCAATAAAACAATTTTTGCAACCGGTACAGACGAATTACGTCCGGTCATGTCGGGAGTTCTATGTGAACTCAATGAAGAAGATATTACATTTGTAGCAACGGATGCGCATAAACTGGTCCGCTATCGCCGCACTGACTATGCCCCCGGAGTCTCCAACAGGTTTGTTATTCCCAAAAAACCGTTGAACCAAATGAAGTCTATTTTATCTGCCGGCGATGACGAAAATGTTCAGGTTCAGTATAATGAAACCAATGCTTATTTTCATTTCAATAATGTAAATGTTATATGTCGGCTGATTGAAGGTAAATATCCGAATTATGACGCTGTTATTCCCAAGGATAACACCAATAGCCTCACATTAGAACGCGAAGCGTTACTGAATTCTATTAAGCGTGTTTCTATTTTTGCCAATCAATCGACACATCAGGTACGCTTTGGTATTTCCGGACAGGAGCTTGTACTTTCGGCCGAAGACGTAGATTTCAGTAATGAAGCAAAAGAACGCTTGCAATGCAACTATGATGGAGAAGACATGGAAATAGGTTTCAATTCCCGCTTTATTATTGAAATGCTTAACAACCTCACCACAGATGAAGTCGTTTTTGAACTTTCAACGCCTGAGCGTGCAGGACTTATTATTCCGGGAGAAAAGCAGGAAGGTGAAGATATTCTTATGCTTGTTATGCCTGTAATGCTGAATTCATAAACATCAACGAAAAAATAGGATCAAAAAACGCGACCCAAATGGATCGCGTTTTTTTTGTATTCCGGAATTTCTCTAAACTCCTGTTGAAGTTGACAATGCTCTGATCAAAAAAATCACTTTTTCTTATTAGATATGTTCAAATATTATATATTTGTCCATTCTTAATGACTGATGATTACCAGGTGAAATATTTACCTGGTATTTTATTGTCCATTTATTTATAAATATAAATGATTAATCTAACATATTCAATAAGAACGCATACGAACATTTTATTATTTTAAAGATCATTCACTCTACATCCGGCAAAACAGATTTATTAAAGCTGGAGAATTAACTCCAGCTGCAGAGCAAGTAATGCAATAAAAACAATTAAAAATAGATTTATTATGACACAAAAAAATTGGATCCCACTAGTTATTAATCCATCCTTCTTGCAGATTAATGATGGAGCAAAACCGGAACCTCCCGACAAATTAAAAGAACATTATCAAACGCTAAAGTTTGTTATAAAACGCCTGGTGAACTTTCACCTGCAACACATACCGATTAATAGTTTTATCAACAATTTAAATTACTTTAAAACCGGATAGCCTTATGGAGAAGCAAGAAATCAAAAAGAAGACCCTATTCACAAAAGTATTAGACGGTATTGAAGTCGTAGGAAACCGTTTACCCCACCCCGCCACTATTTTCGCCTTATTAGCTCTATTTGTCATCATTGTCTCTTTTCTGGGCTACCTGTTTAATGTACAAGCGACTCACCCTGTTAGCGGAGAAATAATAGAAGCTCAAAACCTTCTTAGTGCCGATGGATTTCGCTGGATGTATTCGAATATCCTGGATAACTTTCTTAAGTTTCCGCCACTGGGCTATGTTCTGGTCGTCATGATTGGTATTGGCGTTGCAGAAGGTTCCGGTCTATTTACCCTGATGATCCGTGCGCTTGTTTTAAAAAGTCCACCAAGACTCATTACAGCTTCTATCGTTACAGCTGGTATCATTTCACACCTTGCAAGTGAAGCCGGGTATGTTGTTCTAATTCCTTTAGGAGCATTAGTTTTTCATGCTTTAGGACGACATCCAATGGCCGGATTAGCTGCCGCTTTTGTTGGTGTTAGCGGTGGATTTGGCTCTAACTTCTTTATTGGCTCTATAGATCCTATTCTAGCAGGAATCTCGGAAACCGCTGCTCAAATCATCATTCCCGACATATCTGTTAACCCTGCTGTTAACTATTACTTTATGTTTCTGTCCTCTTTTCTTGTGATTATTGTGGGCACATGGGTTACTGAAAAAATTGTTGAACCCAGGTTAGGAGAATATAAAGGTAGTGCAGAACGTATTCCTATTGAAAGACTGACACCTCTGGAAAGCAAAGGTCTTAAGCGGGCAGGGATTGGTGTGCTTATAACTATTGCCTTATTAGCTTTTAGTGTAATACCTGAAAATGGAATACTCCGCAACCCCGAAACCGGAGGAATTTTAAAGTCTCCATTTTTTGATGGAATTATAATCGGTATCCTTATCTTATTTTTTATACCGGGAATGATATATGGGATTACAGTAGGCACTATAAAAAATGATAAAGATGTAGTAAAACATATTACAAAATCTATGGGTGGAATGGCAGGATATATCGTTCTTGTGTTTTTTGCCGCGCAGTTTGTCTACTTCTTCAATTACAGTAACCTTGGAATTATTTTTGCCATTAAAGGAGCTAAAACATTGACTGATATCGGTCTCACAGGCATTCCACTGATTGTTGGTTTTGTGTTTTTATCAGCACTCATAAATATGTTCATGGGGTCAGCATCTGCTAAATGGGCGATTATGGCGCCCGTTTTCATCCCGATGCTAATGCTGATTGACCCGCCTTATCATCCGGGGATTACACAAGCAGCGTTCCGTATTGGAGATTCAATAACAAATCTGATCACCCCAATGATGAGTTATTTTGCGCTCATTGTTACATTTGCTCAAAAATATGATGAGAAAAACGGAATCGGAACAATCATCTCTACAATGATACCCTATTCTGTAGCTCTTGCAATAGCCTGGACGCTATTACTCGTTCTCTGGCTGCTAACCGGTCTGCCTTTAGGCCCGGATGGCCCGGTATTTATAGGTCAGTAAAATTTATAAAACGCAGTTTATTTCATGGACAATCCGGATATAATTTTTCGGATTGTCCATTTTATATTTTTATAGATAGACAACAGTATGATCTATCTTCGTAGTTTGTATAAGATTTTCGAAAACAATAAAGATAAAATTTGTTTTCTAGTTAGTAGACAATTATATTTGAACAATCGCATTTCAACCGTTGAATTATTTGGAAAATAAAACATTATCTCATAATACATCTGATACCAACAAGTTCTGGTTAAGACTCGACAACGCAGCGAAAATATTCCCTGCTGTAATGACGAAAGAAATGAGTACGGTCTTTCGTTTAACGGCAATCTTAAATGAAACCGTATCCATTTCCGCATTAATGAAGGCTGTTTCCAGGGTAGAAAAACGATTTCCCTATTTTTTGGTAAGACTCAAAGAAGGCTTTTTCTGGTATTATCTGGAATATTACCCTTCCCCTATCCCAATTGAACCTGACGACAAGCAACCATGCCGTTTTTTTCCCAATGACGGACTTTTAATCCGGATCTTGGTTAAAGACAAGAACATCAGTGTTGAATTTGCCCATATTTTGACTGATGGTGGCGGCGCATTTTATTTTTTCAAAACACTTTTATCGTTTTATAAAGAAGAACTTGAAAATACGGATACGGTAAATCACATGCCACTTACGGAGTATACCATTTCCGAAGAAGAATATGAAGATTCATACAAGCGTTATTTTCAGCAGGACATACCTCCTATGGTAAGCCAAAGTGCTGCATTTCATCTTCCATTTTCTCTGAATAACAGGCCACGTTTTCACAGTAGTCAATACATGATTTCATTAAAACAGATTAAAGCAGCAGCCGATCATAAAAATGTCAGCATTACTGACTATGTAGTGGCTACATATATGTGCAGTCTGCAAGCAATTTATGAAAACCGAAAAAGTAAAGGTAAAAAAACACGAAATAAAAAAATTCGCATACAGGTTCCGGTGAATCTTAGAAATATCTTTCCATCAAACAGCATGCGTAATTTCTCATTGTTTGTTATGCCGGAAATAGATCTACGGTTGGGCCATTATACTTTTGATGAAATATTGAAAGTTGTGCACCATCAAATTCGACTGGAAACAGATCAAAAACTGATCAATAAAAACATTTCAAGAAATGTCGGTAGTGAGAAAAAGATCTATGTTAAAAGTATTCCGTTATTTTTAAAATCTTTAATTCTGAGACTAAACTATTATACAAAAGGGACCAACCAATACAGTGGTGTTGTCACCAATCTTGGAAAGGCCAAATTGCCTGAGGAAACCTCTTCTCTGATCAACTATTTTATATTTACCCCACCGCCACCCAATAAAATCCTCAAAGTAAGCTGCGGTATTATTGGGTTTGGAGATAAGCTGGTGCTGAGTTTTGGCAATATAACAAAATCAATGTTATTAGAAGATACCTTTTTAAATCTGTTAAAAAGTAACGGAATCCCTGTAAACCAATTAAATAATAGCACGGAGGAAAACTTATGATTACTTGCGAGAACTGTGGTGTTAAGCTTGAAAAGCACATGAATTACTGTCCTTTATGCGGTCATCCCGCATCCACAATCGAAAGTGACAACGAGGAGCATTTCAGTGATAATAAAGCTAAAACAAAGAAAAAAAGGTTAAGTGATTATCTCATGTTGAGTAACCTTCAAAAGCGCAAACTTTTATGGGAAATTTCCACTATTATATTAATGAGCGCTTTAATTGTTACGATTATTATCGATTTGTTATTTAACAGCCAAATTACGTGGTCAAAATATTCCACTACTGTGATACTTGTATTATTTGCCAATATCACACTTATTTGGTATAAACCCCGTAATCTTTACGTCCTATCGGGTGGAAGCCTTTTATCAACGGTGATTTTACTTTTCTTGCTTGATTATTATCAGGGCTCTTTAAGTTGGAGTCTGAATTTGGGAATTCCTCTTTTGGTTGCCGTTTACGTTTTAGGGATCGCTTTATTTGTTATTATCAGAAAGCTAAATGACAAAGGATTAAATATGATAGCCTATATTCTTTTGGCTGCTGCAATCCTGTCTGTGTTAACCGAACTATTTATTTCGTTGAACCGAACAGGAGAATGGAGCTTGCATTGGAGCTTAATCGTTCTTGCCTCCGTTCTGCCGGCTTCCCTACTGCTATTTTTCATTCATTACCGGCTAAAAAAAGGTACTGAGTTAAAACGATTTTTCCATATTTAAAAACAACTCTGATTAACCTCAACATCTACTATCTGTTTCAGGTATTTTATCAATTTTATTCCTACAGTTGTCTGTCAGTCATTACTATTATTGCCCTTAAGGTCAGTAAAAAATAAGCTACAGTTATAATCAGGCATTAAAAACAGTAAACAATTCCTGGAATAAGTCACGCCCGGAAACATAAAATAAAAAGAGAGCAGAAACAATCCCATGGTAGATTCCTAATGCCCATAAATTTTTCCATCGTAGAAAGATCCATAAAAAGAATACTTCCATAACAAACACATAGGCAGCCAAAACCCAATCAGAAGAGTGCATCAAAGCAAATAAAGCGGCAACAAACAATATAATCCCGGAATCATTAAGCTGAGCTCCCGAACTATATTTTAAATTGCCAGCTACCAGACTGGCAACAATAAATTGCTGAAATGTCCCCCAGACGGGATAAAGAATTAATATCGGTAGTAAATGCCAATTATAAGAAACCGTATCATTTTGCCATCCATAAAATAAGATCGCAGGTATTGCAATCAATGCAAAAGGCAATAAGGACCACATGGAAATACGGAAGTTTTTTTTCTGTATTCCCCATCGCTCTAGTGCTTTTGGATCATTCTTATAACTACGATATATAAAATAAGTCCAGAAAAAAATCACTCCAACGATATAGAAAGCCCGGTAGTTCAGCCAATCCATCATGGGAAACTTCAATAAGCCGGTAAATAGCACTGCTACAATCTCCGGATGTAATCTTTTTTCTGAAGTAATTTTATGAGTCATTTATCAAACACTAAATTAAATGTGATATCGTCTTTTAAAAAAAACCTACTCTTATTGGAGATAAAGATAAGAATATGTGGTCAATTCAGAGCTTAATCACATATTAATTTTCTGAATAATAATTCCGTGATCGGTTGTTAAACATTGATAGTTAGAAGCTTTTTATTATTTCAAAATAAAAAACCTCCGGTAAGCTTATCATTCGGATGATCGAATTAAAACAAAAAAATCCAAAAAAAATTTGGTTGTTCAGATATCATTTCGTTATTTTGCGAAACAACAATATAGATAATTGATCATGGATAAGAATGAAACAATATCGCGAGAAGTAACAGAAATGGCTAAGCTTGCCAAAGCAATGGGTCATCCTGTGCGTCTTTATATCCTGCAAAAGCTCTCCCAGATGAATGCCTGTTGCTACAGTGGCGATCTGGTAGATGAATTACCGGTTGGACGTTCGACTCTCTCGCAACATCTCAAAGAACTGAAATATGCAGGCTTAATTCAGGGAGAAATTGAACCTCCTTACATAAAATATTGCTTAAACACAGAAAACTGGGAAAAAGCAAAAACCTTGTTTTACAAGCTTTTTGACGAGAATAGAACAATATAAACCAATAAATAAATTGTAATTATGGAAATAACAATTTTAGGAACCGGCTGCCCTAAGTGCAAGTCATTAGAAAAATTAACAAGAGAAACAGTTACAGAGCTAGGGATGGATGCCAATGTAACCAAAGAAGAAGACATTATGAAGATAATGGAATATGGTGTTATGAAAACGCCAGGATTAGTCATAAACGAAAAAGTAGTGTTTTCAGGCCGTGTTCCGTCACAAAAAGAACTTCAGGAATTATTAACCCAAAACCAATAATTATTATGCAGGTAATTAAGTATTTAACCTTAGGTGTATTTCTTTTGTGCATTACAGCTTCTTGCTCAGGAGAAAAGAATAATGAAAGTAAAAATACATCAGTAAAGCAAGCGGAAGAAGTTTTTGTATACTATTTCCACAACGCACGCAGATGTGCAACCTGCCGGGCTGTAGAGTCCGAATCGGAAAAAGCTGTTAAAGAATTGTATGGTGATGATGTGAATTTTGAGGTTTATAGCCTTGATAGCTCTGAAGGAGAACAGAAAGCAGAAGAAGTCGGGGCTCCAGGACAAGCATTATTAATTGTTAGTGGTGATAAAAAAATCAATATTACTAATGAGGCTTTTATGAATGCTAAAAGCAATCCGGATAAGCTAAAGCAAATTATCAAGGACAAAATCGACCCGTTGATTAATTAATTAGTGTTTGTCCATAATGTCCGATTTCTGCGTTATGCTCGTTTTTTATCACAGTCATCCCGATGTTCCAATCGGGACTCCTGATGATAAAAAACTTCGAAAGCCCCCGATAAATGCGGAGTAAACTTTGAACTCGAACATTATGAACTAAACACTTACTTTATAGACAGACACTAATTAGCCGATGATTTGATGTGCTGATATGCCTATAATTTGATTATGTGGACATTAGCCTTTCTGTCAATTCAAAATCTACGGTCCAAAATATCAGCACACCAACATCTCAATAAATTAAATATATGGAAGAGTTTTTGCAAAATGTAATGAGCAATAGTTCATTGCCGGTGGTTACTGCATTTATGCTTGGGCTTATGACAGCGATCAGCCCCTGCCCTTTGGCTACTAACATCACAGCTATAGGTTTTATAGGTAAAGATGTTGAAAACAAAAGACGGGTTTTCATCAATGGACTTATCTATACCCTGGGACGTGCTGTTGCCTATACTTCGTTGGCTGTCATCATTTTTATCGGTGCAGACCAAATGAAAATTTCAGGTTGGTTTCAGCAATACGGGGAAAAAATTGCCGGACCAATCCTGGTCTTGATAGGTATTTTGATGTTAGATATTTTAAAAATTAAATTCCCGGGCATGAGCAGGCTAACACAAAAATTCCAAAATAAAAACAAGCACAATTATCTTGATGTTCTTTTATTAGGGATACTCTTTGCACTTGCTTTCTGTCCTTATAGCGGAGTATTGTATTTTGGCATGTTAATACCTATGACCATTGGCAGTGCTTCCGGTTTATTCTTGCCCGTCATCTTTGCCATTGCTACAGGTATTCCGGTTATCATTTTTGCATACCTGATAGCTTATACGGTTTCGGGAGTCGGCAAGTTATATAATAATCTTAAAATATTTGAAATATGGTTTAGACGTGTTGTTTCGGTTATATTTATTGTTGCAGGGATTTATCTGATCGCTATAGTATATTTTTAAAAAATTTGTGAACACATTTCGTCGATTAGCGAAATATAAAAATATTTTGAAATGGATAAAAAGAGAGAATTTAAAATACTGGGATGGATCATAGCAATATTTGTTCTTGCCTATTATTTGCCGGTTGAAAGCACCCGGTTTAAAGAAGCTATTTTGGCCATGTTCGATTTGGCCAAATGGTATGCGCAGGAACATGTCATTTTATGCTTGTTGCCGGCATTCTTTATAGCAGGTGTCATAGCAGTATTTGTCAGTCAAGGCGCTGTGATGAAATATTTCGGTGCTAAAGCTAAAAAATGGGTAGCTTATTCGATTGCATCCGTATCGGGAACCATTCTGGCCGTATGTAGCTGTACTATTTTGCCGTTGTTTTCCAGTATTCACAAGCGTGGAGCAGGCCTGGGCCCCGCTATCGCTTTTTTGTATTCCGGTCCGGCTATTAACATTCTGGCCATTATTCTTACCGCCCGCATTTTAGGTTTTGAAATGGGCGTAGCCAGGATTATTGGTGCTGTTGTGTTTGCTATTGTCATCGGATCAGTCATGTCACTGATCTATCGCAAAGAAGAAAAAGCTAAAAAAGACGAACAGCTTAATTTTCCTGAAACGGAAGAAAAACGTCCATTATGGCAAACAGCCCTTCACTTTTTTACGTTGGTGTTAATCTTGGTTTTTGCTAACTGGGGAAAACCGGCTGATGGTGTAACTGAAGGCGTCTGGTACTGGATATGGGCTAATAAATGGCACATTACTTCCGTATTTGGATTGTTGCTGATCTATTCCTTAATTGCCATTTTGAAAATCAAATGGCAGCATGTAGCCATAGCAACAGTAGTAACAGCTATTGCAGGCATAGTAAGCACGAACCCTCAAGTCCCTATGATTGTGGGAATTGCCGGATTAAGTGTGGTCACGTTGCTAGACAAGCGGGATCCGAACAATAAGGAATGGACGATATCTGCCTGGGATTTCACAAAACAAATTATGCCTTTACTGGCTATCGGTGTTCTGGCAGCAGGGTTTTTGCTGGGATCTACACACGGAAACACAGACATGCCCGGAATTATTCCGAATGAGTGGGTTGTAAATCTCGTAGGTGGCAATTCTGTTTTCTCTAACTTTTTTGCCTCCATCGTAGGAGCTTTCATGTACTTTGCCACACTGACCGAAGTGCCTATTCTGCAAGGTTTAATCGGAGCCGGTATGGGCAAAGGACCGGCATTAGCATTGCTGCTGGCAGGCCCTTCCCTGTCGTTGCCCAATATGTTGGTCATACGTGGCGTAATCGGAACCCAAAAAACATTAGTATACATTGCTTTGGTTGTGATTATGGCAACAGCATCAGGATTAATATACGGAGCTTTTTTTTAATTATTTAGAAACCTTTAAAATGATCAATTATGTTAGATATTAAAGTATTAGGATCTGGATGTCCAAACTGCATAAAACTTGAAAATTTATGCAACGAAGTTGTGAAAGAAAACAATATTGAAGCCAATATTGAAAAAGTAACCGATATGAATAGGTTTGGTGATTACGGTGTAATGCTTACGCCAGGACTTGTAGTTAATGGAAAAGTATTTTCGCAGGGAAAAATTCCGGTAAAAACTACATTAGCCAAATGGCTTAATGACGAGGCAAAAAGTTAGATTTATTGAGTTAATTGAGAGGATTGAATAACTGAAAGAACTGATTAATAGACTTATCACTTATTCAACTTAATCAGCTCAACCACAAAATCAAACAACAGTTTATGCAACCAAATCATCAAAAATTTCATTTAGACGGAGTCCGGCATATTTCAGCCGTTGAAGCATTTAACTTGTTAAAAGAAGACAAGGCCATGCTTATAGATGTCCGTGAAAAAGAAGAATGCGAAGTAGAACGGGTCAATCTGGAGAATGTAAAAAATTATCCCATGACAGAAATAATAGACAACTTGAAGCATTTGCCAGAGGATATATTACTCATTACCATGGACTCCATTGGAGAAAGAGGAACCAAAGTAGCCAACTTGCTTAATATTAAGAAATTTAAACATGTAGCCAATCTGGATGGCGGATTGGTTCAGTGGAGAGCAGAAAATCTTCCTGATGAAAACATATTGCCGGATGCATGTGGCTGTTCTAGCTGCTGTTCTTAAAGAACAAACATAAAACTTCGCTGAAACGTTCAAAAAGTAACGATGGAAATGTATGGACGTAAAGAATCCGGAAATTAAATTGCTATGTCCGCCAAAAAAGTGCGGCAAATGCCGCCGCATGATCAGCCGGATGGAAGCGATATTAAAAGAATTAGGCATATCAGAAGAAATACAAATAATAAATGATCTTGAAGAAATGCAAAAATATCCAACATGGATATTACCTACTTTGATTATTAATGGAAAAGTAGCGGCCCGGGGATATATCCCATCAACAGAGACGGTAAGTAAAATGTTAATCAGTCAATAATCAACATTTTGTCTTTAATGCTTAATTTGTTTGTTACGCTTGTATTTAAACCCTCCTTGATTAAAATGCTTAAGACATGATAAATACGCGGCCGGCTTTGAAATAGATTACTATATTTTCGCCTTGCATCTGATCTAAACTTATTGCATGAATAATACAGGTTAAATGTTTGCTTTGGATAACTTTTATAATAATCCAACTCATTACTCGCTCTTAAAACTGTCTTCTATCCCCCAAATCTAAAACATGCAAATTATAAAGCAGCAAATTGCTCTTATCGAAAATATTATGAATATTTTCCGGGCTGTAAATTCCCTTTCAAATAGGATTTATGAATTTGCGTTGATTTCAAACAAGTAGGAAATGTTCATTAAAAAATACGCTGCAGCTATAGTTTTTTGAGAACATTTTTGAATTTATCGCTAACTTCGGCAGCAATGGAATTTAACTCATCATTCCCAAGCATTTTCATCAAATTTTCCGGGTTAACAGCAATCACCTCTGTTTTGTTATCATCTGCTTTTTTAATTATCAATTTACAAGGTAAAAATACGCCGATATTTTCTTCCTGCTGAATAGTTGTATAGGCATATTGTGCATTGCATGCACCTAAAATGCGGTATGGCTGCATACTTGCATCTTCAATTTTACCATTGAGCGTTTCTGCCATATCAATTTCAGTAATAACACTAAAACCCTCCTCCTTTAGTGTAGTCTTAACTTTGGTAGTAACCTCCTCAAAATCTCCTTCAACCATTTTGCTGAAATAATATTTATCACTTGTATTTTTTTTCTGGCTATTCTCGCATGATGAAAGTCCGAGCAGCAGAAATGCCATAATTGTAAATATTCCTGTTTTCATAAATAATAAATTATTTTTTGTGTAAAACTTTATACATAACAGTACTTCCCTGCAATTGTTGAGAGGTAAGACCAATCAGGAATAGTTCTAAATAGTTTTTGCCCATAATGTCCGATAGCTACGTTGTTGCTCAAATTTTAAATCCTCATATACACAAGTATGCAGAACAGGCTTTGATCTCGAATATTTAGGGTTTAAACACAGGCTAAAAAATCACCAAGCAAATACAACATTTTTCTTTTAAATGTGTTATAATTATAACAATGTTAAAATAATAACAAAACATAATTAAAAGGAGCTTATTATGAAAGATATGAATGTAAGCATAAAAGCAGAAAGCAAAAACGCAACACAAACAGAAGTTAAAGCGCGTAATTTCAAAATGACCATTGATGAACCTCAAAATCTTGGGGGAACCGATGAAGGAGCAAATCCTGTAGAATATGTATTGGGAGCCTTATCTGGTTGTTTGACAGTTGTTGGACATCTGGTAGCGAAAGAAATGGGATTTACACTTCGCGGAATGAGTATGGAAATGAATGGAAATTTGGATCCGGCCAGATTTATGGGGAAATCGACAGAAGAAAGAGCCGGCTTTAAAGGAATTGAGGTGAAAATCCATGCCGATGCCGATGCCGATGAAAAGACGCTGAATAAATGGGTAGAACAAATAGAAGATCGCTGTCCTGTTAGCGATAACCTGGCCCATGAAACACCTATTCAGATTAGTGCAATGAAATCTGTTAATGCGATGAGCAACTAGTTTTGCGGAACTAATTTGTTATATTCAGAATACCTGAATCTGCTGTTTCAATTATACAGCAGATTTAGGTATTTTTTTGTCATGAACTTATTCCTGAAAAAATTCATTATATACCTTTACTAAGAAATCTGTTTTTCTTTTTCCTTCTCCTTCCCTCTCCTAAATATCAATCGATAAAAAGCATTTCAAATATTGCCAATATTGATTTTCTACTTTATATTTGTTTTTAACTAAAAAAACAAAGCTGTCATGATTAACTGGTTTGAAAACAACTCTGTTCCTATCCTTTTTATAATAGGTATCATTTTCCTGATGCCCCTCGTATTATCGCAGTTAACCAAAAAACTAAGGTTACCCAATATTATTGCTTATATGGTAGCCGGTATTTTACTCGGTCCTTCCGTACTCAATTTTCTGGATGAAAAAACTTTAAGCAATATGGAGTTCATAACCCACATGGTTTTGGGCTTTGTGGCTTTCAAAATTGGCCTGGAAGTAACCATTAAAGAGATAATGAGTAAAGGACGTGGTATTGTTATTACCGTTCTTACTGAATCATTTCTGGCTGTTATATTAGTAACATTATTCTTATATATTCTCACAGGAAACCTGGCCCTGGCATTAATATTTGGAGCTTTAGCCCCGGCAAGTGCACCGGCAGGTACTGTTGCTGTTATTGATGAAACCAAATCAAAAGGCAAACTAACCCGGACTTTATATTCCATCGTTGGAATTGACGACGGATTGGCCATTATAATCTTCGGTCTGATAAGCCCATTAGCCATCTTTCTTATATCAAATTCCGGTAGTACTGAAATAATGGATCGTAATTTATGGATAACTTTCCTGGAGCCTTTTCGTGAAATCGGCCTTAGCATTGCACTGGGAGGTTTAGCTGCTGCTCTTTTTATCGGCCTGACTCAAATAAAGGGTTTTCGAGAAGAGCTATTGTCTCTGTCCTTCGGAACAGTCCTTTTAGTTACGGGAATCAGTGAGTTAGTTAACCTATCGGAAATACTCTCCGGTATGGTATTCGGCCTTATTATCGGAAACCTTTCAAAATTAAAAGACATAAAGGAATTTGAAGAAGAAGAAATAGGTTTTATTATTCCGCTTTTCTATTTGCTGTTTTTCACTATTGCCGGAGCCAATCTCCATTTACAATCCGTTCCGGCTTTGGGACTTATTGGCTTACTTTATATTCTAGCCAGGATACTTGGATTAGGTGGAGGCGCTTTTGTGGGAGCCAGTCTTGGCGGACTGGAAACCCAAGTACGTAAATACGTAGGATTTGGCATTCTTTCGCAAGCAGGAGTAGCGATTGGACTGGCGCTTGTCATAAAAAACCGATTCCAGGGTTTAGGCCCTGAGATCAATGATGCAGGGCTAACTATGGGGGATCATATCGGAAATATCGTCTTCACAACCATTACAGCAACCAGTGTGGTTTTTGAAATCCTGGGACCTATCTTAACAAAATACGCCCTTAAAAAATCAGGAGAAGCACAGGAATAAACTGGCTGTAAATCGCTAACCACCACTGAAGGCCTGACAGGTTTTGAAACCTTTCAGGCCTTCAGTATATAGTTTTCCTGAAAATATTTAACGTATGTTTACGTCAGTTAATTTTTTTGACGTATATTTGCGTCAAGGATTGAAAACGATAAATATAATGGCACAAAAGAAAGCAATGAGTTTTTTCGATAGATACCTCACGGTATGGGTTGCTTTAGGAATTATTGCCGGTGTTGCACTGGGCTATTATGCCGGAGACAGCATGGAAGCACTCAGCGAACTGGAGATCGCCAGGGTGAATATCCCGATTGCAATTTTAATCTGGCTAATGATTTATCCTATGATGCTGCAAATTGATTTCTCCAGCATAAAAAACGTGGGTAAAAAACCCAAAGGAGTAATCATGACTTTGATCATCAACTGGCTGATCAAACCATTTTCCATGGCTTTTTTCGCATGGCTTTTCTTCTCACATATTTATCAGGCATGGATCGATCCTTCTATGGCTGAAGAATATATCGCCGGCGCCATCATTCTGGGGGCTGCGCCCTGCACGGCAATGGTGTTTGTATGGTCTTACCTGACAGACGGAGACCCAAACTATACGCTGGTACAAGTATCCGTAAACGATCTGATTATTCTGGTGGCATTCATTCCAATTGTAGGACTTTTACTGGGAATCACCAATATTTCAATTCCTTATAACACATTATTAGCCAGCATAATCATTTTTGTGGTCATCCCTCTGGTAGCAGGCGTAATAACCCAACATGTGATGATCAGAGCACGAGGGAAAGAATGGTTTAAAAATAAATTTCTACCTAAACTTAAACCCGTTAGCATCGTTGCCCTGCTCGTAACTTTGGTGTTTCTTTTCGCTTTTCAGTCAAATAACATTCTAAGCAATCCATTGATTATTTTGCTTGCAGCAATACCACTGGTCATTCAAACATACTTTATTTTCTTTCTGGCATGGTTTGTTGGAAAGAAAATAAAACTGCCTTTCCGTGTACTTGCACCTGCCACCATGATTGGCGCCAGCAATTTCTTTGAATTAGCTGTAGCTGTGAGCATTACTCTGTTCGGGCTGAACTCCCCGGCCGCATTGGTCACCGTAGTAGGTGTATTGGTTGAAGTTCCGGTGATGTTATCACTGGTGGCTTTCGCCAACAGACAGCAAGGAAAAAATATTGCAGAATAATTTTCGACATGTAAAACGATACATTATATAAAAACTGATAGCTATGGTACTGGCAAAAAGTGAACTTTTCGATAAACAAGAACAACAGTGCGCTTATTTATTCAAAGCATTGGCACATCCTGCACGAATACAAATCCTGAAGTATCTGGCGGAGATTAAAACCTGTATTTCGGGCGATATCAGCAAAGAACTTCCATTGGGGCGAACTACAGTGAACCAGCACCTAAAAGAACTGAAAAATGCCGGCCTTATTCAGGGGCACGTTACCGGAACCAAAACCAACTATTGTCTGAATCCCGGAAAAGTAAAAGAGCTGAAAAGCCTGTCCGAAAACTTCTTTGAAAACATTGATATTGATGAAAATATGGTGTGTTGATTGATTAAGTTGATTGGGTTGATTGAGTAATTGAATATATTTTAGTAATTTCAAAAATCAACCGAATCAACTTAACCAAAAAATATAGCATATGGGAAATTTTGAAGATTTGGAACTTTACAAAGAATGCCGGAATTTCAGGATTGAGATATCAAACCTTGTGAAGACATTTCCAAACGATGAAAAATACAGGATCGCAGACCAGATACTTCGTTCAAGCCGCTCTATAACAGCTAATATTGCCGAAGGACATGGAAGATATCATTATCAGGAAAACATACAGTTTTGCAGACAAGCACGCGGATCTTTAACCGAAACTCTGGAGCATTTAATTTGTGCCAGAGATGAAGAATTTATCACAGAAAATCAATTAAGTAATTATAGAAATACCTATGAGCAATGTTTAAAATTAATGAATGGATATATATTTTACCTTAAGAAACAAAAGAGTAAGTAATTGAGTGGATTAACTTAGTCAACTTAATCCACTTAATACACTAAAAACCAAGATATGAAAATACTAATTCTTTGCACCGGAAACAGTTGCCGCAGTCAGATGGCACACGGCTTTTTAAAATCTTTCGACAACAATCTACAGGTCGCTTCGGCAGGTACGGAGCCCGCTGATACCGTAAACCCAAAAGCTGTGGAAGTAATGGAAGAAAAGGATATCGACATCAGCAAGCACAACCCTTCTATGGTTGATAAATATTTAGACGAAATATGGGATTATGTGATTACAGTTTGCGATGATGCCAATGAAAAATGTCCTGTATTTATAGGAAAAGTAAATCACAGAATGCATATTGGCTTTGAAGACCCATCTCACGCTACCGGGTCTGAAGAGTTTATCCGGAGTGAATTCCGGCGGGTTCGCGATAAAATTGAAACGACTTTTTATAAATTATACATCGATAAAATAAAACCAGAATTATGAGTACACAAAGCATAAAGAATTTCGTAAAAGAGAAATATTCACAAATTGCCCGGCAAAGCGAAAAAAAGGCTCAATCACCTTGTTGCGGCCCATCAAGTTGCTGTGGGGACAATCTGGAAATTAACATGATTGGCAATGAATATCAAAACCTTCAGGGCTATCAGCCGGATGCCGACCTGGGATTAGGATGCGGCGTTCCAACGGAATATGCCGGACTCCAAACAGGACAACATGTGCTCGATCTGGGCTGTGGCGCCGGTAATGATTGTTTTGTGGTACGATCTGTTGTCGGTGAAGCAGGCCATGTAACGGGGCTCGATTTTTCTGAAGAAATGATTACAAAGGCTCGTCAGAATAGTCAAAAACTGGGGCTAAAAAATGTAAGGTTTCTTGCCGGAGATATTGAAAAGATGCCTTTTGAAGCTGCTCAGTTTGATGTAGTTATATCCAATTGCGTATTGAATCTTGTACCGGATAAAACAAGAGCTTTTGCTGAAATAAAACGCGTATTGAAGCCGAAAGGACACTTTTGCGTGTCCGATGTAGTGATCAAAGGGGACTTACCGGAAAATTTGCGTGAAGATGCTGAAATGTATACCAACTGCATAGCCGGCGCTTTACAAATGGAGGAATATTTGGAAATCATTCGCCAGACCGGTTTTAATACCATAAAGGTACATAAACAAAAACGAATTGAACTTCCGGAGAAAATACTAAAAAAGTACGTGCCGGAAAATAAACGTAAAGATTTTACCAACGAAGACAAAGGGATTTTTTCGATTACGGTTAGTGCCTGCAAACAGTAATTCATAATTTACCATTTATAAAAATTGATGCCCTTCCACAGCCATTATTAGTCACCTTTTTGCAAATGATTAGAAATTTCTAATCATTAAAACTCAATTTTATAACTTACAAATGGTATGGGGCTTGTAAATATGTCATTTTCGATTTTTTGTTTTTCCAGATTATATTGCTTCCCCATATATTGCTTGCCAAAAATATTTTTAATCCTTATTGAAAATATTGAAGATGTATTATCACTATTTATCCGATAATTAACTGTAAGGTCTGTAATACTCTCAAAATCTGAATGCCGGTATATAAACGGTTTATAATCTGCATACACAATTTGTTGGATATTATGAGACGCGGTTTCATCCACAGGATGGTACCAATAGGGACCCATAAAAGTAAATTTGAAGTTAACGCTTAGTAAGTTTTTATCATTTACCATCCATTCTTTTCCGCCCAAAATATTGGCCACATACCCTCCGTCATACCTGGTGCGACGCTGTACTCCATCCCCACCTGTATATTGGGAATCGTAAACAGAAGCAGTCGTCATAAAATAATAGCCATTTTTAAGAAACCGCTCCAACGTTACATCAATTCCTTTGTTTCTGCCTGTCCCTTTGTTAACTAAATCCTTATCAAATGTCCAGTCGCTACGAAAATTAAGCATAGAATAAGGCGTACCATCAACCACCGGGACATTGTACAGTCTTTGATAATAGGGTTCTATTTTTAGACGTAAGTTCTTTGTAATCGACCAATCGTAGGCTAAAACATAATGATTGGCACGCATTCGTTTAAGGTTTTTATTAGGATATGCATTGGGATTATTCTCATTGCTGACGTAATACACAAATAATGGCTCTGTTTGGCTATGGTTACCATAACCCAAAGACAACTGATGATCGGGATGAAATTGCCAGCTTGCTGAAACACGTGGCTCAATTGTATTCTCATGATTTATCTCAAACCATGATGCATTTATGCCTGCGGTTAAATCAATTTCAGAACTAACAGAATACTTCCCTTGTACATACCCCTCAAATAACCAGCTATTGCCTCTCCCATTGAGAATCTGCTCGTAATCGCCTGTAGAATAATCCCGTGCATTTCCGTCCAATGTATACATTTTGTCACTAATATTAACACCAGTTATTAATGTAAATTTAGAATTTGGAGTAATGGTTAATTTCGAGGTCAGATTAGCTGTTCCAGATGTCATATCTGTATTATGCAGCCGAAAAAGTTTTTCCGGATTCAAATCACTCAATCTTGATTTTTCTTCATAAGTTTGCTCATATGCACTCATAGCCAGTGTAGAACGAATATAGGTTTTATCTGACAGTTTCTTTGTATGACTAATACCGCTGACGCCCATATTATAATGAAAATCCATTACTTCGCGATTTTCAGGATACTTCCATTTATCTGGTTCATCATAGCCTTCCATTGAGGAATGACTCAATCCACCAATACCCCATATAGAAAATTTTCCTGCTTTACCTGCCGGCAGGTTTATTTTAAACGACAAATCCTGATATATGGGTATTTCGTTGGCATAACTAACCTCAGGGAGCATAGGAAAAACAAGAGCCATTGTCGAATACCGGTAATTTACAAGATAAGAACCCGAACCTTTTTCACTAAAAGGTCCTTCTGCAGCAGCTTCTATTCCTTGCACGCCGATTTGGAAAGCATATTCATGTTCCTGATTATTGCCGTTACGCAATTTCATATCAAAAACACCAGCAGTTGCATTGCCGAATTCTGCCGGGAAAGCGCCTGTATAAAAATCCGAATTGGCTAACATCTGACTACTAAACATGGTTAGCCCTCCGCCTCCTGCAACAGTAGCTCCGGAAAAATGGCTGGGAACCGGAATGTCTACACCTTCAAGACGCCATGAAAGCCCTTTGGGAGCATTTCCCCTGATGACTATAGCATTTGTGTTTACACCAGAAGTTGTAACACCCGCAAAATTGCCGGCCATCCGCCCCGGATCATCAATAGCACCGGCAAAGCGACCTGCTTCTTCTACTGAAAATGTGCGTGCACTCACTTTTGCCATGCTGTTTTGTGGACGATCTTTACGAATATCAGCCTCGACTACGATTTCCTCAAGGTCGGAATGGGATGGTGTCATTTCAATTTCTAAAACTTTTTCCTTGCCTGAACTAACCAATAACTCAGGCAAGATGACCGGCTCATATCCTATATAGCTAACTTTCAACCGGTACCGTCCTACTTCTACGTTTTCCAACTTAAAATTTCCCTGGTTATCCGTTGTAGTGCCAATGTTTTCGTCAACAAGCACAATATTGGCTCCTGGCAGGGTTTCATGGGTTTTTGCATCTTCTACCGTCCCACGAATGGTCTGAGTTGGTTTTTGAGCCTGAATGGTTATTGTTATAACTAAAAAGCAGCTCAACAGCAATAACTTGCTATCTTTTAATATTTTGCGTAACAATATTCCTTCGTTTTGGGTTTTTCCGAATTTTCAACGATCGTAGAAAAATAAAATTGCAACCTATTTACTTAATGGAGGAAGTTATACCGGAAACGTTCAACACGATTTTTCCTGTATGGTTTGAGGCCTCAATCATTTTATGAACATCCACTACCTTCTCCAGAGGATACTTTTCATAAATGACCGGTTTTATTTTACCATCCTCTAATAGTTGAAACAAAGTGTGAAGGTCTTCCTTAAACCATTCCGGATGTTTTTTACGCGAAGCTCCTATAGAAAAAAACTTTGCCTTTCTGCCATTAGGCAAAAGATTAAGGCTCACAAGCTGCACAAAATCAGCAGGAATGCTCCCTCCTTTTCCGGTTACGGCATTATAAAAACCATATGCTATTAAGATGCCACCACGTTTTAACAACTTAAAAGACTTTTTGAAATTGGTTCCCCCTATGGCATCAAAGGCAGCATCAAACTTTTTTCCGGGATTTTCCTTTAGCATAGAATAAAAGTCATTTGTGCGATAGTCAATGGGAGTAGCACCGGCATCCCGCACAAGTTGATGCTTTTCAGAAGATGCTGTTCCAAAAATCTCCAGATCATATTGTTTACCAAGCTGCAATAATGCCAAACCAACAGCGCCAGCAGCACCGTGAACCAAAATGCGCTGACCTTTTTTTACTTTCGCATAACGATGCAACATCTGATAGGCTGTAGTGTAAGATAAGATCAATGCTGCGGTTTCAGCCGGATCAAGAGATTCCGGCACTTCTGTTAGTTCATACTCAGGAATGCACAGATATTCAGAATATGCTCCTGTTACGGTTAAATCAGCCACTAACTTGCCTTCCATAAATTTAGTAGCCTTTGGCCCGTTTTTATCAACGACCCCTACCATGTCATATCCCGGAGCAAAAGGCGGTTTTTTCTTTACTTCAGGAAAGATCCCCCTACGAATCATAGTATCCGTAAAATTTGCTGTTGTATGTAGCACTTTTATCCTTACTTCTCCGGGTCCGGGTTCAGGGAGCTTTTTTATGTTCTGCAACTGCAAAACTTCAGGACCACCGAAACGGCTTATAATGACTTTTTTAAAACTCATAGTTATTCTGGCTAAGATTCATTGTGTTTAAAATATGTTCTAAAAGCTTGCTGCTATCTGTGAGGCTTGTAACATGACCTCTTTCTAAAACATTTATTCTATTTGAGTTTCCATAGCATCCTTTCTGAACATCATACTGAATATATTGATCATATTTCCCAAGTAAAGGAAACACATTTTTTCCTTTAGCTTTATCAAAATCATCTTCAAAGTTTAAGATACTCCGGATTTTTGATGGATTTTCATGTGTTATTTTAGCCGCCATCTTTCGATAAGTAGATGTAAGAAACAAATCGCCTAACGCTGCCCCGGCAAGCATAGGGATATAGATTCCGGCAGTATTATAATAAGCCCGGTGCAAATTTGTTGCCCAACCTCCCAGACTGATACCTGAAACTGCTACAGGTTCTGAAAAGCCATCCGTTTCCAGTTGATGGATCAACGATTCAATCAAAACTACTGAAGTAGACAGCATAGCAGTAAAATTTGCCATTCGGCTGATTTTCGCTTGATATTCTTTTAATGTTGAGTTGTGAAAGGGAGCTCTGACAATAATAATATTAGCATTTAGCTCTTTTGCTTTTTTATAAAAAATATCTTTAAAGCTGTTCTTGGAAAATTTCCCAAAATCAAACGGCCGTTCATTGTTTCCATGGTGGTAGATGATAGTAGGAAAATTTTTCCCTTTCATCTGGAAGACATAATAGGCCGGATCGATAAAACCCTGGGGAGTAGAGGCCTGAACCTCATGTCTCCCAGCCTCAATGGGCGTTTTCTCTAGCTTAACTCTATTCAAAATATCCTTGATGGCCGGACTTTCAATACTGTTAGCAAAAAAACGGTTTTTTCCGATAAACAGCGATGCTAATAACTGGATTATACGGTCGGTAAAAATATGTTTGTTCATCCTCCGATTTGGGCTTATATAATTTACACTGACTGTTATTTATTCTATAGAAGAGCATCAAATATAAATAAAGAAATTTCTTTTTCCAAAAAAAATATTACATAATAACGATTTTTTAACAGCGTTATCATCGATTTCAGGAATCTGATATTAGACCCGAAACCAGAAAATTATGCCATTTCATGATAACATCATTTAAAACGACATGGATAATCAACGAGTTTAATAGCATCACTTATCCAAAAAATCAAAAAGCTTATAAAATCAATTCATTTTGATCCTACTATAGAATTTCATAGGTTTGTCATCATGCGATCAAATATAATGAAAACATCGGTTTTTATGTTTATGCTGTTTCTGTATGCCTGTCATCAGCCGGCTCCGGAAACCAAGCAGGAGTCATCGGAATCTATACATAAAGAAAAGTCAACGACTAACAGCATTAACATTCCTGACACAACCATTCAAGATACCATCGAACCTATGATACCGGAAATAGAACAATGCATTATGGACAAAGGATTGGAAAACGTACATGATCATTTGCCACAAGTGATTATAGAGCTAAAATACAGCACAGTAGATAATTTTCTAAGCAAGGATGTTTACGGTGATCTTACAAACGCTTACCTTCAACCTGAATGCATCACCAAACTAAAACATGCATGGAAGTTATTACAAAAGCATAAACCCGGCCACACTTTCATTATCTATGATGCACTACGACCGGTGTCGGTACAGCAGATCATGTGGGATTCCCTTGATGTATCACATGAGAAAAAATTCTGGTATGTAGCTCCACCGGGTCGCGGCTCTATTCATAACTATGGGATGGCCGTAGACCTTACAATTGCCGACTCCAATGGTAATCCCCTGGATATGGGAACCAAATTCGATTATTTCGGAAAACTTGCTTTTCCGCGGTTTACGGAAAAATTCCTTCAAGAAGGCAAACTAAATCAATTACAGGCAAATAATCGCAAACTGTTGATTGGCATTATGCACCAGTCCGGGTTTTCTGTCGCCAAAACCGAATGGTGGCATTTTAACGCCACTTCTCTGGCAGATGCAAAAAAACGATTTGAGCCAATACAATAAGTAGATTTTGGCTAATTCCAATTATTCCCGGGAACGTCCAAATGCATAATTTACATGATCAACGAGTTAAAAGAATTCCATATCTCCATTAATCCCGTACAGCAACTAATTTTTCCCGGACAATGGTACAAACGCCCGAATCAGCATCTTTAATCACCGGATTTTTTATTTGTTGGCATATACATTGAGGGGCCGCACTGTGTAAATTTTTTTTCACCCTGTACCGGTAGTTGATAGTTCTCAATAAAATCCTGAAGTAACATCCTGAATTTTTCCGCCTGCGTTTCATCTAATTGTGGATTGAGGTTGTACAGGAAATAATCTATATTTCCGTCTTTATCAAAATAAACTTTGTTGAAACAACGGGTTTGTTTTTTCCAAACAAAATCATGATCCTGTAAATAAGAACCCAGGTCCTGTAACATTGTCTGCCAGCTTTGTATAAACTCTCCACTATTATCATTAAACAAAGCTGAATCCGGATTAACGTTTACAGCATCTACATATTTTTTATCCAGGGCACTCACTGAATAACCTTTTTCTCGACCTTCTTTAATTGTCATGGCTTCTTGTCCATAACCCACTAAATAAAAGAACATCAACATTAAAATCAGACTAATAATTTTTCGCATGATTATTGGTTTTTGATTAACTATTTATTTCGTTGTAATCAGGATTGAAAGTTTCCGGTCAAGTTCATTTTTGAGATAATTTCAACTAAAAGGAACATCATTGATACTCTTATACAATTTCAAAATATACCCCCGAAACCGGTCGTTTCAAACGTCTTTCACCGTCAGTGTGTGAGATGATGATATTTTTAATTAAAAGCGTTGCTTCTCCCTTTATGGATTCTATTTTGGATAGTTGTTCCTTCGTAAATTTTGCTGATTCGGAATGGCTTTTCCACGTTTCCTTTTCCGTTTTTATCTCCACGGTAAACGACTCAACTTCTCCCCTTGTGTCAAAGTCAGTATCAGGCCAGTATACTTCAATGCCGCCTGCGTTAATAAGTTCTGCCCGATTTAATTTTGTATTCGCTTTTTCAAGGCTTCCTTTTAATATAACCTGTGGATCACGCATGGATTCTACTCTAAAAGTATGTTCATTAAGCATTTTGCCATTCTGTTGGACAGATATAACTGCTTTTCCTGTGTTTTCGGGTGTGACAACGTAATTACCAGCATCTCCTTCAATTGTACCATTATCAACGGATACATCAATTTTAGAAGGCAAAATTCCGGAGGCTACAACTCTGAGCGGGTTTTGAACATCCTTATAAAGAACATTCATCTTTGATGCTTCAACGGCCACAAGGGCATCCTGTTCCGGACTACTTTGTTTGCAAGAAATCATCATGAAAATGCCGGCAAAGGCATACAATAAAACCGGACTTAAGTGTTTAAAAAATCGTAGTGCTTTCATCTGTAGTAATTTTTGGGTTTATGATACTTTGCTAATATTTTAGGTTCAATATTGTACTTTGATATCTTATCCTGACATCATTAAATGCAAACTTTATCAAGCAATAATATTAGTTACCAATCAAAATTAGCATAAATATTTACTAAATCCAAAAAAATCATGAAAATAAATGCCTATTTGAACTTCTCAGACCTAAAACATATACCCGCTAAAAATCAAAAAGTAATCTTTTTGGTAAGATCAATGAAGAGAAAAATTTTAAGAAAACCCATCGTTAAGGTTTGTCAAAACCACAAATGCTGTTATTTTTGCACTTGCTTTTCAAACCCGGGGGAATACCAAAGCGGTCAACTGGGGCAGACTGTAAATCTGTTGGCTGATGCCTTCGGAGGTTCGAATCCTCCTTCCCCCACATTTTATTTTATAGCATGAGAAGATTTCCCAATAGTACCTTCCGCCAGCTACCGGAAATACGAAAGTGAGGCAGTACGAAGATTCGACGTTTAGCAATTTTAAAATCCCATTCACTAGCGGAATGGCGAGAGAGCAGAGTGATTA
Organism: Bacteroidales bacterium; assembly: GCA_021738505.1. GTDB lineage: Bacteria > Bacteroidota > Bacteroidia > Bacteroidales > PWNQ01 > PWNQ01. The sequence continues at coordinate 37,944 of JAIPBW010000004.1, read as the reverse complement.
AAAGATGAAACAACTAACTTAATCACAAACAAAATGTATTTTCCTAATCCTCAATATCTTCCGGATCGGGGCAGTCGTCGCAATCAAGGCTTCGTTTGTACATTTGCATAGCTCTGTAGCTCATACCCATACTTGAAAAGCCTCCATCATGATAAATATTTTGCATGGTCACTTTTCGAGTAAGATCGGAAAACAGCGTAATGGTAAAGTCAGCACATTCTTCTGCATCCGCATTTCCCAGTGGCGACATTCGTTCGGTAAAATCCATCAATCCGTCGATTCCTCTAACTCCACTACCGGCTGTTGTTCGTGTGGGCGACTGTGAGATGGTATTGATGCGTATTTTCCTGTCACGACCGTAAATATACCCAAAACTACGTGCAATAGACTCCAGCATGGCTTTAGCATCAGCCATGTCATTGTAGCCGTATAAAGTACGCTGAGCAGCTATATAAGACAAAGCGACCACAGAGCCCCATTCATTGATGGCATCTTTTTTACGGGCAACCTGTAATATTTTATGAAAAGAAATAGCAGATATATCCAATGTCTTCATCAAAAAATCATAATTCAAATTGTCATAGTTATTCTTTTTCCGGACATTAGGAGACATACCTATCGAATGCAGAATAAAGTCAATTTTTCCGTCAAAATGCTTAAGCGTTTGATCAAAAAGATTTCGGATATCATCAATATTGGTAGCATCGGCAGGTATCACCGGAGAATTTGTTTTCTCTCCCAGTTTGTCCAGCTCACCAAAGCGCAGAGATACCGGAGTATTGGTAAGAACAAATTCAGCACCCTGCTCATGAGCTTTTTCTGCCACTTTCCAGGCTATTGATTTTTCATTGAGGGCACCGAAAATAATCCCTTTTTTTCCGGATAATAGATCTGAAGCCATAATTTCTGTTTTTATATTAGCACTTCTGAAACAAAAGTATTCCGTGAATGTTCATTTATCCGTTACCCTATGAGCTGCCTGGCTGTTTTCAGAGCGTTTTCATTTTGATGCTCTCCACTGATCATCAAGGCTGTTTCTTCAACTCTTTCCTGTGGATTTAATTTTTTAATATCTGTCCGGGTCCGGCCATTGTGGTCATACTTATAAACTTTCAGATGGTCTTTGCCTTTGGCTGCTATTTGCGGAAGATGTGTTATGGCAATAACCTGCATTGTTTGGCTCATCTTATGCATGATATGCCCCACTTTGACAGCTGCATTGCCGGAAACACCGCTATCAATTTCATCAAAAATAATAGTGGGTAAAATATTCTTGTCTGACAGAATGGATTTTATAGCCAGCATCAACCTGGATAATTCCCCGCCTGAGGCTACGTTTTTGATCGCTCCGGGCGAATGTCCTTTATTTGCAGAAAATAATATTTCCACGCGCGACAAACCATATTCATTAAGTTCTTCTTGTTTCTGAACATCTACAACCACTTTGGAATCGCTCATATTCAATTTGCTAAGGACATTTTGAACAGCCTCTGCCACCTCCGGTGCTTTCTTCTCTCTCTTTTGGTGGAGTTCCAGGGCATGTTTTTCAGCCTTTTCTTTATTTGTCTGCACAATATTTTTCTGTGTCTCTATATCTTCTTCCAGCGTTCCGATATCCTGCAGTTTTCTGTCGAACTTATTTTTTAATTCAAGCAGTGCTTCTGTTCCTTCCACATGATGTTTTTGCTCTAATGCATATATAACATCCAGGCGCTCCTGAATATATTCAAGTTGTTGCGGGCTATATTCAATATCGCTTTCCATATTTTCCAATTCTGCAGCAATATCTTCGAGTTCAATATGACTACTCTCAACGCGTTGTTGTATAGGCTTAATCAGTTTATGGTAGTCAGAAACTTCAGCAAGTCTTGAATTAATTTCCTTTAGGACTTCCAATATATTTGTTTCTGAGCGGGACAACCCTTCCACTGAAAAGTATAATGCCTGGCGAATATCTTCCGTATGCGTCAGTTGTGTATACTCTCTCTCCAGTTTTTCTTTCTCGCCCGCTTCCAGATTTGCATTCTCCAGTTCTTCAAACAAGAATTTGTAATAATCCTGTTCTGCTTTGGCACTTTTTTCTTTTTCCGTTAATTCCTTTAAATAGTTTTCACTTTTTAAATAGACATCAAAAGCCGAGGAATATTTTTGAAACAGGGGTTGATTATGAGCAAAATCATCTAACACAGTCATCTGGAAGTCAGAGCGATTAAGTGTTAACGTTTCAAATTGAGAATGGATATTAATCAACTTATTACCCAAGGCTTTTAATACATTAAGTTTAACGGGAGTATCATTTACAAAAGCGCGCGATTTTCCGGATGGTAATAATTCCCTTCTGATGATACTTTGATCATCATAATCGAGATCAAATTCTGCAAAGAGGTCTTTCAGATCATATCCTTTTATATAAAATGTGGCTTCTATGATACATTTGCTATCTTTATCAAGTAAGACCTTTTTATCAGCACGTTCACCCAAAATCAGGTCCATGGCACCCAACAAAATAGATTTCCCTGCCCCTGTTTCACCCGTAATGGTTGTCAGGCCTTCTGAAAATGGTATTTCCAGAGCGTCTATTAAAATATAGTTTTTGATAGAAAGATGCGTAACCATAACTAATGTCTGTCTATTAAGTCAGTGTTTAGATCCGAATGATCATAATTATGGCATGTGCCAATATCATGCATTATGGACAAACACTAACCAGTTGTCAAATGCTATTATTATCGAGCAAGCAAAGTTAATAAAAGTCAATTTGATACCAGACTTTACTTTTTCGCAATTTTGTCGTATTCGCCGGAATGGGCAGGATCTACTTTTTTCAGCTTGTCAATGGCTTTGGTTTGCATGGTGTTGGGGGCTTTTTTGAAGATATGAACAAGCTCATCTTTTTTCGTATTCATCAGTACTTCAAGGATATACAGAAAAGACTTCTGGTCTTTTGCTTTCATAAATTCTTCAAGACTTTGTAAAATATTTTCCCGGGCTTCTTGCTCTTCTTCCGCCATTTTATCGAGGCCATGACGATGATATTGATAGTAACCTTCTCTCAATGGCTCAAGGGATCCATTCAACAAGTCTTCCACAATCCAATACCTGTTTTGTTTATTCTCAAAAGATTTCCAGCCTTTAAACTCAGAATTTTGGGCATTATTCACGATTGTTTGTGCATTTTGATAATAGGGCGTTCCACCTAAAGAGGAAAAAGTGTCAAAATCAAGTCCTATAATAAGATAAGCATAATAGGCAAGAACCGAACTCAGATTGCTCTGAAACGAATTAATATCAAAGTTCAAGTTTTGATAACGTTCATATTCAAAAGTAAAATTATCGTCTTTAAAATTAAAAACAGGCGTATTATAGGATGTATTATAAACCGGTCTGCGCGACTGCACCTGGATAGAAGCCTGAAACTTATCTGTAGCTACCTCTTTCTTTAAAATGATCATGATGCTACATTCAATCCGCTCCTCCACTTTAAATTTATGATTCGTCCATTTACGAGCATTCATAAATTCTTTAATTGTTTTCTGCAGCTCGTCAAATCGCTCTCTGTTACTGGTCTGAACCTGACTGGCAGACACATTAATCTGACAATTCAATTCCTGAGCCTGTCCATCAGTAGAAAGAATACTCATGAACAGAAGTAATAAAAAGGCTGGTATGTAGGTAGTGTATTTCATTAACTAATTTCTTCTGATTAACAATCGAATAGAGCCATTTTTAACTATTTGCTTAATAAGCGGAAAAAATCTATTTGTCTTTAATTTTTGTCTGGCTTAAGTTATCAACGATATAACTGACAATATCTTGTGCTACTTCAGATTTATGCTTAATATCCAGCGGCAATTGTTCTTGTTTTGTTATTAATGTAACTTTGTTAGTATCAGTGGCAAACCCGGCTCCTTCATCACGCAGCGAATTAAGGACAATCATATCCAATTTTTTGTTTTCCAGTTTCTGACTGGCATTATATTGCTCATTTTCAGTTTCAAGAGCAAATCCAATCATCAGCTGTCGGGGCGATTTTTGTTTCGCTAATTCTGAAAGGATATCGGGTGTTTTTTCGAGCTCCAGGCTCCAGTGTTGTGTGTTTTTTTTGATTTTTTGCTCCTGTGCCGTCGAAGGTTTAAAATCGGCAACAGCAGCACTCATCATCAAAATATCTGCTTTTGAAAATGCTTGTTTTACTTCGCTAAGCATTTCAGCGGAAGATTCTATATCGATTCTTTTAATGTTTGGATTGGAAACCTTAAGATTTGAGGGCCCGGTAATTAGAGTAACATCTGCGCCCCGGCTGGCAAAAGCTTCAGCAAGAGCAAAACCCATTTTTCCGCTGGAGAAATTCCCGATGTAACGAACCGGATCTATACGTTCATACGTTGGCCCGGCAGTAACAAGGACTTTTTTATTCGTCAGAGTCTGTTTTTTTTTTAAGCCTTCTTTCAGGATTTCAAAAATAACTTCAGGTTCTTCCATCCTGCCGGCACCTTTTAGTCTGCTGGCTAATTCTCCTTCCTGTGGATCAATAAGGATATTTCCATAGGATTGAAGTTTTTTGATATTCGCCTGATTTGCCGGATGTTTGAACATGTCCAAGTCCATGGCGGGAGCAAAATAGACCGGACATTTGGCTGCAATATAGGTAGTTACCAAAAAGTTATCGGCAATAGCATTGACCATCTTTCCCATAGTGCTGGCCGATACCGGTGCAAATAACATCAGGTCAGCCCAGCGCCCCAAATCTACATGACTGTTCCATTCGCCCGTCAATGAATCAAAAGGCTCGCTTATCACCGGACGTTCTGATAATGTTGACAATGTGAGAGGTGTAACAAAATCTCGAGCTGTCGGGGTCATGATCACCTGCACATCAGCTCCTTCCTTTTTCAAAAGACGAACCAGCAGGGGAATTTTATAGGCTGCAATGCTGCCGGTAATTCCAATCACTATTTTTTTTCCTTCAAACTCCATAATAAAGTCATCTTATGCTTCTTCACCACCTGACTCGGGCAGAATATCCTGGTTTTTATGCGGGTTACGAATATACATAGCCCCGTTCAAAAACTCATGCTTCGACAAAATATGCGGTTTAGGCATACGCTCATAAAACCGTGCAATTTCAATCTGCTCGCGATTTTCAAACACTTCTTCCAGGTTGTCAGTCTGCGAAGTAAATTCTTCAATTTTACTATCCAGTTCCTCTTTTAATTCACTGGCAATTTGATCGGCACGCTTAGAAAGTGCCACAACAGTTTCATAGATATTTCCGGAAGCTGAGCTAAAATCTTCCACGCGATGCGTTACCGCTTCAAAATCCGTTTTAACTTTTTTGTAATCCATGTTTGTATAATTATTTCTTTATTTATATTTCTTACTGATAATCAAATCCAACCAAGCGTATACTTACTCTACCTCATTTTGAGTTATATTGGATGTATTCAATGCCTCAAGTGCCTTTTCCCGGATTGTCACAACTTTCTCTTTATATTCACTTTCAGCATATTCGGCTAAAAATTCATCTGCTGCTTCTACAACTTTCCTGTAGCGGTCGGGTTGTTTACTTGATACAGAATTTTTAGCATAATTGAATTTGGCGTTTGCAATTTTAAACATTGCTTCTTCACGATATTTTGAAACCGGATATTTATCCAGGAAAACTTCAAATGCATAGGCTGCAGCTTTCCAGTTTTCCATCTTATAATACAAGTTGGCCTTATTGATTTCTTTCTTTTCTATACGCTTTTTCAGTTCATTGATATGCTTATTTACATCCACAATATACTCGGATTGTGGATAAGTATTAGCAAAATACTGCAAATCGTTTATTGCTTCTTTCGTTGTACTTTGATCAAGATAATAAGGCGGCGCCTGCATGTATTTGCAATAGGCTGAAAGGTATAAAGCTTTCTCTTTTTTATCGCTTTTAGGGAAGTTCTTCACGAAATTTTTAAAATAATAAGAAGCCAGAATATACTCTTCATTTTTATAATGAGCCTGCGCGTAATAATAAGAAACTTCTTCAGCTCTCTTTGTTCCACGAGTTACTGATCGAAGATTATCTAAGAGCTGAATAGCCTTATAATAATCTTTCTCTTCGTAATACTCCATAGCTTTTTCATACTTTAACTCCGTATTATCGCTCTTCAAAATATCCTGATATCCTTTACATCCGGATAATAAAGCCAATGATAAAAGTATGGTAGAAATTGTTAAAACGCGCATGTATAAATCCTTTATCCTTATTAATAACTTGCAAAGATAATATTTTATTCAGTTTGATAAACTATATAGGAACGTTTTTATTGTATATTGCTTAAAAGCCAGTTTAAAATCATATTTATGTAAAAAAAATTCAGTTGTCTTATTCATGTAATATTTTTAGGAGACACTAAAAAAACCTGTTGTCTATCAGATACCAGGCGACAATGTATACTGAACAAGAATTAACAAAGGTGTGATTTACTAATATCTAACGAAATCTTAACTCACAGAAATGCATTGTTTGATGACAATATTTGTTTTAAAAATTGCTTTCCATAAACCAGAAACCATTATAAACCTAACATTATCAAATCATTTCGTGTTTACAGGAGTTCCTTTTTAAAGCTAAAACATAACAAGCACCTTGCCAAATAAAATTATACTATTTCATGTTTTATGGTTAACATGCTTAATAAAAACAGTTTAAAAACAGAAAGAAAAATAAAATTTATATTCATTAAAAATAGGAGAAAAATAAACAGTAATCTTTTATTTAAAGCAAAAAATTCTTATCATTGTAAATCGAATAAACGTTAAAACCTCCGTTTTTCAAGACACTGTAGATCAACGGATATAGATTTTATCAAAGTAATTATTGCACCAATTACGCAACAATCTTTGACGAACAAGACTCAAGCAAATACTCAAAGTCGCTGACAAACAGATTTTTACACGCCAAATATAGAAAATTAGATTGATAATCATAAAAAAAACTTAGGCCTATGAAAAATTATAGACACTTTCGTAAATGACCCATTAGTATAAAATAGTTCATTCCTCGCATTTGTTTACTTCTTAACTTAAATGAAGTATCGAGCAAAACTATTTTATCACCAAATTGTAAATTATTTCACCTTTTCAAGGTAAGACAAATTAAGCCAAATTAATAATAAGATAGCTGGATATAAGGATGAGTACGGATCAAAACACCGATCACAAAGAGATATGGGCCAGATGCCTTAAGGTAATCAAAGATAATGTGAATTATCAAAGTTATAAAACATGGTTTGAGCCTATCAAACCATTACGATTTGTTGATAATGTATTGACAATACAGGTTCCCAGTCAGTTTTTTTACGAATGGCTGGAAGAGCATTATATTAATTTACTTAAAAAAACGATACGCAAAGAGTTAGGAACTTCCGGCAGGTTGGAATATAGTATTATAATGGATAATTCTATCCACAATAACAACAAACCATATACGGTCAACATGCCAACGAGCAACAAAAATGCCACTAAAAATCCTTCTGTATCTATGCCACTGGATTTAAACTCAAAAAATTCAAAAGAAATCCCAAATCCTTTTATAATACCGGGTATAAAGAAAATAAAGGTAAATTCTCAGCTTAATGAGAACTACAGCTTTGATAATTTTATAGAAGGAGATTGCAACCGCCTGGCGCGTTCAGCAGGCTATGCTGTTGGTCAAAACCCCGGCAAAACTGCTTTTAATCCTTTGTTTATTTATTCAAAAGTAGGCCTTGGGAAAACGCACCTGGCAAATTCTATAGGCTTGCAGGTTAAAGACAACTTTCCGGATAAAACAGTGCTTTATGTTTCTTCTGAACAATTTTTGAATCAGTTTATCGATTCCGTAAGGAATAACAACCAAAATGATTTTATTCATTTTTATCAGATGATCGATACACTCATCATCGACGACATCCAATTTTTGGCCGGCAAAGAAAAAACACAAGATGTATTTTTTCACATTTTCAATCACCTGCACCAAAAAGGGAAACAATTAGTCATCACATCAGACAAAGCCCCCGTAGAGATCCAGGGAATGAAACCCCGCTTATTGTCTCGTTTTAAATGGGGACTGGCAGCAGACTTGCAAGTGCCTGATCTGGAAACACGAATGGCGATATTAGAAAAGAAATTATATAGCGAAGGTGTTGACATCCCGGATGAGGTCGTTGAATACCTGGCCTATTCCATCACGACAAACATCAGAGAGCTGGAAGGTGCTCTGATTAGCATCCTTGCTCAATCTTCCCTCAACAAGAAATCGATTACACTCGATCTTGCAAGGCAGATGATTGATAAATATGTCAAGAATACTTCCAGGGAAATATCCATCGATTATATTCAAAAAATTATCAGTGACTATTTCAACATCCCCGTTGAAATGATCGTTTCCAAAACAAGAAAAAGAGAAATCGTACAAGCAAGGCAATTAGCTATGTATTTCTCCAAAAGATATACAAAGTCTTCGCTCGCAACTATTGGCCTGCATTGTGGTAATAAAGATCACGCCACAGTATTACACGCCTGTAAAACCGTCACTAACCTTGTTGATACGGATAAACAGTTTAACAACTACGTGAGTGAACTGGACAAAAAAATCAAAGGATAAGAATTCAAAAAATATCTCGTTACATTTGCACCGGTACTTTGTTACCGGTGTTTTTTTGTTCTCTTATTTCTAAGATAACTTAAAACACCAAATAACACATAAAACACCAGATGAATAAAAACAAATGAAGATATTAACCGTTTGTTTAGGTAATATATGCAGGTCACCTATGGCTCAGGGTATTTTACGAAACAAAATCAAGAAAAAAGGGCTCAAGATCACAGTAGATTCTGCAGGAACATCAGATTATCATGTTGATGCATTACCGGATCCACGAGCTCGTAAAGTACTCAATGAGCACAATATAGACATAAGCGACTTGCGGGGAAGACAGTTTACTCCGGATGATTTTGATACCTTTGACCTGATCCTGGCTATGGATGAAGACAATTACGAAAACATACTTGCTCAGGCACGTAAAAACTCTGACAACCAAAAAGTAGAAATGCTTATGAATTATCTTTATACAGGTGAGAACATAAGTGTCCCGGATCCCTATTTCGGAGATATCAATAGTTTCCATACTGTTTATGAGTTGATTGATAAAGCCACAGATCAATTGCTAATGAGTGTAACTTCATCATAAAAAAGAAAAATAACTTTTATAACACCTCAAAGAAATGCAGAACATAGAATTACCAGCTGATATACCGAAGAGAAAGGAACTCCTTGACGCGTATGACCGCACTTTCGGAAGAATACACCAAACCCCGTTAATGACTTCCACACAATTAAATGACTTGTATGATGCTCAGTTTTATTTTAAAGCTGAAAATTTCCAAAAAGCAGGTTCATTCAAGTCAAGAGGAGCCGTCAATGCTGTATTTTCTTTGTCGGAAGAACAATCAGCCAAAGGGGTATGCACGCATTCCTCCGGAAATCACGCCCAGGCTTTAGCAAGGGCTGCAGCCCTGAAAGGAATACCTGCGCATATTGTCATGCCGGAAACAGCACCAAAAGTAAAAGTAGCTGCCGTGAAAGATTATGGCGCGCAGATCACTTTTTGTCCGCCTACATTAAAGGACAGAGAATCGACTTTGGCAAAAATTCAAAACCAAACAGGAGCAACGGAAATACACCCTTACAATTTGCCCGCCGTCATTGCAGGACAGTCCACCCTGGCACAGGAAATACAAAAACAAATGGAAACTGAACCGGATATGATCATCACCCCTGTTGGTGGTGGTGGTCTGTTAAGTGGTACAGCCCTGGCTGTACATCACTTTTTCCGGAACACATCTGTTTATGCAGCTGAGCCTGAAGGTGCAGATGATGCTTTCAAATCTTTCCACAATAAGAAATTTTTTCCTTCGGAAAATCCTAACACAATAGCAGACGGGCTTCTTACATCGCTTGGTTCCCGGACATTTCCTGTTATTATGAACCATGTTAACGATATTGTAACTGTCCGTGAAGAAAGCATTATCAAAGCTATGCGCTTTATCTGGGAACGAATGAAAATAATCATAGAACCTTCATCTGCTGTTCCTTTAGCTGCTATATTTGAACATAAAATTGAAGTAAAAAGCAAAACAATAGTCCTTGTCTTATCCGGGGGTAATCTGGATTTGGACTATCTCCCCTGGCAATAGTTAACAAATATTTTGGTTTTAACCATAAAACAACCATTTATGCAAAAAGGAACATTATATCTTCTTCCAACACTATTGGGGCCATCATCTGCTGATGAAGTTTTACCACAAGCTGTTATTAAAAAGATGCATAACCTCAAATTGTTTGCTGTAGAAAATGTCCGGACAGCCCGCAGATATCTGATTAAAAGCGGTATCCCCACTCCTGTTGACGAACTGGAATTTTTAAGTGTAACCAAGCATTCCACTGACGATGAATTAACGGAAATTATCATGCGGCTCATTCAGGGTGAGGATATCGGATTACTTTCGGAGTCAGGTATCCCCTGTGTTGCAGATCCGGGCTCTTCACTTGTCAGTAAAGCCCATGAATTTCAAGTGAAGGTCGTTCCCTTTACCGGCCCCTCTTCAATTATGCTCGGGTTAATGGCCAGTGGTTTTTCCGGTCAAAATTTTTCATTCCATGGCTATCTTCCGATAGCTGATAAAGAACGGGATAACAAACTGAAATTTTTGGAAAAGTTAGTCTACAAAGAACATCAAACGCAAATATTTATTGAGACACCCTACCGGAATTTGAAAATGTTCAAAGCTATGCTAAAGATCTGCTCTCCGGACACAAAAATTGCGCTGGGTATTGAGTTAACTACTCCTGATGAGCAAATGTTGGTCTATACGGCCGGAGAATGGAAAAATCAACAAGTTCCTCCCATACATAAGCGAAATGTTATTTTTCTTATGTACAAATAGAAAAAAATCCCATTTATAGCTGTTCACGATTAGATAAAAATAGAATAAAAAAAGCCACAGGATTTCCTGCGGCTTTCTCTCGTTTAAATAATAGATCTTAGTATTAGGTATATAATTCCAGATCGTAATTGTCAGTACTTTCAAAAATTTTATCGGCTGACTTGGCTATAAATCCGGAGTAGAAACTCTCATCCTGATCTTTGTATCTTTTCGTAAATTCGTAATAGCAGGTAGGCACTTCATACTGTCCTTCTTCAAAATCCACTTTTTGTTTTCCCGCTCTGATGCTGGATTGTTCCAATAGTACCTCCGGGGAACCTTTTACTTCTCCTCCTGAGTCATTCAATAAAAAGCCCTGATCCTTCAGATATTTGTTTACGGCATGAATGTCCTCAAAAGTATCAAGTTCATTGATGCTGATTGCAAAATGATTCACGCGAAAGCCGTTACTGTATAGCCAGGCTGCATATTCCGATTCTTTGAGAAACTTATTATAAATATCGTAGCGTATCGGCTTCCAGGCAATACCTGAAAACAATAATTCTTCAGACTGTAAGATATGCGATGGAATACGATCGACTTGCTTTTCTGCTAAGAGTTTTAATTCATCACTAAATTCTTCGAGTATCAACTCGCTGATAAATATGCGGGGGTACTTTCCGTCGGGGTGCTCATAATGCTTTGCAAAAAGATGCTTTTCCTGAAAATCATATGAGTTTTTCTCTTTATAACCATATTTCCGGAATATTCCGGCCAAAACATCAATATTAACCCTGGGATCATTGAACGTACGAAAAGCAATATGGTCATCCACAACTTGATTACCCTCCGAAACAAACAAGTCATATACTTTTTTTGCATGCGGATTCTGCTCTGTGTAATCTGTCCACAGTCTTTTTAGTAGTTGATTTAAGTCCATATAATTTTAATTTTAAGATTGATATCGATAGTCAATAACTCATTATTGCCGGCCTATCCCGTGATTTCTCCTTCGGGGCTTATTGTTTTTTATTGAGTTGATTGAGTTAAATTAGTTGATTAAGTGGTATATGTAGTTTGATAATCTCTTTGTTCGCTATCCGAGAGCTATCGGGCCCCTCACATGTAAAACCATTAAAACAAACATCCTACCAGTTCATCAAGTGTCACTTTATTAAAATACTGGCTGATATTAAAGTCCTCAAGTTGTTTGCGAATTTTCACCTCATTATGCTGTATGCCTTTCAGTGCATCCTCAATTTCTCCGATATCTTTACTACTGAAAAAATCTCCAAAAAACTTAACATTATTAATAACACCGTCAATCACATCAAGGTTTACTTCGATATGTCCACCTTGTGTTGTCGTATATCTTGAAAAATTATATTTTGGCGAGTAACCAAAGTTCCACTCCCATGTACCGTATTTCTGCTCCACCAGACTTTGAATAGCTTCTTGGTCTGCCTCAGTATATTCATAACGTTTACTCTCCGGTTCTGTCTGCATAATGTCCTGCATAAGCATTTCAGCAAACTCATCCACACTCATATCCTTTTGCAGGTGTTCTTTTATGTTTGTTACACGACTTTTGACAGACTTCACTGCTTTATCTTTAAATTTTCTGGGATTAACATTCAAGGCTTTTCCCAGGTCTTCCATTTTGGAAGAAAAAAGCAATGTTCCATGGTGCAACACCTTGTTTTTATATACGTGCTCTGCATTTCCGGAAAACTTCTTGCCTTCGATGGTCAAATCATTTCTTCCTTCAAACTTTGCATTAATATCTAATTTACGCAAAACATCCAGAATAGGAATTGTAAACTTCTGAAAATCGACCAGATTGGTGTCCTCCCCTTTCTTTATAAACGCAAAATTCAAATTTCCCTGATCATGAAATACTGCTCCTCCACCGGAAAGCCGGCGAACGATTTCAATATTGTTTTCTTTTACGTAATCTACATTGATCTCAGAAAGTGTATTTTGATGTTTTCCTACTATAATCGAAGGTCCATTGATATATAACAAAAACACATCCTGATCAATGTTTTTCATTAAATATTCTTCACTGGCAATATTAAACGCCGGATTTGTCTCGGGTGAATAAATACAAAGCATGAATTTAATTTTGAAATTTATTTACGCAAATAAACATATTTTTTATGAATAATGTTCATACTTTCACTGTAAATTCCTCTTGTTATATATGTCAGATAAATAAGAAGTTCTATAATTTTTGAAATTTTTTAACAAAGGTAAGGGAGCTATTGGGTTGTTTTTTTCCTAAAATCTCATCCAGCAAAGAAGAAATTTCGCTTTTTATCTTTTGACTAAATTCAAATTTATGGTTCGTAAAATAATCTTCAAAAATATGGAAAGAGCGAAAAGGGTCTGCATGCTGATCGGCTAATCGTTCGATTTCAAAAATACAATAAAAACTTTTATTCGTTCCAAATTCATCAGCCTCTTCTTCTTTAGGAATAAAATACTGTTTAATCTTTCCAAAAAAATCCGTACGGCTCATTTCTTTATACAACAAATCACCATAGTAAACGGAATACAGAAAATTTCCAAGGGCGATATAAAAGTTTTGATTAAGCATTACATTCAATTTGTACGAATATACAAATTCCGGCTGCGGATGTAAAGTAAAAAGTTTTATTAATCTTGTTGTTTTTCACTTGCTTATCGACTTAATTATTTGTATATTAACGGCCTAATTAAAAAAATAAAAACTATGAAGTACTTCCTACCTATTGTAATTTTTCTTGGCATAAGCCTTTCGATTTTTGCCCAGGAAAACCAGCTCAGTCAGCAGGATATTGATGTTCTCAAAGAAGAAATCGACAACCTGAAAACAGAAAACCAGCAGTTAAAACGATCATTCTCTGTATTTCGACAAGCTCAGCAGAAAAAAACAAGTACCTATGAGCAGCAACTATCGGAAAATGATGAAAATCTGCAGTCCTTGCAAGCTAAGTTAAACACGCATGATGACAAAATCGAGTTACTGGATCAGGGATTAACAAAAACCGATGATAAAACCAGTGAACAAATAACTGAACTTTCTCAAGAACACAATTCAATTTGGAATGGGATTTTTATAACAGGTGCTATTTTGTTAATAATCATAGTTATTATCGCTGTTATCCTAAATTCTAAATTACAAAAAACGAACAAGAAACTTCAGGAAGATCTGACAAATTTGAAAACCTTTACCAACTCGTCTGTGGATAAACTTGAAAAAGAACAGCAACAATCGGTTAAACAACAGGATTCAAAAGTCAATCAGTTGAAAAAAGACATGCAGGATTTCCAGAAAAAGGCTGATCAAAAGCATAATGAGATAAAACAAGAAACAGAAAAGTCTATTCAGGATTCTACTTCTCAAAGTGAAAAGAAAGTAACAGAGAAAGTAGAACCTTTGGAAAAACAATTGCAGGATCAAGATAAGCAGATCAAAGAGTATCAGAAGAAACTTTCTCAACTGGAAAAGAAAATTGAAGGTATGTCAAAATCTGAATAGCTTTTGATAAAATAGTTTTCTACTAACAAACGACCGGAAATATTCTCCGGTCGTTTGTGTATCAGACAAATAACAACACCAATCCCCTTTTAATTATTTCAACGTGCGCGGCGATTTAGTCTATCCTGAACAGCTGAACTTTTCAACTCTTTATGAGCATCGTTTCCTGCCCAGCGTGCCCCTTTATTAAAAGATGCCATTAATTGTTCAGCGGTCTTCTGTGCGTGTGCATTTAGATTAAGGTTTCGTTTTCCAATCTGTCTGACAGCCCAACTTACTGATTTTTTAACCAATGAACGTTCATCATCAGCATAACCCGGAATTTGGGATAGGTAATCGATATAGCAATCATCAGAAACTGTTTTATTCCCTAATGCCAATTTCGCTATCATTGCATATCCGGCTCTTTTCGTAAATTCCTTTTCGGACTGCATCCATTGATATGGAAGCAACCAGGCTTTTTGATGTTGATAAAATAAGTTAAAACACAATCCATCACAGAGATCCCAGGAATACACAACATCTAACAACTGTTCCATGTCTTCCACTGACATTTGATCAGCATCAGCGAGCATAGTGCTAAGCATTCGAGCTTCGTGAATACCGGAATGCCAAAGCTCCATTGCTAAATGATGATTTTGCCCAAGTTCTTTTGCGATATTTCTTATGTGAGGAGTTCTTACTCCCAGCGCATAGGTTGAACGCACGCCAAAACTTGACATTTTTTCTTTATAGGCCGGTTCTGATAAACTTTTTAGCTTTTCAATTACTTTATCTTTCATTTCCATATTAGTTCGTACTTTAGCAGCCGCAATTTTTCGCTCCGAAAATTCCGTTTTTTATTGTTATACTGATGTTATAACATAATAGGAATAAGGAAAGAGAGAATTAAACCGGTTTTTATTTAAAGTTGTGTTCAAAGGTATACAATATGACTCAAAGATCAATCATTTCTAAAGCCGAAAACTTTATTTCCGATCATCATAAAGATGATACTTCAGGACATGATTACTGGCATATCAAAAGGGTTGAAAAACTGGCAATAAAGCTTGCAAAAGAAGAAAATGCAGATATTTTTCTTACGCAACTCGCTGCATTACTTCATGACCTGGATGATTACAAAGGCGGTGGCGATGAAGAGAATTTGCCCATTGCCAACAACTTCCTTTCCACATTTCTGGAGGATCAATCTGTGATACAAAAAGTGCTTTCAATTATTCAACAGACATCATTTAAAGGAGCACGAGTTGATGATAAACCGCAGAGCATAGAGGCTATGTGTGTGCAGGATGCCGACAGGCTGGATGCTATTGGCGCCATTGGTATTGCAAGAACGTTTGCTTACGGAGGCAAAATGCAGCGCCCGGTTTATGATCCCGGGATCAAACCCGTCTGTCACACCAGTTACAATCAATATAAGAACAACAAAAGCCCTACAATCAACCACTTTTATGAAAAATTACTCTTGCTGAAGGACAAAATGAATACGGCCACAGCAAAGAAAATAGCAGAAGAAAGGCATGCGTTTATGGAACGTTTTCTGGAACAATTTTACAGGGAATGGCCGGATCTGTAGACCTATATTATTAAAAGCTACAAATTGAATTCGTTATGATACGCTCATTGTTCATATATTTAAAAGTAAAAAAGCAAAGAAAAATTCTGGCAAATATTAAAGAAACAAATTAAATAAAAGAAAATGCAAATCAAATTATTATTCATCAGTCTTTTTGTGCTGTCTTTATCAATTGGTTCAGCACAAAACAACAAGCAAGATACATTGCAATTTGACACGCTTGCCAGCGTAAAAACCACAACTGTAAAAGATCAACATCGTTCCGGCACATGCTGGAGCTATGCTGCATGTTCATTTATAGAAACAGAACTCATCCGTCAGGGAAAAGGAAGTTATGATCTTTCGGAAATGTTTTTTGTGAAGCATGCTTATTCCCGCAAAGCCAAAAACTACGTTCGGCTTCACGGAAAAGCTAATTTTTCTGCCGGTGGTCAGGCTCATGATGTTATGAAAACCATACAAGATCATGGAATGATTCCTGAAGAACATTACGATGGTATGATTCCCGGGCAGGAAAAACCCAATCATAGCGAGTTGGATAAGGTTTTAAAAGGCTATGTTGACGGGGTCCTTGCAGCTAAAGGACGCGGCAACACATCAGTATGGCATGAAGGATTTCAATCGGTATTAGATGTGTATTTAGGAGCTGTACCTGAACATTTTAAAATCAAGGATAAATCGTATAATCCTGTAAGTTTTACAAAAAAGATGGATTTCAATACAGAAGACTATGTGGAACTTACCTCCTATGCTCATCATTCGTTTTATACAAAATTCCGTCTGGAAATCCCCGATAACTGGGACTATGCTGACTATTACAACCTTCCGGTTGATGCTCTTATGGATGTTATGAAATATTCCTTAAAAAATGGATATTCCATTTGCTGGGATGGAGATGTCAGTGATAAATATTTTGATCACGGAGCAGCTTTGGCCATCGTTCCGGAAGATGAAGATTTTGATATCGAAAACTATGACAAAGACACACCTGAAAAAACGATTGATCAGGATTTAAGGCAGGAACAATTTAATACCTTTAAAGCAACAGACGATCATTTGATGCACCTTACAGGCTTGATTGAAGACGACGGTGGCCGTCAATATTTTGTGACAAAAAATTCCTGGGATACAGACAGCAATGAAAACGGCGGATATTTGAATATGACGGCAAATTACGTAAAACTAAATACGGTCGCTATCATGGTTCATAAAGACGCTATTCCCAAATCAATAAAAAATAAATTAAACTTCTAATTCAAAAGCCCGGGTGTCATTTCCGGGCTTTTTCTTTTATTTTTTCATGGCTTTTACAAACCGGTCTTTATTATTTAAGTCCCTGATTATCTTTATGGGCTCATAATTCCACTTTTCCAATAATTGGTAAAGCTCCTGTCCTTTGCTCTCATGAATTTCCAGAAATAACCACCCACCGTTTTTAAGTTTTTTATCAGCAAAGTGCACGATAGCATCATAAAATAACAGCGCATGATTATCTGACACATACAAGGCTTCAGACGGTTCATAATTCAGCACATTCTCATGCATTTGGGCTTTATCCGATTCCAAAACATAAGGTGGATTGCTGATCATAAAATCGTATTTGTCAATTCGATATTTCGTATAGTCCGGATTCAAAACATCGTCAACTAAAAGCTTCGTTTTTGTCTTGTAAAGCACAGTATTCTCTCTGGCAAGCTTTATTGCCGACTCAGAATTATCAACAGCTTCCATAATCATTTTATTCGATTCCGTTTCCAGTGAAATAGGAATACAGCCAGAACCTGTACCAATGTCAATCCCAAACAAAGTATCTTCAGAATTTTTATAATGATTCAATACTTCTTCCACAAGGAATTCCGTTTCCGAACGGGGTATCAGCACATGAGGATTTACTTTCAATTTGAGATCCCTGAAATAGGCATATCCTGTAACATACTGCACAGGTTCCGAATTAAGGAGTTTGTACAGATAATCTTCAAGCAAAGTTTTTTGGTCGGCATCTATAACAGTAGTCTCTGTTGTCCCGAATGAATCTGTTTTCAAAACATCTTCTATAATCCGGTTGGCGATACTTTCAGCCTCTTGTCTTTCATACAGATCTGTCAGTGAATGAATAATCTGTGCTTTAATTCCTTTAATGGTTTGTTTTGTCATATTCAGGGAAAACATGTAATTTTGATGCAATATTACAAAATATGGACGAAGAAAAATACATGGCTCGCTGTTTGGATGTTGCCCGGATGGGAGAAGGCAACACAGAACCCAACCCAATGGTAGGTTCTGTTATCGTTTATAAAGATCAGATTATTGGTGAAGGTTATCACCAATATTATGGCGAGGCACATGCCGAAGTAAATGCCATTGAGTCTGTGGAAGACAAATCGTTGTTACCCGGGGCTACGTTGTATGTCAACCTGGAACCTTGCTCCCACTATGGAAAAACACCTCCCTGCAGTGATCGTATTATTGATGAGGGAATAAAAAATGTGGTTGTCGGCACTGAAGACCCGAACAGTTTAGTTGCCGGACAGGGAATAAGAAAAATGCAAGCTGCCGGAATTAATGTAAAAACCGGAGTTTTGGTTGATGAGTGCTTTTATCTTAACCGGGCATTTTTCACATATCATAATAACCACAGGCCCTATGTAATTCTGAAATGGGCACAAACCACAGATGGCTATATGGACATCAAAAGGCATCCGGATGAGTCACCGCACATTAACTGGATAACCGGCAAAAGTCTAAAAACTTTAGTCCATCGATGGAGAGCCCATAATTCTGCTATCCTTGTTGGCACGACTACTGCATTTAACGATGATCCACAGCTTAATGTGCGGGAATGGAAAGGAAAAGATCCTTTACGCCTGGTAGTTGATGAAAACCACATTTTACCAGATAACCTTAAGCTCTTTAATCAGGAATATCCAACTTTCGTTTTCTGCCGACAAGCAAAAAACAATAAAAAAAACCTCGAATACATCGAATTGGACTTCGACAAACCGATCATTCCCCAAATATTAAACTATTTGTATGGGTTGAACATACAAACGCTCATGGTAGAAGGCGGCAAACTCTTGCTGGACTCCTTTATCCAAGAAGGTTTGTGGGATGAAATCAGAGTTTTGAGCGGGGATACATTTTTTTACGAAGGACTAAAAGCCCCGGAAATTCCAAAACACGCCAAAACGATTGACCATGTCGGCAAAGACCGGTTTATTCATGTGATCAATGAAAACAATCCGTTTTTAACCCTTAAAAGCTGATATTTTTAGCAAGCATTTTTGATGTAAAGACAAATAACTTTTGCTACATCATTACAAAAGCTTATGTTTACGAATACATCAATTTCAGGCTTTAATAACTTGTTTGTATAATCATGGCTTATAAACGGATATTTTGATTCAAAAATAAAGTGAAAAATTCATCATATTCCCTGTTAATGAGAGCTCAATGTTTTCTGCGTTAAAGATTTCCTGCATTTTTGATTGATTTAATCCATACAGAACAGCATCAAACAAAAATAGGAATCCACCCTGTAAGATAATAGATTTCCCATATCCTTTCAGCATATCCTTTCGCTTGCTCACGTTTTTTGCCCGTTCTTGCATAAACAGTCCGGTTGCCATATACGCCAGATCAAGTCCGGCATTAAAAAGCAAAATCTTTCCAAAATCAGCATATTGTTCATAAGCTTCCAATCCGGTTATATCATCCTGACTTTGTGTAAAACCGACTCCTCCTGCTGCAATTCCCAGATTTACCACATTCCAAAAAACATTCATCTGGTGAAACCGGAAATGCCAGCCGTTAGTCTGCGACATCATATATCCACTACCTAATATATTAGTCACTGCCCAGCCTCCAAGAACATACATGCCGTTGTGCCGGAACTCTATGTGATCCGTGCTGATTTTTGAAAAATCCTGATCCTGGGCGATTGTGAATACCGGAATTAATATCAGTAATATTACAATAAAACGTTTCATACTTGCTTTTCTCAACTAACACCTTGTCTATAAAAAAGTTTACCCGATCTCAATTACAAAATCAAACAATAAGAAAATTTAAATGTTATGCTGACTGAAAATCCAAAATAAGTACTCTATGAAATCCATTTTAGAACATATTACCCAACGCTACAGTCCGTATTCTTTTCAGGACAAAAAAGTTACCATGGAAGATTTAAGCACGCTTCTTGACGCTGCCCGGCGAGCGCCGTCCAGTTATAATGAACAACCGTGGAGATTTATTTATGCTACACGTGATAATGAAGAAGAATGGAACCGGATGCTGGATATTTTGGTTCCTCAAAATCAGGAATGGGCAAAAAAAGCGTCAATTTTAATGTTATCAGTAGCTAAGAAAACTTCTATTGTAACAGGAAAACCCAATCCCTATAGTTTTCATGACACCGGAATGGCCCTGGGTAATTTACTCAATCAGGCAACCTCCATGGGCATTTATGTGCATCAGATGGGAGGATATGACCGTTCCAAAGCAATAGAAAACCTCAATATCCCTGATGAGTATCAACCTGTTGCCATGATAGCATTAGGCTACCCGGATAAATCCGAAAAAAGAGAAGAAACACCCAGAAACTCTGTGGAGTCTTTTACATTTAAAGGTTCCTGGAAATAATATGCCATTAGACAAAAGTAAAATATAGCTAATCCCGATACATGCAAAACTTGGGGAATTGGTTGTTATTGATTATTTTTGTCCTCCATGGAATTACTGCTGTTATATTTGTTTGTAGCACTGGGATTTTCTTTCCTGTGTTCAATGCTTGAATCTGTTATTTTAAGCATAACACCGAGTTATGTGAATATGATGCAAGAGAAGGGCACTAAGGCAGGGGTTCTGTTAGCCAAATTCAAAGGGAATATTGACCGTCCGCTGGCAGTCATATTAACATTAAACACTTTTGCACATACTATCGGGGCTGCGGGCGTCGGGGCTCAGGCACAAGTTATCTGGGGCAATGCGTATCTTTCATTGGTCTCGGCGATTTTAACCGTGTTGATTTTAATCATCTCCGAGATCATCCCCAAAACAATTGGTTCCATGTTCAACAAGCAGCTTGCCGGATTCACAGCCTACACGCTGCAAGTCATGATTTACTCTCCCCTTTACCCTTTTATCATCATAAGCCAGTGGATTACGCATTGGCTAAAACGTGGCCGGAAAAGTAAAGAAATATCAAGGGATGAGCTTTCTGCCATGGCCCGCGTCGGAGCAAATATTGGTGAAGTTCATGAAAATGAGTCACGCATCATACAAAATTTGATGAAAATAAATTATCTGCGCATAAAAGATATTATGACTCCCCGCGTAGTTATTGTTTCTGCTGATGAAGAAACACGTGCTTCAGAGTTTTACGATCAGGTGCAAAACCTGCGATTTTCACGTATTCCGGTATATAAAGATAATCAGGAACAGATCACAGGATATATTCTTAAAGATGAACTGCTTGTAAACCTGCTACATAATCAGCAAGACAAGAAACTAAAAGAATTCAAACGAGAAATTCCTATTGTTGTCAGTAATGCGAAGATATCGGATTTGTATGAGAAACTGACCGAGGAAAATGATATGATCGCTCTTGTTGTTGATGAATATGGTGGTTTAGACGGGATCGTGACAATGGAAGATATTGTGGAAACGATCCTGGGTCTGGAAATCGTTGATGAATATGATGCTACTCAGGATATGCAAGCGCTGGCAAAAGAATTATGGCGAACGAAGTTAAATAAGAAGCCACCGAAAAAATAAAGGTCTTTCCTATTCCTTTTCATAAAATTGCGAAGCAATCCGGTAAGTATTGCAATGAGCCTCCACAATATCCCTTAACCGTTTGGCATATCCGCCTCCCATAGAAACAGATACCGGAATTCCGTAGTAATGCAGCGTTTTAAACACAAAGTGATCCCGATTTTTTAATCCTTGCACCGAAAGACTTAGTTTCCCCAACTTATCTTCGTTTAATGCATCCACACCGGCCTGGAAAAACACAAAGTCCGGCTTTACTTTTTCTATTAATTGTGGTAAAGTATTCTCCAAAGCCCGTAAATAATCCAAATCTGAAGTTCCGTCATCCAAAGGTATATCCAGGTCTGATTTTTCTTTGCGTAAAGGATAATTTCGCGCTCCGTGCATGCTAAAGGTAAAGACAGAAGAGTTCTCCTGAAAAACAGAAGCTGTCCCGTTTCCCTGGTGAACATCCAAATCAACGACCAGAATCTTATGAGCCAGATTTTTATTTAACATGTATTTTGCCGCTACGGCAATATCATTAAAAATACAAAAGCCTTCGCCATGTCCGGAAAAAGCATGATGCGTTCCCCCGGCCACATTAAACGAAACCCCGGTCTCCAATGCATATACTGCTGACTGCACAGAACCGTAGGTGATAAGCAATTCACGGTCTACCATTTGCCGGCTCCACGGAAAACCAATACGGCGCATCTCTTTATAAGTCAGCTCGCCTTTCAATACACGGTCCACATAATCATTATCGTGTATCTGTCGAATCAGGTCTACATCCATAATTTGCGGAATAAAAAAATTGTTATCATCATAACTCTGTTCATATAACAATTGAGAAGGTATTAACTCATATTTATCCATAGGAAATCTGTGTGTTGCAGGAAGCGGTAATATATAATCGTCTGAAAATGCTATTTTAATCATAAAAGTAAAAATTTCATGCAACCATAATGCAGCAAGGGACTTAATGCACAAACAGTAAACGATCAAAACACATGATTTGTTTCCAATGTAAAGTTTAAGTTAACTCATCAAAAATAGCAAGCTTTTTTGTTAATTTGCAACAGTTGGCATTAGTCACAAACAAAGTATTAACTTAAGTCATGGAAGTAATTGACATTATCATAAACATTCTGTCTGTTTTCGGTTCATTAGCTTTATTCCTTTTTGGTATGAAGTACATGAGTGAATCGCTGCAGAAAGTTGCCGGCGATCGCATGCGTAAAACATTGTCGGCAATTACCTCCAATCGTTTGCGGGGTGTTCTTGCGGGCTTTTTAATTACCGCTCTGCTTCAATCTTCTTCAGCAGCTACTGTAATGCTCGTAAGTTTCGTTAATGCAGGTTTGCTTACGGTGGGGAAAAGTATTGCGCTCATTATGGGTGCTAATATCGGAACAACAGTAACTGCCTGGCTTGTATTAATTGGTTTTCAGGCAAACATAACCATGCTTACTTTGCCAATTATCGGGTTGGCCTTTCCTTTGTTTTTTTCCGGTAAACATCAACACCGCATTTTTGGGGAGCTCATTATCGGGATTGCCCTTTTATTTCTGGGACTTGAGTTTTTAAAAGAAACACTGCCTGATATCAATAATAATCAGGAATACTTTGCATGGTTTTCGGAATTACCTCACAGCGGATTTTGGCCACTGCTTTTGTTTGTCATTTTTGGCACGCTGATCACAACGATAATCCAAAGCTCCAGTGCAACCATGGCCCTTACGCTTGTGTTATGCTCCAATGGCTGGATCCCTTTTGAAATGGGAGCTGCCATGGTACTCGGAGAAAATATCGGGACAACAATCACTCCTAACATTGCGGCCTTAATTGCTAATAAAAAGGCAAAACAATCCGCCAGGATACATTTTCTTTTTAACATCCTGGCCTTGTTATGGATATTACCCTTGTTTTATCCGTTTATACATGGAATAGAATGGCTTGTAAACCATTTTTCCGGTAGCGGAATAGAAGAAAGTAAGGCAAACATACTCATCAGTTTAGCAATTTTCCACACATCTTTTAATCTGATCAATACGCTCATATTTTTAAACTTTACAGGATATTTAGAACAGTTGGCTCGTAAAATGACAGGCTCACAAACCGATGATTCCCCTAAGCGACTTAAATTTATCCATACTAATCTGGTATCAACTTCGGAATTATCGACTATACAAGCAAAAAATGAAATTGGAGTATTTGCCAGAAGACTCCGAAAGATGTTTGGTTTTCTTCCTGAGTTGCTGGTTGAAAAAAAGGACCCCAAATATGAGCAGTTGCTTACCCGGATTTCAGATTATGAAAAGATAACAGATCACATGCAAGTAGAAATATCTACATATCTAACCCGTATTTCCGAGTCGGAAGTTAGCCTGGAAACATCTCACCGTGTTAGGGTCATGCTGAAAATCATTGATGACCTGGAAAATATTGGTGATATGATAGAACAAATGGCTCAAACGATTGACAATAAAAATAAACATAAAGTATGGTTTACTCAAGATGTACGTAACAGCCTGAATGGGCTTTTTGAGCATATACACGACGCATTAAAAATCATGGAAAAAAATCTTAACCGTGAATATATACAGATTGATCCCTCAGAGGCTTTTGCCAAAGAAGAAGAGATAAACCAACTTCGTGATAAATTAAGGCGTCAACATGCGAACATGCTAAATGACAGTGCATCACATTCCGCCTCCGGCAGCTATTTCAATGATCTATACTCCATGGGTGAAAAAATTGGTGATCACATCATAAATGTCTCTCAAGCCATTCATGAATACAAAACAAAAGTCAATCAAAGCTAAGTTTATTATTTGAGTTGTCAAGTTAACATAAAATTAATCATAGCTTCATTTTTATTTTACAGCTTTTAAGGATTGCCGAATTACATTTGTACTCGTAAACAAAAAGCAATCTAAAAAACAAAAAAAAATGAACCGTATTTTTCTTTTCACAATTATCGTTAGCATGTTATTTTCCGTAAACGCTCTGGCCGGTGATGACGGAAACACAAAAAGCAACAAAGAATCAGCTAACATTCACGGCACGATCTTCGATCACGAATCCGGAGAAAACTTAGCCGGCGCTATTATTAAGGTTGAAGGAACAGATATAAAAGAATATTCTGACCTGGAGGGAGATTTTGTTATTAACGGATTAGAACCCGGGAATTATAGCCTTGTAATTAGCTACATTTCATACAATAACAGCTATATTGAAAATCTCGAAGTTAATGTTGGTGAAGATAAATCTCTAAAGGTACACCTTAAAAGTGAAGATAATTAATTATCTTTGGAGTATCATTTAACTATCGGGAGTTATCTTTCGCTACAGTTTTTAGCATGTAGAGTTGAGCATGCCTATAGTTATCGGTAAAACGAACTAAGAGACGAGGGTGCGAACTGAGATTTAGTAAGATTGTATAGTACAAAAATTACCCCATTGACTCTCCATATAAAAATAATAATCTTTGCGAATAACCATTGAAGACCAAACAAAAATACAGAACAACGATCACCAAGCTAACGTGAATAGAAAAGGAATACGTAAACCAACGCAATGAATAAGCAACTATTTTTAATAATATTTCTCAGCATCTTTGCTTTGCAGGGATTTGCCCAGGAGCTGACTCAAAAAGACGGGCTTTATTATAAACGAGGCGCTTTATATACCGGAACGCATCATGAAGAATATGACAATGGCAATAAAAAACTGACCATTCAGATTGAAAACGGGTTGCCCAATGGAAAAATGATGCTTTATTATAAAAATGGAGAGCGCAAAGAACAGCGTTATTACAAAGGAGGCAAAAAACACAACCTTTGGATTGAATGGAATAAAGAAGGAATTAAAACTGCCGAAGCCCGTTATGACAAAGGGAAAAAACATGGCAGTTGGTTCATCTGGGACCAAAATGGCACCCTGCGCTATGAAATGCATTATGAAAACGGCCAAAAATCAGGAACATGGAAAATGTGGGATGAGAATGGTAAGCTGATTTCAGAAAAGAATTACGAATAACACTATCAATTATTCCTTTCTTTCTCTTGTTTAAGTTTTTCTTCTACTTCCCGTTTGTTTTTCTCAATATCTTCCACTTCTTTATATTCTCCTTTTTGTTTTTGAAAATATTCTCCCAAACGGTTCCACTCGCGGCGAATTCTTTTACCGATCACCTGCCCTAAGCTGCCGTCCCTGTTTAATGTTTCTGTAGTTGTCCAAATACGGGCTCCGTTGCTATTTACCAAAACCAGTTTACCATGTTTCGATAAAGCCCAGGCTAATCGACCGTCTGATCCTCGTTTAACTCCCGTATTCCAACCGATTTTTTTTGCCAGATCTGTTGGAAATCCCATGCTTTGGGAACGAACACTTTGTTCAGGACGGTTAATAGAACGCAAATGTATTACTAAGTCTTTAAAAAACTCATATACTGCCAGTTGAAACCGTGTTTTCGTCTTATCAGGTAAAAATGAGCCCATACCATAAGCACAAACTACATTTTTCTTTTGTAAAGCTTTATACATGGTATCTGCATACTTCGGTGGGTAAATCGTATCTCCATCGGCACAAAGGTGATAGGTACCTTTTGCTCTGTCTAATCCGGCTTGTCTTGCCCAGGGGATTCCCTGCCGCTGTTCAAAAACACTTACAGCTCCTGCCCTGTCTAAAAACTTTTGTGTGTCATCCGTAGAATTATTGTTCACTACAATAACCTCCAACTCCAACCCGGAGCGGATATCAGCTAATGATGACAATAACCGGAGAACATTTACGCTTTCGTTGTATGTTATGGCAACAATACTCACATCCGGGCGGTCTGACTTCTTTTTATTCAATCCATCCCTGATGCGATCAAATACTTCAGCAGGTACATCATCATAACTTTTATAGTCAAAATTATGTTTTTGTACCCATTTCGGAATATTCGGTTTAAACATGGAACTAACTTTAACCGGTCAAAGATACATTAATGAATACAATAAAAGCAAATCCGCGATAAATCTAACATTCGGTAACTTACTCATCTGCCAGCAAGTCATAAGCTTCCGGCAAAAAGTCTGTAATATCGGACGCTATCAGCGCTTCTTCACCAATTTCATCGGCAGCCTCATCTCCTGCTAATCCATGAATAAATACACCAAGGCAGGCAGCATCAAAAGGTTTCATGTGCTGGGCCAGCATACCGGCAATAATTCCGGTGAGCACATCACCACTACCGGCAGTAGCCATTCCCGGGTTGCCTGTGCTGTTGAACCACACATAACCACGTGGCGTGCAAACAGCAGTATTCGCACCTTTTAATACCAGGTAGATGTGATATTTCTTCGCAAGTTCTCTGGCCTTTTCAATCCGTTCAAAACCATTTTTAGACTTTCCTGCCAGACGGTCAAATTCACCGGGATGAGGAGTTAAAATTGAATTGGAAGGTAAAAATGACAACCAGGTTTTATTTTCTGCAAGTATATTTATTGCATCAGCATCAAAAACCAGTGGAGCCTGAGATTCCTGGATAAGTACTTTTATTAACTTTTGCGTCTGCGCAGACTGACCAATTCCGGGGCCGGCAGCAATTACATTGTATGGCTTCAAATCCGGGAGATTAGCCTGAATTTCCTGATCCGGATCAATAACAGTCATACATTCGGGAACGGCTGTCTGAATGATGTCATAGCCTTTTTTGGGCACATGAGCCGTTACCAAACCTGCTCCAGTTCGCAAACAGGATTTGGAGCTCAATACGCAAGCACCCATTTTTCCATAGCTACCTGCTATTATCAAAGCATGACCATAGTTTCCTTTATGAGCAAACTTTGTTCGCCGGGGTAACAACGTTTTAAATTCATCCGTGATAACATGATAAGGGGTATCTGCCTGTTCTAAAAAATCAGGATGCAATCCTATGGGGATCACTGACAATTCCCCAACAAAGTCTCCGGTCTCCGGCATCATCATAGACAGTTTCGGCATCTGCAGGCTCAGGGTATAATCTGCATGAACTATGGTTCCTTCTTTTTCATCTGCAGGATGATCGGCATAAAGGCCGGAGGGAATATCAATAGCAACAACTACTGCTTCCGATTGGTTTATAACTTCTATAGCTTTACCCGGCAATCCTTTTACTGGGCGAGCTAAACCCGAACCAAAAACAGCATCTATAACAACATCATCTGCAGATGGTTCCGGGATTTGCTCTTCCGACTTTACCGGCATTATCTTTGCCTTGTTTTGTTTTTTCAAACGATCCATATTCGTTGAAAAATCCCCGGAAAACTTCTCGCTAAACTGAAGATGAACAACTTCCACCTCAATATCATCAGCTGCTAAAAGACGTGCAATAACCAGTCCGTCACCTGCATTATTTCCAATCCCTGCAAAAACCATAACCTTCTGATCTGAGGCTAATCGTTCTTTGATCCATTCATAGCAATTTGTTCCGGCACGCTCCATTAAATCGATTGATGCAATTGGTTCGTTTTGTATTGTATACGCATCGGCTTCCCTGATTTTATCAACTGGTAAAATCTTCATTTGTTTTGTTTTTTTATCATCCATTCATCAATAATGTTCCTTCTCTCGCATCTCTTAGTCTCTTCATTCACTCAAGTTGCTAACGTCGCTAAAGTCAGACTCATCTCAGCTACTACAGAGAGCTACTTGATAAAACAATTTATACTTTATCTCTTGTAGGAGGAGCCATAAATTCAGGTCCGACAGGGTTATCAATTGTTTCATCCAAAAGATTATCAATAGCTGCCATATCGTTATCGTCAAGATTCCAACCCATAACTTCATCCAGCACCTCCAGTTGATCCGGTCGTCTTGAACCCCAAAGAGCTAAATCTGCTCCTTTATCCAAGACCCACCGAAGAGCCAGATGAATAACATTTTTATTAAAATGCTCTTTAGCAAATTCATCAAGAGTCTTAACAGCATTTAGATACATCTCGTATCTTTCCTTTTGAAATTTTGGATCGGCTTTTCTGAGGTCATCCCCCTGGAAAGTAGTTTCAGGTGTCATTTTACCGGATAGCAACCCACGGCAGATAGCTCCGTAAGTAAATAATTTGATATCATTGTTTTTGCAATGTGGAATAATATCCTTTTCTATTTCACGCTCAAACATATTATATGGAGGTTCAGCAACATGAATAGGCGCTGTATGGGAAAAGATCTCCATTTGCTTTTCATCATAATTACTCACAGCAATAGAACGTATCTTTCCTTCTTTCATCAGATTATCCATTACCTCAGCCGTTTCTTTAAAGGGCACAAGCGGGTCCGGCCAGTGAATCATATAAACATCAATATAGTCGGTCTGTAGTCGTCTCAGGGAATCTTCCACTTCCTGCCGCACTCTTTTCCAGGAGGCATTTCGAAAAACTTTATCATTAAGCCAATCCAAACCTACTTTAGTGGTTACAATAACCTTATCGCGGTTTCCATATTGCTTTAAAGCATCACCAACGATTTTTTCACTGGTACCAAAACCGTATACCGGAGCAGTATCGATAACGTTAACTCCTTTATCCAGGGCTTTGTGAATTGTTTTTATGGACTCTTTCTCGTCTGTTCCTCCCCACATCCAGCCGCCAATAGCCCATGTTCCAAGACCTATACGACTTGCGGGTAAATCAATGTTGTGAAGTTTTGTAGTTTCCATAGCTTATTTCTTTTGGGTTTTATATTTAAACAGCCAAATTCTCCGGAATGTTTAAATTCTGCCTTATATAAATGACAAACTTTTCAACCTGAATTATTCGATAATCAATTTTTGAATATTACTAGTATGATAATCTAGTATTTGAACAAGATATATTCCCGGCGGAAAATCCTTGGTTAAAACCTGAATTTCCCTTTGCTTCGAAGACCTTTTGTCAGCTATAATCAGCTCACCCTCTGAATTGTATATCCGGATTTGAAGATTACCAGTAAAAGCGTTTTTATCAAAATTAATATAAAACTTATCAGATGCCGGATTGGGAAAAATACTGAACGGATTTTCCTGTTGTTTTTCTATGCTAATATCCTTTGGAGCCAGCTTCACATCTACATTTTGGTTTTGAAATGGGGCAATTGAAACCGGCATTTTTTTTGTTTCATACCCTGGAGACGAGAATATAAGCTCATAATTACCAGCAGAAAAATAGCGGTGATAATAACCGTTAGAAACACGGCTATAAACATGGGAACTGTCGGCATCAAAGTTGTTGACATAAACTTTGGCTTTCAGCGGATCGCCTGTTAAAGAATCCGTAACAGTTCCTGAAACTCCATATTTAGCTCTTGCCATATAATTCAACAAAGAGCGTTTATTTGCATTCCACAGAGGCAACAATTCGCTGACAGGCAACACTTTTTGATTGGCAATTTCGAGGGTCATCTCCCGGCAACTATGAAAATAGTTCATGTAATCCTGCCGGCCGCCGCTAATGCTGTACCAGGCATAGCCATTGGTGTAACCTTCCGGAAACTGAAAACTACTAAAATACCCTGTTGAACTATATGTCTGGGCTGTATCCGCATATTCTTTACTAACCTCCACCCACCAGTCTTCATTCGAATGAACATGACCCCAGGTATCCCAGGGATAATTAACCAATTCTGCTCCGCTATGAAGATTTGATGACATAGTAAAATTCATGCTATCAGCCAAATCCATAAACGCTTTTGTTTCCGGCTGCCAGTTAAATCCATCCGGGTGTTGCCCGTCTTCAGGGTCAGGAAAATTTCTGTTCAGGTCTACACCATTGGCATTGGTTCGCGTAGCACCGGCTACCGAAAAATCATTACCTGCATAAAGGCCATCCGGATTGGCAAGCGGATTGATACAAATTTTTATATCGTCCACGAGCTGATTAATCCATGGCACTTTTCCATAATTTTTCAGCAATGTATCGATCAGGTTCAGCATCATAATATACCCGCCTGTCTCATCACCATGCATAGTGGATGTATAAAAAAACTCTGCTTCATTTTCTTCCATATCTGGCTGATCATCGATGATCAACATCAGCAAATTTTTTCCGGACGGCAATACGGCAAAAGTATCCAAAGCACATATTGACGGATAATTCTGCGCATAAGCTGCCATCAGGCTGTCATATTGCGGATAAGTCGGATACGTTACAAGAGGAAACGAAAGATTGTTTTTTTGATATAGCCCTGCATTTTTATCTATAATTTGATTAGGATGCTGTAAGACCTTAAAAGCAATATTTTTTTCTTTTAAAGCTTGTAACCCTTGTTGGGCAACATAATACACATTTCTCCGATTATCCGTACGGTCATAATATACACCACGGACCTCATTCAATCCGCTGCTATCCGGAATCTGAACAAGCCATTCCTGATGTTTTTGTGCCGATAACATGAAAGTGCTAAAGCACAATGCTATCAACAAATAAAGTTTAGTTTTCATGCGAGATTGATTCCACAGCCCGTTTGATCTGAATGTTAACCGCTTTATTCACTTTAGCAAGCGGCAGACGCAATGTATTCAAACATTTGTTTTTCACTTCAAGCGCTGCTTTTATACCACTTGGATTTCCGTCCGAGAAGATAGCTTTAATCAAATCGTAAAGCTCATAATGATATTTTCGTGCAGCTTCCATATCGCCTTTGAGGGCTAAACGCACCATTTCAGAATAAGCATAAGGATAAGCATTGGCTACTACTGAAATTACGCCGTCAGAACCGGCAGCTATCATCGGAAGAGTAAGAGCATCTTCACCGGATAAAACCAAAAATCCTTCAGGACGATCTTTAATGAGGCTCATGATCTGATCAAAGTCCCCTGAAGCCTCTTTTACGCCGATGATATTTTCAAAATCACTGGCCAGTCGCAAAATAGTTTCTGCTGACATATTGGAGCCTGTTCTACCGGGCACGTTATAGAGAATAACCGGAACAGGAGATTCGGTGGCAATAGTTTTAAAATGCAGATATTGGCCTTTCGGCTGAGGTTTATTGTAATATGGAGTAACCGAAAGAATGGCATCTATACCATTAAAGTTCATTTTCTTGATCTTGTCCA
The DNA here is from genome assembly GCA_021738505.1 of Bacteroidales bacterium. Taxonomy (GTDB): domain Bacteria; phylum Bacteroidota; class Bacteroidia; order Bacteroidales; family PWNQ01; genus PWNQ01. The sequence goes on along the minus strand of JAIPBW010000004.1, from coordinate 6,087 downwards.
CTACTGCGTTCGTATTATTCCCCCCGATACCTGCCACTACAGGTATTCGCCGGTCTACTTTCTGAACCACAAAATCCAGAACTGCCATTTGTTCGTCTTCACTTAAAGTCGGATATTCTGATGTGGTACCTAATGCAACCAAAAACTCTACCTGGTTGTTGATGTGAAATTCAATTAATCGCTCCAGAGCAACAAAATCGATGGTACCGTACTTATGAAAAGGAGTAATCAGGGCCACTCCTGTTCCTTTAAAAATATCATTATTCATGGTTAACAGCATTTATTTGGTTAAGATACTTTTCTAATTCGCTAATATAATGTTTTAAATTCTTTTTATCATTATCCGTTTCCGACAACATCAGATCATAATAGGTTGTCCATTTTTCATTATACCGTCCAACGCGCATGGAAGCCCTTGATGTTGCCATCATATAAAGGGTTTCTTTTTTATGTTCGCGACAGAGATCAATGACAATATCAAAATCTTTTTGTTGAAATGACCGTATAGCTTTTCCTGTCGGAATACCAAACCAGTTTATCATTTTTTGGGAGACAAAATCCACATATAATTTAGGAATACAATAATTTGGGATTTCTTTGCCGGGAGTAAAAACAATCAGACTAATATCTTTTTCATGGTTTTTTAGTTTATGCACAAAACCCTCGATGGTCTTTAAATCTTCTTCATCATTAATAGATGCAATTATTCCAATGGATTTCGCATTATCAAGACTTACTGTTTTTAATTTTCGATTTACCTGTCTTTCATCTTTCTTTAATCTGTGTTTCCACAACCACGTTTTTATCCACTCAAACATTATAGATCTCCTTTATATTTTACTTATTCATCCTCCGGATTGACAGAAATGGGAATATTCATTTTTACACGAACTTTATCTCCTGATTCTCTTCCCGGCACCCATGGCGGCATTTTCATAAACAATTGTTTTATTCGCTTTTTCGTTGTTTCACCCGCATTACCCATAACTGAAATGTCTTTTAAACTACCGTCCTTTTCCACCCGAAAGGACACATAGGCCAAGGGAATAGTAACTTCGGAAGAAATATGCTTGCGGATAAATTTTTGCATATTCTTGTCTCCTCCGGGAAAATAAGGCATTTTCTCAACCACCTCATATACCTCACCCTGAATGGGAATTGAATAACTATTTGTGACACGGTTCATCCTTCCTTTTTCACTAAGCAAAAATTTCTTTTTTGCTGTCTTTCCTATAGCATATCCCCGCTGAAAAAGATAAGCTTCATTAAACCACCGGTTTTGGACAATATTGAATTTCTTATCTATAAACGCAAATTTACCGCCCTTACCAATAATCGTATAATCATCAAAAAAAGGATAAGCTAAATTATATCCCCGGGAAGCAAGTTCTCCTTCCCGGCTGATATAATAAAATGAGTCTTGCTGCATTACCACAGCATATCCATTTTGAAACTCTCCGGCATATAGATACTGATAATCAATTTTTTCCTTTCCATATTGATTTACAAAACCATATACACCATCTTCATTTTTCCGGGGAACAAGTACATCCTTCTGCGCTTGAGCTTCACCAATTACAAGCATGAAGATCATAGAAATTATAAGGTATGAATATATTGTTCGCATAGCATACAAAAATACAAATATGACTGGATTTTTATATCGCTCCTTTTAATGCTGGAAAATTTCCCCGTTAAAATGTTTAATTTTGCTTTGATTAAACTGGCAAGTTATGCTTGTTGCATTTAAATAGTCTCTGTCCATAAAGTCCCATTTACTGCGTTACGCTTGCCCGAAAATTGCTCATTTACCTGAGTAAACTGCGCATTTTCGGGCTGCGCAAGCCTTGTAAATGGAACCTTCTGAACAGAGACATGATCACTAAGACACCTTGTCCACTTTATGGATAGACACTAAATAGTAATCAACCACACATTGAAAATTGGTAGCCATCGCATGCAAATAATATTAACTGGAACCGGGACATCACAAGGTGTACCCGTGATAAATTGCAAATGTGAAGTTTGCAGATCGGAAAACACTTATGATAAAAGGCTTCGGACATCAGCCATAGTAAAATTTCAGGATACAACCCTACTTATTGATGCCGGTCCCGATTTACGTCAACAATTACTTGCTCACCCGGTTGAAAGGATCGATGCTATTTTGATAACACACCCGCATCATGATCATATCGGCGGAATGGATGATCTCAGACCGTTTTTCTTTCGTCAAAAAAAGCCACTGGACATTTATGCCGGAGAGGAAACCCGGAAAGCCATACAAAAAAAGTATTATTATGCTTTTGATGAAAATCCTTACCCCGGAGCTCCACAATTTAATCTAATTCAACTTGAAAATCGTGCTTTCACAATAAACAACCATCAAATTCTTCCCATATACGCCTGGCATGGCAAGATGCCGGTTTGGGGTTTCAGGTTTGGTAATTTTGCTTATTTAACAGACATAAAAGAAATCAGCGAAGAGGAGCAAGCCAAATTACAGAACCTGGATGTTCTTGTTTTAAGTGCATTACACCACAAAAAACATCATTCCCATCTTTCATTAAGCGAAGCATTGGCATTAATCAAAAAAGTTAATCCCGCAAAGGCTTATCTGACGCATATTAGTCATGAAATGGGAAAATATGAAAAGATAAAAAAAATATTACCTAAAAATGTATTTTTAGGCTATGACGGACTAGAAATCAAAACATAAACCTTTTGCTTTTGTCAGCTACTTCGGTGATTTCTTCACATATTTTAGTGTAAGCAAATTCAACGGATTGCTACCTAAGCCTTCAATATTTTTCCAGACGAACCGTAGCACCTGATCGTAATACAAAACAACTACGGGTGCTTCTTCCATTACAAGCTTATCCATTTTTCGATAGAGTTTAAACCTTATGGAGTCATTTGTAATATGTTGAGCCTTTTCATAAAGACTATCAAATTCTTCATTCGCAAAGTGGGTATAATTTGGTCCGGTTGGACAAAAATTTGCGGAATAAAACAAAGACAGATAATTCTCGGCATCAGGATAATCGGCGATCCAGGAACCCCGGAAAAAATTCAGTTTGGATTGAGCTATCATTTCCCGTAACGTGGCTGGTGGCACATTATTCATTTCTACTTCCAAGCCCAGATCTTGCAATTGGTGTTGTATAAATTTGGACAAATCAAGATACGAAGAAGTCGTAGATAGCGTAATCGGCGACATCCCTTCGCCATTGGGGTAACCAGCTTCTTTGAGTAGTCTGCGTGCTTTTTGGGGATTGTAATGGTATCCTTTAACTTTACTTGAATCAAAAGAAGGCAACCCTTCGGGCACAAATCCAGACAAGGCAGGGGTTCCAATATTATTACGCAAATAACGCATCATCTTTTTCCTGTCAAAACCATAGTTTATGGCTTGTCTTACTTTTTTGTTCCGCAACGGACTATTCTGAACTCTTTCCAGAGAATCATCCACCAAAAAACCTAAATACTCTGTATTCAAATAAGGTTGTGTTAATAGCTTGATATCATCCTTATATTTCGGATTGAGTGTACCGTTTTTGGTTAACAGCTCATCTTTATAGCTGGCATCCAATCCGGAAAGAAAATCCAGATCGCCTTTTATAAAGTTCATAAATACAGATTGTTTATCAATAATAAAACTAACCGACACGGCATCAAGATAAGGTAATTGCTGCCCGTTTTGATCAACTTCAAAATAATCAGGATTCTTTAGCATCACCAGCTTAATATCCTCTTCCCACATTTTAAAGTAAAAAGGCCCTGTTCCGACAGGATTTTTGCGGAACTCGCTTTTATATTCTTCTACTATCTCTTTAGGAACTACTGAACAGTATTTCATCGTAAGGACTCCCAAAAACGGAGGGAAAGGTTCTTCAAGTTCAATCTGCAGTGTTGTATCATCTATTGCTTTAAAAGCATATCCACTATCCGTTTGTTTAACATTATTAAAAACCCATGCCCCGGGCGAAGCCACTTTGGGATCAAGTAAACGATTAAAACTGTAAACAAAGTCCTGAGCTGTTACATAACGGTCTTGCTTTTCTTGGAATAATTTATGATTATGAAACATCACGTCATTCCTCAAATAAAACGTATAGGTTGTTCCGTCTTCAGATATCGTCCAGTCTTTGGCTATGGACGGTTTTATATTCAGATTGGAATCCAACTGAACAAGTCCGTTAAACATTTGATGGACAGCCCAAATATTCGCTTGATCCCGGGAAAAAGCCGGATCAAGTGATGTAATATTGGAAGCCTGGTTGTAGCGAAAAACCTGTTTATCTTCACCAGATTCCGGAATCGTGTTGCAGGATTGCAAAATAACTATAAAAGAAACTGTTACAGCAAACACATAGTCTTTTGGAATACAAGTTCTTAATTTATTATGTTTATTCACGAATTGAACTATCCACCTCATTTGAAATGTTTATTTTTGCAAAAATATATGATTGACTTATGACAAGAAGCGATTACAAAGATAAACTAAATGAAATACTCAACAGTAATTTTCAGCTTGATCTCCGCGAGATATTAATGAAGGCAACAGAATACTTCAAAGCAGAACCTTTGTTGTTTATCGTTTATACCTTTTTTATAATGATGTTTAACGTATTAACCTTGAAAATTCAGCCTATTGGCTATTTGATTAACATAAGTTTAATGCCGGTTTTAATTTCAGGGTTCTTTTACGCTGCCCGGCAAATGGACAACGGAAAAAAAATAACAATTAATGATTTCTTCCGTGGATTTCGTTCCTGGCAAAACATTTTCATTGCTGCTACCTTTTCCGGCCTGTTAATTTTATTGGGATTATTTATGTTAGTCATTCCCGGAATATATTTAGCCGTTGCCTATGTTTTTGTTATTCCATTTATAGTGTATGCCGATTTTGAATATTGGGATGCCATGGAGGCCAGCAGGAAATTAGTATCCAAGAACCTGCCAAATATCTTAGGACTGATCGCCGTGCTAATATTAATAAATTTACTGGGTTTGATGCTTTTGGGAATAGGTACCTTATTCACGCTCCCCATCACCTATTTAAGCGTCCATGTAGCATTTAATAAAATTTTTGCAGAAGCTAAATCTGAAACAACTAAAAATGATCCCCGGAAAATTGATTTAAGACACTTCCGGTAAGAATTATTCTTAAGTTTAATAGTATCTCCATAATGTTTAATTTCTGCATTACCCTCGTTTTTTACCACAGTCATCCTATGTCACAATCAGGACTTTTGATGATAAAAAACTTCTCAAACCCCCGATAAATGCGGGGTGAACTTTGAACTCGAACATTATAAACCAGACACTTACTTTATGGACAGACCCTAAATAATGCACCCTTAAATAAAAAAAATAGCGACTCAAAAGTTGGAGTCGCTATTTTGAAAATATGTATAAATAAAAGAATCTTACATATCTAAGAAATAACTTACCGAAAAGTAAACTACTCTGTTTTTTTGCTTAGAGCTAGAACGCTCATACCCTTCCACGTCAATATTAGGGTTAAGGTTAGCTAATCCTATTGAATATCCGGCATTAATCATCAAATTATCAACTCTATAACCAGCACCGAAATTAAAGCCAAAGTCAAAACCTGCCATGTACGCATCTCCTTCCATCATCGCGTCCATCATATCTTCAGGATCAACGGCTCCGAATGAAGGCTTTATATTTGTCTCCTGATCATATTCCATTTTTCCATCATATTCTATATCACCAATTTTTCCGTCATAGCTAATTGTTCCGTCTTTAACTTGTTTGCCTCCCAGATTAAAGCCAAGATAAGGGCCTGCAAATACTTGTAGATTATCGGATCTATAAGCAAATTTTATAGGAATTTCCATGTAATAAAGGTTAGTATATGCTTTACTATCATCAGTATAATCTAGTTCTTCAGTTGGCACATATTGGCCTAAACTATCCTGAGAGAGACTGTTTAAAAAAGTGTGTCAAAGTTAAATTAAAATAAGAATTTTAACTTTGAAAAATATGGTACGCAAAAAAGAAAAAAGAAAATTAAAAGATTTAATACCAGATGACCACTTGCGAGAAGAAGTGACACGA